>NZ_JBIVLH010000035.1:0-80301 GCF_044751185.1 Streptomyces sp. NPDC088733
CGCCAGGGCAACGCCACGACAGCATCTGCGCACGGCCCCTCCTGGAACGGATCCGCGTTCCCCGCACCGGCCTGGGCCGACCACGCTGCCGGCCCAACCAGGTCATCGCAGACAAGACACCCCATGCAGCTATCAGGTCAAGCAGCTGCGGCGAGCGGGGGCGGCGCGGGTGTGTTGAAGGCGACTCCCTCATTGAACTTCTGGTGGCTGGTCAGGCAGTGGTGGAGCTGTCCGAGCATGCGGTTGAACAGATTGCGGAGGGCTGCGTGATAGCGGTCGCCGACTTCTCGCCGGCGGTTGTAATGGGCATGGGCTCCAGGTGAGGCGGTCAGTGCCGCAAACGCCCAGTGCCGGCCGGTGGCGGCCAGGCGGCCGTTCTTGATCCGGCGGTGGGTGACATGGCGGCTCTTGCCGGACTCACGGGTTACTGGCGCACTTCCGGCATAGGCCTTGAGGTCACCGGCCCGGCCGAAGCGGGCGCGATCGTCGCCGATCTCGGCGAGTATCCGGGCACCAGTGAGGGTGGCCAGACCGGGGAAGCTTGTGATGATCTCCGCGTCGGGATGCTGCAGAAACAGCTCCTCGGTGTCGCGAGCCAGGTCGTCGCATGCCCGGCACGCTGCCTCGAGTTGGGCCAGGAGGGCGAGTGTCTGGCGTCCCCGCCACAACAACAGCGGCCAGCCCGTCTGGAAACTCCGCACCATCGGCCAAGGCTGGGCAGAACGGCCTCGACGCACTCGCCCGCGCCCACGGCGTCACCATCGAATAAAACCCTCGGAACCACCGCGGCGGCACTCGGGACCTGGACCGTCTTCGCCGACGGGGCCGCGTTTTCGATGACGCTGCACACCGCCCGCACCTGGTCGCGCACAGGCGTCACGCCCGTGATCCGAGTCAACAGCGGCAGCAGACGTCACCTGTCACTGGCCGCCATGTGCTGCTACAAGCCCGGCGAGCGGCTGCGGTTGGTCTTCCGGCACACCAGTGACCAGCGGGTCGACGGCCGCAAAGGCTTGTCCTGGAAGGACTTACGAGACCTGCTCAGCGCCGCCCACACCCAGCTCGGCGGACCAATCGTGCTGGTCTGGGAAAAAGTCGGCCTGCACCTCAGTCGCGCGATGCGCGCCTACTTGAATGCTCGGTTCGTAGAGTGCCTTCACTCTACGAACTGTGATGGGTGCGGTTCCTTCGAGTCACGGCCGCGATGAAGTGGTGAGATCGCCGTAAGGCCGTGCAACGGGGGTCGTACCGGGTCGGGATACTGGGCCGGTGGAAGACGGTATGGCGGAGTACGCGGCGGCTACTGAACAGTTGGAGCGAAGGGTCTATCTCGGCCTGCGCGAGGACAATCTTGACCCGCAGGACGTTGTGGCCCTCGCCTGTGAACTGCTCGACTGGTCCCTCTGCACAGAGGCCATCGAGGAGGTCGTCGAACGGAACCCGGCCGAGGTGCCGCCGGCGAAGATGACGGCCCTGGCACGGCGCATCCTGGACGACGCGGGTTTTGAGCCGGGCTTCGACCTCGCCCCCGAGCGTTTGAAGACATTGCGCGCCGCGTTGCGGATCGTTGCTGGCGACCTGCCCACGCGTGGGATCGAGGGTGCACCGGAGATCGAGATCTTGGAGGACTGGTTTCCGGCGGGAGCTGGTGTCCGCCTTGCCGACGGCGTCAGGCTCAACTGGGGCGGTCAAATCCTGCCGAGCGCGTGCGACGACCCGACCACGGCACTGACCGGCCTGACGATCATGATCCAGGAGAGCCTGCTCGAACAGACCTGGCAGGTCTGGCCAGTGTGCCCCCGACACGACCTCGGTGTCCACGGCTCGGAGCGGGACGGCAAGGTCGTGTGGTGGTGTGCGGGCGAGGGCGGACACGTGCTCGCGCCGGTCGGCGAACTCTCCAGCGTGCTCGGCCGCCGTCGTCACAGGTAGGGGCGGCGGTGGCGTCGGTGGTCAGGACCACGCGGCCGGCGTCCATTGCCTCCTGGTCGAAGTAACGTGGACAGGGTGCAAAAGGCTTCACGAATGATCTGGTCCACCGCCGAGGTGGAGGCACCCGATGCGTTCAGTTACTGGTCCGACGTCATCTGTGACGCTTTCGTGCGGGTCTCAGCCCGGGCGACGGCCGCTGTGCCTTTCGAGGGGCGCATTGAGCACGCCCTGCTCGACACCATCGAGCTCTCTACGGTCTCGTCCGGTGCGCAGGAGGTGGCCAGGACCGGGCGTCTCATAGCTCGTGACAGCGAAGAATTCGTGCTGGCCAACATCCAGACCAGCGGCCGGGCCCAGATCTGGCAGGACGGACGCGTCGCCGCCCTTCCCGCTGGGGCGATGGCATTTGTCGACAGTGGGCGTCCGTACAAGCTGCGTTTTGCCGGGGCCTTCTCACAACTCGTGGTGCGGGTTCCCCGGATGCTGCTGCCACGGCGCGTGCTTGCCGACGCGACGGCGGTTGCGCTGGATGCTGCGGGACCGGGTCGGCTCGTCAGCGAGTTCCTCGTCGGCCTGAACCGCCAGCAGCAGGACGCCCCGGATGCGGCAGCGGCCCTGTTGCCGCACGCGGTGGGGCTGCTGGACTGGGCGCTGAGCTGGGCGGCCTGTCACGGGCCTGCGCAGGCATCGACCGCCGCCATGACCCGGGAACGGGTCCACAGGTTCGTCGTCAGCCACGCATGCGATCCGTCCCTGGACGCCGACACTGTGGCCGCCGCCTGCGGCCTGTCGCGCCGGAGCCTTTACCGCGTCATGGCCCCCGACAGCGAGCCGCTCAGCGCTCTGATCCGGCGCCTGCGAGTGACCCGTGCCCAGCAGCTGCTACGGGCTGCCCCCGAGCGGCCCCTGGCCGCTGTCGCCCGCGAGTGCGGTTTCGGCGGAGAGGCTCAGCTGCACCGAGCATTCCGGGCCGTCACGGGGATGACGCCGGGCGCCTACCGGTCGGGCGCGTACGCAGAGCCGCGTTCCGGGCCCTCAGCCCGCGGCTGAACGGAGCGGTGACGGCATGAGTTCCCTGACCATCTCGATGAACCGGGGCGGCGCCGGGGGCATGGGGCTGTCCACGGATTCGCCGAGGGCCACGTCGTATCGCATCCCCCACGCAGGATCCACCACCTCGTAGCCGTCCTGCCGCAGCCGGTCGACGTTGCGCTGCACGGCGGGCTTTTGCCACATGCTGCCTGACATCACCGGGAAGAACACCACGGGGTGGACCGCGGCCATGATCGTGGCGGACAGCATGTTCGGTGCCGCGCCCGCCGCGACGGAGGACAGGACGTTCGCGGTAGCGGGCAGCACGGCCGTCATGTCGTGCTCGGCGGCAAGTGTCGCGTGGTTCTCCCGCGGCCACGTGTCGGCCGATGCACCCGTGACCACGCGGTCGGCGGACAGGGCAACCGTGTGCGCGGGCAGAAAAACGGTCGCCGTGTGCGTCATCAGCACGGTGATCGTTCCGGTGAAGACCGTACGCAACGCACCGATGTAGGAGGGAAGCGCGACCACGGCAGCCGAACCGGCGGCGCCGATCAGAAGCCGACCGTCAAAGGATGTGGTGTTGTGGTTCGTCATGATGACACGGTGCGCCACTCGCCCGGGCCGTGAGTGACCGCGCGTGCCTGTCCGTATGACAATCTGTGCCAAGGGGCGTGCCGCAGGATCTGTGCCCCCGGCAAACTGGGTGATGTGCAGGTTTTGCCCACCGGTGAGATAAGCCCATCTACGACGCCCCCGGATCGAGCGTGGGCCTCGCCGCCCCACACGAGCCCGGCTCGCTGAACCTCCACGTCGCGATCCGACGGCTGCCTGGCGGTCATCGCCGAGGGCTTGGTAGGCGAGCAGCGCCAGCGCGTTACCTGTCGGGCTAGTGTCACGGGCCTCCTCACCGCATGACATCAACGCAGGGAGACGACCGCGGAGCCAGGCAGCCGGAGACCGTCCAGAGACAGCCGGTGTAGACACCTTCCGGCAGGTCGCCAGGAGCCTGGCCCGAACTTGCAAGGCAGACGTCGGCGGTTCGAAACCGTCCACACCCACCGGCGAAGAGACCCCAGCCGGTCATGGCTGGGGGGCATTGACATCCGGATCCGACATCAACGACCACGCTCACTCGCCCTCCGAAACAGCCGGTCCATGTGGCTCATGGCCTCACGCTGGGTGTTCTGCACGCCGTGCGTGTAGACCTTCAACGTGCCCGCGATCTGGCTGTGCCCCAGGACTTCCATCACTCCGCGGGGCGTGACGCCGGCGCCGGCGCCGGTCAGCAGCGTGGCGCCGGCGTGTCGGGCATCATGCAGCCGGATCACGCGGAGACCGGCGTTGCCAGCGACGCGCATGATCGAGCGGTACAGGTTGCGCGGCTCGACGATCCCGGAGCAGGAAGGGCAACTCTTTTCCTGGCCTGCTGCGTGTCCACTGGGCGGTGATGTCGGCGAGGTGGACGCGCCGGGTGCTGTGCTCGATGAAGATCAGGGCGTACAGGCGCTTGAGTGAGACGGTGTCGAGGTGCAAGGAGTCGGCGGCGATGATGCCGTGGGCCTGGTCGGTGAGGAACTGGTTCCAGGTCGGGCCGGAGCGTTGCGGGGCGGGGTCGATTCAGGCGGCATGAAGGATTTCAGAGATTGTGGATGGGGCGATCAGGTAGCCGAGGCGGGCGAGTTCGCCTTGTATTCGGCTGTGGTCCCAGCTGCTGTTTTCGCGGGCCAAGGGCAGGATGGGCCGCTTGACGGCCAGGGCGACGGATGGGCGGCCGGGGCGACGGTGCTGGGCGAAGATCCTTCTGCGTGCGGCGGTTTGCCGATGCCGGCGCAGCAGTGTGGTCGGGGTGACTGCGAAGACCTCGCGTCATCGCCCGCGGGGGACCAACCGTGACAGCAGGGCCGGCCGGATCCGCTCGGCACGGTGACGGAGGTGGGGTTCCCGTTCACGGTCGCGGTGAACGTACCGGCGGTGTAGGTGTGGGTGGTCTGCCCGCTCCCGGTGGCGTCCAGGGCGACGGTGACCGTGGGGCTGCCGTCCCCGAAGTCCACCACCGCTGTCCCGCTCGGAGTGCCCCCGGAAATGCTGAACGTCACCGATAGCTCGCACTTCGACGTGAGTGAGGTCGTCACCGTCAATGGCGAAATCTCCGTCACGTTCGCCGAATTGGCGTTGGTGACGTAGACGTTGCTGTTCTGCGCCGCCGCCACCGAGAACGGGAACGCGCCGGCGGGGACGGTGACCAGGACCGTGTTCGTGGCACTGTCGATCACCGTCACGTTGTTCGAATTCGAGTTGCCGACGTAGACCTTGCCGGTCGGCGCCACCGCTATCCCGAACGGGCCCGCGCCGGTGGGGATGGTGGCCAGGACCGCGTTCGTGGCACTGTCGATCACCGTCACGTTGTTCGAGACGGTGTTGGTGACGTAGACGTTGCCGTTCGGCGCCACCGCGACCACCCCCGGGACCGAGCCGGCGGGGACGGTGGCCAGGACCGCGTTCGTGGCACTGTCGATCACCGTCACGTTGTTCGAGGTCTGGTTGGCGATGTAGACGTTGCCGTTCGGCGCCACTGCCACCGCGCCCGGGAACCCACCGGTGGGGCGGGTAAGGACGGTGTTCGTGGCGCTGTCGATCACCGTCACGTTGCCGTCGTTTCGGTTGGCGACGTAGACGTTGCCGTTCTGCGCCACCGCCACCGCGTCCGGGACCGCGCCGACGGGGATCGGGGAGCCGACGACCGCGTTCGTGACGCTGTCGATCACCGTCACGTTGTTCGACGTCGAGTTGGCGACGTAGACCCTGCCGTTGGGCGCCACCGCCAACGCGAACGGGCCCCCGCCGACGGGGACGGTGGCCAGGACCGTGTTATTGGTACTGTCGATCACTGTTACGTTGCTCGAGCTTTGGTTGGTGACGTAGACGTTGCCGTTCGCCGCCACCGCCACCATGGCCGGGTTCGAACCGGCGGGGACGGTGGCCAGGACGGTGTTCGTGGTGCTGCTGATCACCGTCACGTTGTTCGAATTAGCGTTGCCGACGTAGACGTTGCCGTTCGGCGCCACCGCCACCGCCAGCGGGCTCGTGCCCGCCGGGATCGTCACCGTGGAGAAGGCCGCGCTCAACGGCGCGGCCACACGCCCCTGCACGGCGGGCACCTCAGATCCACTCGCGGGGTTCAAGCGATTGTGGCGCAGGACCTTCTGTGTTGCTGCGAAGGCGTGCGGAGCAGCGGTGGGTAGGAGGGTGGTGGAAAGCGCTGCCAGGATGACGCTCAACCAGGTGAGCCACTGGTGCCGTGCGCTACGGCGTATGTCTGCGAAGACGCCGCCGGATATGCGCACAGGGGATATGAGGGACATTGTTTCTCCAGGCCGATCGGCTCTTGGCAGCCGTCATGATGGATTGCGACGGCTGAGCAGTAGTGAGAGCCCAGCCATCCGTCAATGCACATCCTTTGGGCCGCTACAGTGCCCTGCCAGCCGGAATGCTCTGAACGTGATCGCTTCCCGGGACTCCCTCATGAGCTCAGGAGTGTCTCTGTGGCGCTTCAGGCAGCGTCATCGTGGACTTCCCATGGGCGCAGATAGCGTCATGACGGCCAGGAGCAGCCCAGCTGCTACTCAGCGGCGTTCGGCCAGGGAGCCGATCTCAGTCCTGGTCTCATTCGCATGGGTTCAGCCCCGTTCAGAGGAGTCCCGCCTCCGGCCGGACCCTGCAGGAACGAGCCCAACGTGAACAGAGGTGATTGACCCCGTACCGACCTGCGACTGGCATACGCAGACCTGGAAAGCGTGCACGTGAGTCATTCGGTCGAGCGACGGCAGCGCTGACGGCAACGAGGGCGAACGACGGAACCTCTCACCAACCCGCCGCGGCGGTCCCGGAAGCCCGCCGGCGAGAGCTGCAGGGGGCGTGCCCACATCTTCTAAGCGCCGGCTCCGTCGAGGCTGACATCACCAGGGGTGCTCGCCGGAGAGCCTTTCGCCAGCACCGGGGCGGACCGGACCGCAGGATTCGCCGAGCGCTACCGGGAAGCGGGACAGGACTCCCCCTGCCCGCCCGGTGCATCGCGCACTCGGCCTTCGACACCGCCGGCGGCCGCAAGGCAGCGCTCGCCCTGCTCACTGCGACCGAGGACCGGCCCACTGCCCTCTTCGCCGTGAACGACTTCGCCGCGATCGGAGCCGCAGGCGCGGCCCGCGACCTGGGCCTCAGTCTCGGCCGGGACCTCGCGCTGGCCAGCGTCAACGACACCCCCTGGCGGCCGAACTCCCTGTGCCGCTCACCAGCGTGCACTCCCCCATGGCAGAGCAGGGACGGCGAGCGGTCGACCTGCTGGTGCAGCGCATCGCCGGCGAGGCGCCCCGGTCAGAGGTCCTGAAGCGGCGCCTCACGGTGCGGGCCTCCACGGGTGGCCCCGTGGGCCCTGCTTTGGCGTGAGCGACACCGGTTCACCGCGCCGTCCAGTTCTTCCGGACCCTGAGTAGGCGGTGCCCACCAGCTCAGGGATCGGGCAGGGACAGAGAGGTCTGCCGGAGAGTTCCTTGTCCGACCAGGGTCAATCGCGTCGGGATGTTCTGTGTGCCGACTGCTCGCACCCGCCCCGGGTGCGAGGACGTCCACCGACCGCTGTCGGCTCGTGCCCTCAGGTGTTCGTACGGGGCGAGCGGTGGACGGGCTGAGACTGTTCCGACGGATCAGCCGTGGGGTCCGGCCTGGATCAGGAGCCGGTGCGCTTCCTGCAAGCCCGGCGGCAGGTCGTCCGGCGATGCCCACTTGGCTTCCAGAACCTCAAACGCGTCGATCTTCAGCGAACCGCCGACGAGTGTTGCGGCATACGCCACCTCCACGCGCAGCTTGAAGCCGCTCTTGAGGTGGACGAGCTCGCCGACCTGGACTTCGAGGCCGGTCTCCTCACGCACCTCGCGGGCGACGGTGTCACGGAAGTCCTCGCCCGCTTTGGCGTAGCCGCCGGGCAGGCCCCACGGGCGGTCCTCGGGCCACAGCCGGTGACGCAACAACAGCACGCGGCCCTCGCTGTCGCGGACAACGCCGGTCACACCGACCATGTACTTGCTGTTGGTCAGCCACATGATCCTCCACTGCAGGGGTCCCCGGATGATCCGCCACAGTCCGGCGATGATGCGCTTCATGCCATGCCCTTAAGGAATCGGGCCGCCCATGCGTCCCGCGCAAGGGCCACCATTGCGCATGGAAGGGCGACCTTCCAAACACGCCGAGCGGACGAAACCCCCTGCTCGACGGGGATGGTTCAGCTTGGTGGTCAGGCCGCTGCGCCACCGTGCGAGCCCGCGGTTGTCCCGCTCGGAGGTGGTGCCGCCGGGCGGCTCCGTCTCCTTGTCCGCACGTCTTCCTCGCCCCGGAGGTACTGATGGTGCCTGGTCGGCGCTGGGGGCCGCCTGGACCGCTCGCCGGCAAGCCGACTGCGCGTGCGGGCCGTCGGGTTGTCGCGGCTGCCAGTACTGCGACGGGCCGCGCGCACCGCCCGACGTGCTCGCACGCCGGCGACCAGAAGCGACGGGTTCCGCGGACGCGGATGCGGTGCGCGAACGCACACCGCGCGGTGCGACAAGTACGGGGTGAGACCGTCGTCCGACGGTCAGAAACGGAGATTCCATGGAATCGGAACACGACGCCTGCGGCGGCCCCGACAGTGACGCCCAACTCTCCAAAGCCGCGGACGATCCGTCGGCATTCACGCCTCTGGTGGAACAGCACTCCGCTGCCCTGCACGGCTACTTCGCCCGCCGGGCACCCGTCGCCGCGGACGATCTCCTGGCCGAAACGTGGTTGCAGGCGTTCGCCGCGCGGCGCACGTTCGACGCCTCGCGCGGATCGGCGCGCGGCTGGCTGTTCGGAGTGGCCCGCAACGTCCTCGCCGGCCACGTGCGGCGGACGGCACGGACGGAGGCCCTGCCGGGGGGACAGGTCACCGACCCCTGGCAGGCGGTGGACCAGCGCCTGGACGCAGCAGCGCTGGCACCCGTACTGCGAATCGCGCTCGCAGAACTGCCCGAGGCCGAGCGAGAGGTGCTGCTCCTGGTCAGTTGGGAGCAGCTGACGCCCGCCGAGGCGGCCGCCGCCGTGGGCATCCCGACCGGGACGGCCCGTTCGCGGCTGCACCGGGCCCGGGCCAGATTGCGCGAACGGCTCACGGCGTCTCCCCTCGTGGGACGGGGCTTGACCGTAACAGGAGAACTCGCATGAGCACCTACGACGTGGAGGAGACGGACATGACCGAGCGGCAGGCGCTGCTGGACTTCCCCGGCGCCGAGGCGCTGCAGGCGGCGGGCCGGGTCGAGCCCCTGTCGGCCCGGGCGCTGGCCCGGGCACTGGCCGCGGTCGAGGAGGCCGTGCAGGAGGAGACGGTAAAGGCCCCGCGGGAGAAGGTCGTGGTGACGCCGTTCCGGAGGCGCCGCCGTGTCCTAGCCGTCGTCGCTGCCGCGGCGGTGGCGGCCGGCGTCGCCGTGACCTACGCGGACACCGGGGCAGGAAGCTCGGGCACGCGGCACGAAACGCAGGCGGAGTCCGCTTCGGTGTTCCTGAACGACATCGCCGAGGTTGCCGCCACCCAGCCGGCGGGCTCGGGAACGTACTGGAAGGTCCGCACCAGGACCGGCACCACCTACATCTCGCGGTCCATGGAACTGACCTACACCGCCACCGGCGGGACCGGCCTCAAGCGCCACTTCCGCGGCTGGCAACTCGGCTCGAAGCAGCTGGACTGGAACAGCCTGGACAGCCTGACCACCGACCCGGTCCTGCTGCGGCGATCCATCCTGAGCGCGCAGAAGGGCCCCTGGGAGGAGGACGCGGGCACAGTGGGCTTCGAACAGGCGAGCATCCTGCTCAGCAGCGCCCCCGCCAGCCCGGAACTGCGCGCCGGACTGTTCAAGGCACTGTCGACGCTGCGAGGCGTCACGAACGCCGGCACCGTCAAGGACGCCGCAGGACGCAGCGGCACAAAACTGGTCTTCCACGGAGCCATCGGCACCACAGAGGTCATCATCGACCCGAAGACCAGCACCCTCCTCGAACTCGACACGCCGTGGAAAAGCGACAGGAACGACCAGCGAGTGACGGTCCTGTCGGCCGGCCTGACCGACACGACCGGCTGACGCAGAACGCGGCTGCGGCGGTCGGCCCCGATCGGGTGCCGACCGCCGCAGCCGCGGCAGACCCTCACGGCCGACAGTCCGGCAATACCGCACCAGTGCACGACCCAAGCCCGTCGGCTTCAGTGTCGGGGCTGCGTGCTCACGTCACGGTCACGGCCGCCGCGTACCCGCAGAATCCCGACCCCCCTCTCGGGCTCTTCCCTGTGTTCGCTCCGAGAACGGCCCGGTGAGGAGCCGGACGGCAATGGAACAGCCGCCTCGATCAGGTCCTGACCGGCGGCGGTACGTCCCTAGGAATGGCTGTCGGCTCCCCGTTCGCCACCGACCGACTCGCCGATCCACGTCACGAGCAAGCCGACCAAAAGAATCAAGCTGCCGGTACGCGATCCCCAGTGCCGAAGCCCGTCTCCCCCGATCACCGGGACCACGACCCAGTTCCAGCTCAAAGCGAGAGCGGCAATCAACTGCCCCAGGCCGAAAAGACGCGGGCGGCGAACGTAGCGCCGGTTCCAGGGGAGCACCCAGCCCCAGGCCATTGCTGCAACGCCGGACGTGGCAAGGACCCCGGTCAGCAGGACAAGCGGCACAGCAAAGTAGAGCGGCACGGTTCCCTCCTCGCCCAGCGCACGGATCTGCGCAGGAAACTGCCGTGATCATGGCACGCACTCGACTGCACGTCCACGAGCGGCAAGCAGGCTGGTCCAGGGCGATGCAGTCCTGGGGGTTGAGCTGAGATCACTGGCCGGCGAGTTGGGCCAGCATGGGCTGAAGCCGCGCTGACAGTGTGTCGTCGGTGCGTTCCAGTTCGCGTGTCAGTGCGGTCAGCACGGCGGCCAGGGCCCGGCGTAGTTCCGTGTCGTCCAGCGACCGGATCAGCGTCTGGTGGAGCGGAGCGGTGAGTTCCTGCGGAAGCAGGTGGGCGCCCTTGGCGTGGGCGGAGGGGTGGCCGAGGCGGAGGCAGGCGAGTGCGATCACCTGGTCGCGGACGGCACCGATCCAGTACTCGGCCTGCCAGTAGCGGCTGCGTTCGATGGAGGTCCGCGCGTGGAGCGCGTGGTGCCAGGCCAATCCGACGAGGTGGTCGTGGCCGGGAGGATCGCCCCGCCTGAGGGGGACGGTGGGGCCGAAGACGGTGCGCCAGGCAGGCCCGAGCGGTCCGAACTCACCGACCGGGGTGAACGCGATGTCGACCTCGAGCCAGCCGGGCAGGAGGAACACCCGATAGACCGTGGAGCCCGAGGGCAGGTCCCAGTGGTGCCGGGCGAAGAAGTCCTCGTACAGCGTTGCCGTCCAACGCTCCAGCACGGGGCCGGGTTCGCCGTCGACCGCGAACGCAAGGTCGAGATCCGACCAGCGGTCCGCGGCACCGACGGCCTCAGCCCGTCACCGCCGCGCCCACCACCGCAGGATCCACGCCCGCGAGAACCAGCAAACGCTCCCGGACACGGTCTCGTTCCCCAGCATCAAACACGCCCCCGACCCTACCCACCCACCCCCATCGCCGGGGCAATGTCGGCATGTGGGCGGCCGCAGACAAGCCCTACCTGGACGACCGGTGGAACGAGGGCTTCACCAACGCCTGGAAAATGTGGGAGGAGATCGTGCCGGTCGGCTACAACGGCAGCCACCAGCGAACCCGCGCCTACCCGCACAAGAAGCGCGCCTCACCGCGACCGGTGACCGCCCGGCCACCGTCGCCCCGAACGGTCGCCGGAGTGTCCCGAGCTCGAAGCCCTCACCCGGCACGTCCCGCTCCTTCGCGGTCATGCTCACCCAGCGCAGGGCGAACACCTGCCAGCCCTGCTCGACGTCGTCCGCAGGACGACTTGCCCAGCGTCCACACCCTTGACGCCGTCACCGCCGGACGCGCCTTGCCTTGGGGCTCGGGCGTGGTCGAGGGGCATGTCAACCGGATCAAAATGCTCAAGCGTCAGATGTTCGGGCGTGCTGGCTTCGCCCTTCTGCGGAAGTGCGTACTGCTCGCAGAGTGATCGCCATGTCGGCGGCTGATGCAAGGATCCTGACGCGCCTACATGGGGAGATCGACATGGGCACCTGGGACACCGGCCCCTTCGACAACGACACGGCCGCGGACTTCGCGAATGCTCTCGACGACGCCAAACCCGAGGAGCGCGAGGCACTGGTCCGTGGCATCCTCACGCGCACCGTCGACGCCACCGGCTGGCTCGCCGAGGGAGAAGAGGCGGTGGCCGCCGCCGCGCTGATCGCGGCGCTATGCCCTGGCGGCGATCCAATCGACATACCTTACGGCCCTGAAGAACCCATGCCCGCCTTCCCCGACGATCTCCGAACGCTCGCGGATGAGGCCCTCGCTCGCGTCATCAGCGACGAGGCCGGGCCAGCCTCGAACTGGGCCGACCCGGAAGACTGGAAGCAGTGGCGAGCCACCCTCAACCGCCTGCGCACAGTCCTTGCTCCACCATCACCGTCCATCCCGCTCTTCAACATCGAGTAATGACAGAGCGTCACCCGGCACAAAACCTGAGCCAGAACCTGAGAACGGACAGTGAATGCTCACCGCTTCGGGAGGCGGCGGAGTTCACTCGTGTTCGACTTTCTACACTGCCGGTAGCGGTGAGACGAGTACTGACTCCTCATCCATCGGTCAATATCAAGGGGCAGAACTGCTGACGACCTCCGCCAGTTCATCAGCGGCCTCGGGCGTCAGGCGGTAGAACCCCTGAAGGCTGTTCGATTTTTCGAGGCGACCGTCCACCACGTACTTCAGGCCGCGGGTCTGTCCTCGCCGGTTGCGCCAGGCAAGCTTGGTGAGCACTTCACCGGAGACAGGTACATCGAAGCACACGGGCGTGGCGTCCACATGTACCGCCTGAGCCCCGCATCCGCCGGCTCCGAGCATCGACCAGTCGTCATGCCCGGGATATGCAGGCTCTTCCCAGGTGGTGGGGGCTGTGCCGCAGCAATCGCGACGGCCCGCTTCGATCACTCGGGTCACGTCCGCTGGAGTGGTGTATCGACGGCCACTCGGTGATCTCTTCTTTGAGGCTATGCGGTGAGTTCGGTGGGCAGGGCGGTGTCGTCGGTTCCTGACTCGATCGGGTGGCGGCGGGCCTTGGCCAGCAGATCGAGGCCCATGTAGCGGCGGGCCTCGGTCCACTCGTCGTTCTGCTCGGCCAGGACGGCGCCGACCAGGCGGATCACGGCGGTGCGGTCGGGGAAGATCCCGACTACGTCGGTGCGGCGGCGGATCTCCTTGTTCAGTCGTTCCTGGGGGTTGTTGGACCAGATCTGCCGCCAGATCTCGCGCGGAAAGGCGGTGAAGGCCAGCAGGTCGTGCTGGGCGGCGTCCAGGTGTCCGGCGGCCTTGGGAAATTTCGCTTCCAGGGCCTGGAGGACGTTACGCATCTGGGCTCGGACAGCGTCTGCGTCAGGTTGTTCGAAGACCGTCCGCAGCAGTGTGGCCATCCACGGCTGGGCCGATTTCGGGACCTGGGAGAGCAGGTTGCGGGCGTAGTGGGTGCGGCAGCGCTGCCACGAGGCGCCGGGCAGGGTCGCGC
Source organism: Streptomyces sp. NPDC088733 (assembly GCF_044751185.1). Lineage (NCBI taxonomy): Bacteria > Bacillati > Actinomycetota > Actinomycetes > Kitasatosporales > Streptomycetaceae > Streptomyces > Streptomyces sp. NPDC088733. The sequence goes on from NZ_JBIVLH010000035.1 coordinate 13,649, forward strand.
CGATCGCGTCGACCAGGCCGGTGTGGGCGTCGGAGACGACGAGCTGGACGCCGCTCAGGCCGCGGGCGATGAGCGAGCGCAGGAAGGCGAGCCAGCCGGCGCCGTCCTCGGCGGTGGCGACGTCCAGGCCGAGGATCTCACGGTGCCCGTCGGCGTTGACGCCGACCGCGATCAGCGCGTGGACGTTGATGATGCGGCCGCCCTCGCGGACCTTCTGGGTCAGCGCGTCGACCCAGACATAGGCATACGGTCCGGCGTCCAGCGGCCGGTCGCGGAACGCGGTGACCTGCCCGTCCAGGTGCTTGGACATGGCACTGACCTGGGATTTCGACAGTTGGGTGACGCCGAGGGACTCGGCGAGTTTCTCGACCCGGCGGGTGGACACGCCGAGCAGGTAGGCGGTGGCCACCACGCTGATGAGTGCCTGTTCAGCCCTGCGACGTCGTTCCAGGAGCCAGTGCGGGAAGTAACTACCCTGCCGCAGCTTGGGGATGGCCAGCTCGACGGTGCCGGCCCTGGTGTCCCACTCGCGCGGGCGGTATCCGTTGCGGTGGTTGACGCGTTCGTCGCTGACCTGCCCGTATTCGGCGTTGCAGAGGGCGTCGGCCTCCGCGGACATGAGCGCGTCGGCGAACGTCTTGACCATCGCGCGGAGCAGATCGGGACTCGCCGCAGCGAGGTTCTCCTCGGTCAGGGCGTGCACGGGCAGACTGTCTGGTGCGGTCATCGTGCTGATCTCCTTCGAGCCTTAGACATCTCGAAGATCAGCCGGTGGCCGTCTCTATATCCGGACCCTCACCCCGACGCCAGGACAAACACCCGAATCAGGTGGGAACCCGTACACCACTTCCAAGGACGCAACCATCACTCGCATCTGACTCACCACGAACACTTCGCGTTGCTTGACGTGCAGCGCGTACACCTGGTCCCCTGGGCGAACGCCCGACCACGCGGGCAGGGAGGAGTGAACGCCGCTGAATGCGACCGGCGGTCGCTCACCCACGCGCCCTGCCTTGCGCAGCGCTCGGCACGTGTCATGGGTCCACAGGACGGTGAAGGCATCAGACATGCCGTGATCCTACGAACAGGGACTGACAGCCTCCTGCGTGAGGCAACGCCGGGCGCGGTGTGCTTCCCTGAGGCCAGCACGTGCCTGGTCCAGTCACCCACGTTCTCAAGGGCGCCGCCACCGCGGCAGCAGTCACCGCGGCATTGTGGTGGTTCCAACACGTCTGACGGCGATGACCGCGACGCCGCCGGCCACCCATCGGTGGTCGGATCGGTCAACGTGCCTTGTCTGCCAACTCGACCTCCGGCGCGGTGCCGGCAGGCGGGCCGGGAACGGGATCCCCCGGTCCCGACGTGCAGGAGGTGATCACGGTACCGCGTCCCTGTGCCATCCGCGTCAGGGCCTCCCGGGCTGCGGCGCAGTCGCCGGCAGCGCGGTGGCAGCCGCCGAGGCGGAGCCAGCTGAAGGCGCCGAGCGAGAGCACGTACGCCTCCATCAGGCAGAACCAGTTGGTCGCGGGCTCCAGACGCACAGGCTTCTTGCCGACTCGGGCAGTGTCGCCAAGGATGACACCGCGGTCGAAGTCGACGTTATCGATGCAGACGATCCGGTCCTTGGTGACCTTCCGCAGCCGCGGGAGCACCTTCAAAACAGCAGCAGGGTTAAACAACAAGCTGAGGTAGTGCTCGTTAAGCAACGAGCACTGACGCCAAGTCGGATTTCCATTCAGTGAAAGTTTTTGGCTGCTCCCAGACCCGGTGATAGCATCCGAACATTCGAATTCCGATTTAGGGCAGAGCCGGGCCTGAGCGAAGGTTGTGCAACGCGAACGTGCAAGCCTATCGGCCGTTTCTGCATCGCAGCGCAGGGTCCAGATGCGCAGCAAGAGAGGTTCAACAGTCGCCATGAATGCAGATTCTCGAGCTGCCGGCGCGGGTGCCGGGGCTTGCGGTGCTGCTGGTAGCGCACTGCGGCGAGAGTTCGATCGAGCGGACCCCTTCAAACGTCTCAGCTCCCCGGTGGCCCTGTGCGGACGGTGACTCCCCCTCCCCTTACGGAGTTCGCCAAGCGCAGAACGCCGCATGTGTGTTGGCAAGCGTTCGGAGCTTGAAGACTGAGGCCAGGCTGTGTAATCGGCTCAAGAAAGAACCAACACGAGAAAGAATTCATCATGACTGACACCAGTGCACCATCTCTGATATCCGATTCCGTAGCCCACGGCGCCTTTCTCCCTCTGGATGTCTACTTCGACGACCTCGACCCCTACGGGATGCTGCACAACTCCCGATACACCGTTATGGTCGAACGTGCCTGGAACACATATGCATTGAGTCTGGGCTTCGGAGCACCCGACGAGGCTGTACCGACGCTCTATGTCGTCAAGGCGGTCTCCATCGTGTTCGACCTTCCTTTGACCGGCAATGGGGCAATCGCTGTCCACCTCTGGACCGAACAGGTGGGACGCACATCGGCAACGATCGGCTTCCGCGTATGCAGCCGTGATGGCAGCAGCACGTACGCACACGGGACGCGGACCATCGTGAACGTCAGCGGGGAGACGATGCGACCCACCGAGTGGTCCGAGAGCCATCGAGCGGGTTTCGAGCGAATCCAGGGCCCTGGAGCCTGAAGAGACCCACATCCCGCATGTGCGGCTGACTGAGACCTGTAGCCCAACTGCGTTCTCACCGTCTGTCACGTGCCATTCGCATCACGCGATGAGGAAACGGCAAGCATGAAATCCGGCACCGTCGGGGTACTTCGCGCGCAGGGCCGCGCATGACTGGATCATGCGTCGAAGCTGCGGTTCAGCTCCGCCCAACTGTCGAGGAGGGCGAGGCGCACTTCAGTGGTGCCAGCCCGGTGCCGGTACAACGTTGCCTGGGTCGCGCAGGGCAGCCCGGAGCTTTCCGACTGGTTCGCAGACGCTCTCAACAAGCGCGCAGGCCACCCGGATCTCGTCGAGGTGCCGCGGACTGCCAGTCGGACTCCCCCGTCTCCGTCCGAAAGTACGCCCGCGTCTGGTCCGCCGGCGCAGGCGGTCCTCGTCATGGCCACCTGGACAGCGGCACACACCCAATACGATGCGGATCGTCCTGCCACTGCCCAACTCCAACTCGCCGTGCCGCCCGGGCTCAGCCAGGCCCTCTCCACGCCTTGGCGGCTGAGTACTGTCAGCTGCACCGATCCCGATGCCTTCCACCTCGACACAGTCGCCTTCCACGGCCCTGGCCCGTTTGTCCAGGTGGGGAAGCCCACTGCCACCTGCAGCCTCGACCTGCACCGGGGAGCCCTACTCATCGCGGCCAGTGACGGCTGGAGTGCGTCAGTGAACTGACCCCTGCGTGGTCAATCCGCTTCCTCGCGGTCCTTGCGCCGACGGAGGTCGGATTCTCGCCCTGTGAGACTTCCACGGGCTTGCGGAGCTGGACGTCTCCTCGTAGTGGACCTGGTGTCATCTCTGACATCGGCGAATCGCCACGCTCGAACAGGGCGAAAGGGGACCAGGACGTCGCGGAGTGGCTGCCCCCGTACACGGCCGCGCGCCGCGCGTACCTGGTGCACTGGGTGACGGTGAAGACGCGCCGGCAGCCGGCGGTCGACGACCTCGAACGAGACCCCCTGGTGCGGGAGCCGTCGCTCTGCCCGGACGTTCCGATCGTCACCGCGCCCAGCGGACGCCTCTGTGCCGAGCTGACCTGTCCAACAGGAGCGCCGCGTCCGGGCTGCCCGGGCTGCCCGGGAGGCGCGGGCCCCGGCAGGACGGGGTGGGCATCACCGACATCCGTGTGGGACAGCTGCCCCAGGACAGCTTGAACTGACCAGATCACTCCGTCACGGGCAGGCACTCGGCGAGCAGGTCGACGACGTCGCGCCAGGCTCGCTGCGCATGCCGTGGGTGATAGCCGACGCCGGGGACCGTGGGGTGGTCGACCGTCGGGTGGTGGAAGGCGTGCAAAGCGCCGCCGTAGACCGTGAGGCGCCAGTCGACGCCAGCGGCCTGCATCTCGGAGGTGAACGCGTCCCGCTGTGCAGGCGGCATGATCGGGTCTTCCGACCCGACGCCGACCCACACCGGGCAGCGAATGCCCGCTGCCTCGCCCGGTCGGCCCGTGGTCAGTGCGTTGACTGTTCCGATCGCGCGCAGGGTGACGCCGTCGCGCCCGAGTTCCACCCCAATGGCGCCTCCGGTGCCGTAGCCGATGGCGGCGACCCGGTCGGGGTCGGTCCGCGGTTCTGTGCGCAACACGTCGAGTGCCGCATGGCCGATGCCCCGCATCCGGTCGGGATCAGAGAGCAGTGGTACACAACGGGCCAGCATCTCCTCGGGGTCGCCCAAATAGCGCCCGCCGTGAAGGTCGAAGGCCAGCGCCACGTATCCCAGCTCGGCGAGAGCATCGGCCCGGCGGCGCTCGACGTCGCTGAGCCCCATGCCCTCCGGTCCGAGCAGCACCGCGGGCCGGCGGTCGAGACCTGCGGGGACCGCGAGATGCCCGATCATCGTCAAACCGTCGGCCGGGTACTCGACCGTACGCGTCGTGATCCTCGTCATGAGACTGGACTGTAGTGATCGTCGAGTCCGGTCGGCCTGGGGTTCGCCGCTGGCAGAACAGCGCGGGGACCCCTCTGAAATGCGGCGGTGACTCACAAGACCCGTCACAACCCCATTCCCACGGCAGCACCCGCCCCGGCACAACGCACGACATAGGTTCCGGAGTCAACCCCCGAAGGATTTACGGAGCCGACCACTAAGGAAATGGTCTCCTGGCCTTCAGGATCATTCCGAGTGCGCTGATCTGCGAGCGCGTGGCGGCTCGGCCGACGCTGTGGTGTCGATGAGGCGCTACACGTGTCTCCGTAGTCGACTGTGGCGACGACGGCCTGCCGGGCTTCGCACCCGCCGGGCGCAAGCGGAGGCCAGGCACATGTTCCCGTACTCCCGGGAGCCGGATGAAACACACTCCGCCGGACCGGGTGCCGAGGCCGCGGACGGATCTCTGGTCCACGCGGGCACCGTGTACAACGGCCAGGGGTTGCAGCCCGGTGGCTCGTTCGTCGTGCGGCGCGAGGTGACCACCGGGCAGCCGATCTGGGTTTTCCGGACCGACAGACCGGCCACCGATCTCGACTGCGACACGCCGACCGTACATGTCACGTACGACGACGGCGAGATCGTCGCGCGGGATCTCCGCGAAGGTGCCGTGCGCTGGCGCAGCCATATCGCTGTTGCCGGAGTGCGCGCCGTCCGGACGGCATTGACCGTCACCGGGCCAAGGCGGTTGCTCATCGGCACCAGCGACGGGCGACTGCTCGACTGTTCGACCGGATGGCGGAGTTACACCCCAGGACGCCGTCGGCCGGCAGTGGTCCCCACCGCACCGGTTCGGGGGTACACCAGCGGACCGGCCCACACCGCGGCCTGCCAAGAGCCCTGCCCGAGCCGGCCCACCCACACGGCGGACGTGGCGCAGCGCAGCACCGGCCCGTGTCCGTCGCACGACAACGTCCCAGCCGACCTGGTCCCGCCCGTCCGTCAGCCGCCGTTCAAAAGGCAGTTGACCCCACTCCACCTCGCAGCACAAACATGGCCGGCTGGTGATCAAGGGGCACACGCTCGCACGCATCGTGCGCGCCGGCCCCGTCACCCTGGACGCCCGGGCCCAGCGCAAGTACGGCGGACCTACCGGACACTGCAGAAAGCGGAGAACTCCGCTTGACCGGAGCCTGTGCAGTGCACCTGCTCAAGGCCGTCCGCTTCCCCACAGCTGCACCGTTCGATCGGCACAGCTGCGGCCGACGGCCGAGCGCTGTCATTTCTCGTGAGCATCGAACGTTGCACGGTCCGGGTACCTCCCAGCCCACTGAAAACAGCCGCCCATACCCGTGAACAAAGCCAACAAGGCGTACCGGCCGCGGAGCACCCCCGCTGTCCTTCGGGACGGCGGAGGCGCGTTCGTGCCTCCAGGGCTATCGCTGCCTTCGGTCCCACTTCGCCCATTCGCCCGTCTTGGGGTCGCGAGCGCTGTAAGGGCGGCCAGACTCTTCAGTTTGGCCGGTCACGCCGATCCTCTTCCAGGCACGTACGGCACCCCACACGAAGGCGCCTGCAAACACGACGCAAACGCCCGCCATGGCCGGGTCATGGACCTTGCCAAGTGTCATGAAGAAGACAAGTGCCCAGAAGCACAGGAACAGCGCGAGGACATTCCACAGAACCTTGCCCCAGGGACCGAGCGGCGCCGGGGGTGTGGGCCGGATGCCCTTGGCTCTTCGCCACGCGCCGGACACACCGAACCCGAGACCAACAAGGATGGGCGCGGAGACGATGAGCACGTCGAGGGCACTGTTCTGGCCGTCGAAGAAGAGGAAGGCCATGACGGAGACTACGGCGACAATCGCCAGGCCGAGCACGGCAGTACAAATGGCCCAGGGTATGGATCTCATAGCGACACAGTAGCTTTGGCTGACCTGCGGAGATGAGCCGCCCATTCTGTTCGGGACAGTACCTGCGGTCAGCACTTCGGCTTGGCGGCTTCGTGACGAACGCGCCCAGCCACGGGTGCACCACGGGGTTGCGTCCTTGGAAGTGGTGTACGGATTCCCACCTGATTCGGGTGTTTGTCCCGGCGTCGGGGTGAGGGTCCGGATATAGAGACGTCCACCGGCTCATCTTCGAGATGTCTAAGAGGTCCCGACAAAGGCGTTGGACGTGTCGGTGGGTCCCCATTCTGCGTGGCGTCGTCAAGGCTCTGGCTGGGCGGGCGCGGACGGCATAGGCGCATTCCCGCAAGCGGAAGGGAAGGCACAAGCTGCCTGCGGCACCGAAGCGTCCGCCCTGTTCCGCAACAACGCCGGGGGCGAGGCCAGCTGCCGGCGACTGCCGAACGAACTGGTTCGAATCATACGCCTTCAACGTAGACGAAAGAGCTGGTTCGTTCGGTAGTCTCGCGGCATGCCCAAAGACTCCAGCGCCACCAAGGCACGCATCCTCGAGGCGGCCTACCGCGAGTTCGCCGCTTACGGCTTGGCCGGCTCCCGTATCGACCGGATCGCCGAGAACGCAAAAGCGAACAAGCGTGCGATTTACGAATACTTCGGCAAGAAAGAGGAGCTGTTCGACCTTGTGGTCGCGGAGCGCCTGGGGTTCGCCGTGGAGAGGGTGCAGGCTTCCTTCGAGGATCTCCCCCAGGTGGCCGGTGCCGTCTTCGACTACTACGCCGCCGAGCCCGACCGAGTGCGCCTGACCCTGTGGCGTCAGTTGGAGCGACCCGCCCCCACCCAGCCGGAGCTCGACTACTATCAGCAGCGCCTCGCCATGCTGGCGGAAGCGCAACCAGGCCAGGCGCTCGCGCCCGCCGATCTCTACGCAATCAACTGGGCCATCCAGCACGTGCAGGCACTCACTCCACTGGGCCTGCAAGTCGCCGACGGCGGCGCGCCATGGTCGGCTGATCGATGGCAGCAATTGAGGGCCGCGGTGGTCACCGCTGTCAGCCGGATCGTCCAGGACGAACCCTCGAAGCCCTGACAGCACGTCACATCGCAGCTGCCCTGGTTCCGGTAGACCTCACCCCGCACGCCTGCGCTCTGCCTCACAGGCATCTGCAGCGCACTCGCCGCTTGTTGATGTGCCGGATCGCGTCGAGCAGCGCGAGGACGCACCGCTCGACGCGGTCGGCGATGCCTTTCCACGTTCGGCCGTCACGCCGTTCGCTCGGGCCACGCCTTGGGTGCTTCCTCCTCAGGCCTGTGAGCCCTGGGCGAGCACTGCGAGGTGATTCCACTTCTCCCATTCGGCGAGACGCTGGGCGTATGCGGCCTTCGCCAACGTCAGCGGCCCGTCCCCGAGGAAGAGCCGCAGCGGCGGTTCGCTGCTGTCCACCAGTTCGAGAATGGCCGGTGCGGTGGCGGTCGGATCACCTTGCGGGACGGAGGCGCCAAGGGCTGCTCGTTCTTCGGTCAGAGCCTCGTACGCCGGGGAAGGGTGTGCCTGGACGGAGGAGGAGCGGCCCCAGTCCGTTGCGTAGAAGCCCGGTTCGACCATGGTGACTTTGATGCCGAAACCGGCCACCTCCTTGGCGAGTCCCTCGCTCAGGCCCTCCACGGCGAACTTCGTGGCGTTGTAGAGCGCGAAGAGAGGCCATGCGACGACTCCGCCGACACTGGAGACGTTGATGATGTGGCCCGTCCCTGCGGCTCGCAGGTGCGGTAGCGCGGCCTGGGTGACCCAGAGCGTGCCGAGGACGTTGGTGTCCATCTGCCGGCGGGCCTGCTCCTCGCCGATGTCCTCGACGGCGCCGAACAACCCGTAACCGGCGTTGTTGACCACGACGTCGAGCCTCCCGAAGTAGCTGTGCGCGCGGTCGACGGCCTCAACCGCGGCCGAGCGGTCGGTGACGTCGAGCGGCAACGGGAGGAGCCGGTCGCCGGCCTTCTCGCGCAGGGCCTCCAGTGCCCGCGTGTCCCGTGCTGTCGCCGCCACGAGGTCACCACGACTCAAGGCGGCTTCGGCCCAGATACGGCCGAACCCCCGGGAGGCACCGGTGATGAACCACACCTTCGTCATGACGTGCTTTCCTCTTCCGTCGGTCACTGCAGCTCCGGTCGCAGAGTGCTGTCCGGGCTGGTGGGCAAGCCTGTGTTGCGGTGCTTCGGGACGCCGTCGATCGCGCGGGTCCACCCGGAGACGGGTGCGCGCCGGTGCAGGTGCTCCACCCCTGATCAAGGGCCTCGCCCGAGCGGCTTCGCCACCGCACCGAACGAACTAGTTCTGGACAAACAGCGTCGCGGTGCATAGGCTCCGAACTAGTTCGTTCGGTACAAGGTCATCGCCGATCAAGGCGCGACCGCACAAGGAGGGACGCTCATGTCCACATTCACGCCGGCCACACCCCTGACGGCCACGATCGCCGGCCAGGCCCATCCCATCCGGGCCGGCATACCCGTGATCAATCCGGCCACCGGCGAGGTCTTCGCCTCCGCCCCGGACGCCACGGCGGAGGACGTCGACGCCGCGGTGAAAGCCGCCTACGACGCGTTCGCCGCCTGGCGGTCGGACCCGGCCGCGCGTCGGGCCGCCCTGCACGCCGCCGCTGACGCCGTGGGGGCGGCGCAGGACGAGATCGCGCAGATCCTGACCGCCGAGCAGGGGAAGCCGCTGGCCGAGTCGGCTCGCGAGGTCGCCACGGCCGCCGCCTACTTCCGCTACTACGCGGACATGGAACTCCAGCGCCAGGTGCTCCGTGACGACAAAGAGGCCCTGGTGCACATCGTGCGCCGCCCGCTCGGACCGTCCGCGATCATCACGCCGTGGAACTTCCCGCTGATCATCGGGGCCGGAAAGATCGCTCCGGCACTGTCCGCCGGAAACACGGTGGTGCTCAAGCCCTCGCCGTACACACCCCTGTCCTCGCTGAAGGTCGGAGAGGTACTGCGTGGCGTACTGCCGCCCGGCGTGTTCAACGTGATCAGCGGCGGCAACGAGGCCGGCGCCGCCCTGACCGAGCACCCGCTCATCCGCAAGATCAGCTTCACCGGGTCCACCGCCACCGGAAAGATCATCGCGCGCGTCGCCGCCGACGATCTCAAGCGCACCACGCTGGAGCTCGGCGGCAACGACGCGGCGATCATCCTGGACGACGCCGATCCGGCCACTGTCGCCGCGGGCCTCTTCCCGCGCGCCTTCCACAACACCGGGCAGGTGTGCGTGGCCCCCAAGCGCATCTACGTCCCCGAAAGGCTGCGCGGCGCGGTCGTCGAGGCATTCGCGGAGCTGGCCCGCACGGCCAGGGTCGGCGACGGCACGGACCCCACGACACAGTACGGTCCGCTCCAGAACCGGCCCCAGCGCGACCGTATCGCGGAGTTGGTCGACGACGCCGTGCGCCAGGGGGCGACCATCGCCGCCGGCGGCGGCCCGATGGAGGGCAACGGCTACTTCTGGCAGCCCACGATCCTGACCGACGTCAGCGACGGCGTCCGGATCGTCGACGAAGAGCAGTTCGGGCCCGCGCTGCCGATCATCGGCTACCGCGACACAGAGGACGCGCTGGCCCGGGCCAACGCGACCCACTTCGGGCTGGGCGGCTCGGTCTGGGGCAGCGACCCCGAGCGGGCCGCCGCCGTGGCCGAGCGCGTGGAGGCCGGCATGACGTGGGTGAACACCCACACCGCCGTGGCCTTCGACCAGCCGTTCGCCGGCATCAAGTGGAGCGGCGTCGGCGTGGAGAACGGCCACTGGGCACTGGAGGGATTCACCGATCTGCAGGTCATCCACCAGGCCGTCTCCTCCGATTCGGTGGGACACCGCTGAGCGCAGGCCACCGCCCGACAGCGGCGCACGCAAGACGGTGCCGCGCGCATCCGAAGGCGACGCGCGGCACCGTCTTGCGTCCTCCCCCTACCGATTCGAAGGACAAGCCACATCATGAGAAGCCTCCAGCGCACACCCGGCACCCGCATCCGCGGCACTGGCACGACGGACACCGCTCCCGCCGCAGGGCTGGTGACCGTTGCCCTGGCCTTCGCGGGACTGATCACATCGATGGCCCAGACGGCCGTGGTCCCCCTCATCCCACAGCTGCCGCACCTGCTGGACGCCTCCCCCTCCGGTGTGGCCTGGGCAGTGACCGCCGCCCTGCTGACCGGAGCGGTCGCGAACCCGATCATCGGGCGCCTCGGCGACATGTTCGGCAAGCGCCGCGTCCTGCTGTGGACGCTGATGGCCCTGTTCACCGGTTCCCTGCTCTGCGCGCTCGGCGACTCACTGCCCGTCGTGATCACCGGTCGTGCGATCCAAGGGTGCTCGCTGGCCGTGATCCCTCTGGGCATCAGCATCCTGAGAGAGGTACTGCCCGGCGCCCGGGTCGGCACGGCCATCGCGCTGATGAGCTCCATGGTCGGCGTCGGCAGCTCATTGGCCCTCCCGGGAGCGGCCCTGCTCATCCGCGGCGTCACCTGGCACCTGCTCTTCTGGGTCTTCTCGGCCCTGTCCCTGGTGGCGCTCGCAGGAGTGCGAGCCGTCGTGCCCCCGTCGTCCCGCCCGGCGTCGGCCCCCAAGATGGACATCAGCGGAGCCGTGGGACTCGCCGTGGGCCTGGTCGCCTTGCTGCTCGCGGTGTCCGAGGGCGGGGCCTGGGGCTGGACGAGCCCTCCCGTCTACGGCCTGTTGGTGGCCGCCGCAGCAGTACTCGCCTGGTGGGGCCGGTGGGAGTGGCGGCAGCCGCATCCGCTGGTGGACCTGCGGGTGTCCTCCCGTCGGCAGGTGCTCGTCACCAACGTGACCGCGGTCCTGGTGGGTTACGCCACCTACGCCCTGGCGTACTCGATGAGTCAGCTACTGCAACTGCCCAAGGGCACCCACTACGGACTGGGCCTGTCGACGCTCGCCAGCGGCCTGTACCTGGCGCCCCCCGGGCTCGTCATGCTGCTGTCCTCACAGCCGTCGGCGCGCCTGTCCGCACGGTTCGGCGCCCGCACCACCCTGGCGACGGGCTGTGCGGTGGTCACGCTCGGCTGGCTGCTCGGCCTGCAACTCACCCACACCGTCTGGTGACTCGTGCTCACCGCCTGCATCATCGGCGCCGGCGTCGGGCTGGCCTACTCGACGATGCCCCTGCTGGTCATGACCGCCGTACCGGCTACCCAAACGGCATCCGCCAACGGCCTCAACACCCTGATGCGGTCACTCGGTACCTCTTCGTCCGGGGCAGTGCTCGGCATGATCCTGACCACCAACGTGACCGTCTTCCACGGGACTCTCGTCCCCACGCAAAGCGCCTTTCACGCGGTGTTCCTCAGCGCGTCCGCCGCCTCCCTGCTCGCCACCATGACGGCACTGCTCCTGCCCCGAAGGGGCTGAACAGCGCAAGAGACATCTTCAGGGCTGGTTGGGCCCGGGGCTGCGGGCCTTGTCCCACCGCGAGTCGGCGGGGATCATGACGGCGTGCAGCGCCAAAGGGAACTCCACGCACTACTCGCACGCGCCGGGCTCACGGTCGTCGAGAACGTACGCCCGGGCAGCATCTTCCCGCCGGAGGCCGGCCGACGGATCGCCCGGGGAATCGCGGCGCCGGACGGAGCGGCCCGCCAAGCACTCGATCCGGAATGGTGGCACCGTCTTTGCGATGCCGACGGTGAGTTCCTGGTAGCCGTCCTCAGGCACCGGATCGGCGGCAACGACGCGTGGTGGACCCGGGTCCGGCACGCAGGGAGCGGCGTGCCGGAGTTGACCGGGGACCCCGGGTTCGTGGCGCTCTCCCTCGACGGGCAGGTGCTGCTGGCCGAGGTGCCCGGCGCGGACGGACCTCGGGTGACGGCCCTCGACCGACTGCCGGAGCGGCTGGAGGAGGCCGCCGCGGCCGCCGGGCTCGAGACGGAGGCCGAGCGCGCCGAGGTGTGGGCGGCGGTGCCCGGCCTACCTGCCTGGCCGCTGCACTGGGCGGAGGGGATCGGGTCCAATCCGGCCGCGACGGACGAACTGCTGATCCGGCTGCTGGATGTAGAGGAGGGCTTCCTGCACGGATGCGACCGGCCCGCCGTCCTCGACGCCGCCGTGGCGCACCCTGATCCGCAGGTGCGGTCAAGGCCGGCCGACACCTTCCGGCCCAAGCTCACCTCCGACCAGTGGATACGCGCGATTCGCTCCGAACCGTCGCCGGACCGGCGCGTGCTCTGGGCGGAGCACGCCGGCATCTGGGGCGCCGAACTCCCCGAGGACCTGTACGACGACCTCCTGGCCGGCCCGTCCCGCGCGCAAGCCGCCGAACTCCCGGGGCTCCCCGCACGGCACCTCCCCGCCTGGCGGCCGACACCGATCCCCGGGTGCGGGCCGCGGCCTGTGCCCGGTGGCAGGACCTGGCTGCGCCGCTGCGGGAGCGGCTGCTGGCCGACACCGAATCCGTGGTGCGAACGGCCGCGCTGCTCGCCCACCACACCGGGATACCGATCCCTCGCAACGTTTTCGCCACCCTGCCCGACCCGCAGCGCGCGCTCGAACGGTGCCGCCTCGCGCCCGAACTGGAGGCAGAGCTGGTCCGGGACACGGACGCGGAGGTACGCAGGGCGCTGGCCGCCAACCCGGGCCTGAGCACACACGGCGTCGCCGTGCTGGCACAGGACCCCAGGGACGACATCCGCTCCGTGGTGGCGCTGCGCCCCGACCTCACCGAGAAGCAACGTGCCTCGCTACGCCACGACTTCGACCCGACGTTGATGTCGCGGACCCTGCCTTGGGTCGAAGACCTGCACGGTGACGCCGACGCGATGCGCCGCCTCGCCGCGTCCTCCCACCCGCTGGTCCGCCGCAGCGTGGCACGAGCCCGGCACCTCCCGCCGGATGTCGTGGCGCGCCTGGCGCAAGACGAGGACCGCGTGGTCCGCCTGTTCCTCGCCGAATCGTGCGAGGACGCGCCGGCCGACATGCTGCTGGAGGTCTGGCGCTGGTGGGACGGCAGCTTCAGCCACCCCGGCCGGCCCCGCAGCCACCCCAACTTCCCCCGCACCGGCCTGCTGCGCCACATCGCCGACCCCAGCGGGCGGATGCGCCGCCTGGCCCTGGACGATCCCGAGTCGACGCCGGCCGACGTCGCCCGGCTGGCCCGGGATCCCGAAGCCGAGGTGCGCCGCCGCGCAGCTGAGGACCCCCGGGTGTCAGCGGCCGATGCGGTGCGACTGCTGAACGACCCGGACGGCTCTGTCCGCAGCGCAGCGGTACGCAATCCGCGGCTGCCGGCCCGCGTCCTGGCCGGACTGCTGCACGACCGCGACACGGCAAGCGCAGCGGTCACCAACCCGGCGATCCCGGTCCCCGTCCTGCACCGCATCCTCACGGTGGCCGCGGCAGCCGTAGCAGCCAGACGCTGAACTGAAACACCCACACCCGGCACGAAGGCCGTGCCGGTCCGACACCGAACGCGGCACACCAACCGGGTCATGCCTCAGAACGGGAGATCGTCCCGCCAGGAACCGCTCGACAACTGGGACATCGCCCACTCTGCTTGCGCGCGGTCCCCCGTCGCCGAAGGCGACGGGGGACTCTTCTCGTTGTCGTAGGAGTGCGAACGGACGTGGGCCTGAGTCGCTCTAACCTGCGGAGCAGAGGCCGTCGTTCGGACAGAACATGACCCACGTGCAGTTGTAGCCTGCGTGCACCGTCACGGGGTTCGGGTCGGGGCCGAAGTTGATGGACGACCCCGGGTCGGGCACGGCCGTGAAGGTGACAGTGGTGCCAATCTCGAAGCTGGCCGTACAGGTGCCGGTCGGGTACGGCTGGGACTCGTTGGTCGCGTACGGGTCCCACGCCGCCTGGTGGCAATTGATTCCGGCGGGCTGGCTGGTGATGGTTCCGCCGCCCCAACCGTCGCTGACCCAGGCGGACAGGTCTGCGGTGGAGGCGTGAGCCGGCGTGATGGAGAGGATTGCGGCTGCCGTGGCGAATGCGGTGGCGAGTCCCGTCGCGCGCCAGGCGCTGTGCCTGCTGTTACTCATGGGGAACTCCCTCGGATCGAACGTTCCTCGACCCGGCTAGCACCCTACGCCCCTTTGGCCAATATGCCTTGAGATCGGAAAAAATGTTAACTAATAGTCATTTCCATCTGATATTGACCACTCCGCCCCAATAGCGGACCTGGTTTGGCGATTCCGTCTTCGACACCACCTCACGCGTCGACGGAACGCGAGGAAGTGTTCGGCTTTGCGTTCGTTGCGGCGGTGAAGTCGGCCGCACGTGATCCCGGCTCGGGACTGTAGATCGTTCGGTGATCCGGGGTGCTCGCTCAGTTGGCGTCACGGCGTCGGCTGTCCATCACTCGGCTCAACTCGAGCGAGGCGGCAGAGACCTTTTCGGTGGCCTCGCGGATGGCGGCGGAGCCCTTGCCCTTCAGCTTCTCCTTCAGGTCCGCGACGGCGGCCTCGACCCGGGTCCTGACATCACTGGGGACCCTGTCCCTGTTGTCCTTGAGGAACTTCTCGGTCTGATAGGCCAGTTGCTCGGCCTGGTTGCGGGTCTCGGCGGACTCGCGGCGCTTGTAGTCCTCGTCGGCATACTGCTCGGCCTCGCGCATCATGCGGTCGATGTCGTCCTTCGGCAGCGCCGAGCCACCGGTGACGGTCACCTTCTGCTCCCTGCCGGTGCTGAGGTCCTTTGCCGTGACGCGCATGATGCCGTTGGGATCGATGTCAAAAGTAACCTCGATCTGTGGCACGCCTCGGGCGACCGGAGGCAGGCCGGTCAGTTCGAACACACCGAGCTTCTTGTTGTACGCGGCGATCTCGCGCTCACCCTGGTAGACCTGGATCTGCACCGACGGCTGGTTGTCCTCGGCCGTGGTGAAGATCTCCGAACGCTTCGTCGGGATCGTGGTGTTGCGCTCGATCAGCTTGGTCATGATGCCGCCCTTGGTCTCGATACCGAGGGACAGCGGGGTGACGTCAAGCAGCAGCACGTCCTGGACTTCGCCCTTGAGCACACCGGCCTGGAGCGCGGCGCCGATGGCCACGACCTCGTCCGGGTTCACTCCCCTATTGGCGTCCTGACCGCCGGTCAGCTCCTTGACGAGCTCGGCGACGGCGGGCATGCGGGTGGAGCCACCGACGAGGACGACGTGGTCGATCTCGGAGAGCTGGATGCCCGCGTCCTTGATGACGTTGTGGAACGGGATCTTGCAGCGCTCCAGCAGGTCCGCGGACAGCTGCTGGAACTGGGCGCGGGTGAGGCGCTCGTCCAGGTGCAGCGGGCCCTCGGCGGACGCCGTGATGTAGGGCAGATTGATCGAAGTCTCGGTGGACGAGGACAGCTCGATCTTCGCCTTCTCGGCGGCCTCGAACAGTCGCTGCATTGCTTTCTTGTCCCGGGCCAGGTCCAGCCCGTAGCCGCTCTTGAATCGCTTGACGAGATGGTCCACGATGCGCTGGTCCCAGTCGTCGCCGCCCAGTCGCCTGTCGCCGCTGGTGGCCTTCACCTCCACCACGCCTTCGCCGATCTCGAGCAAGGACACGTCGAAGGTGCCGCCGCCCAAGTCGAAGACGAGGATGGTCTGGTCGTCATGGTCCAAGCCGTAGGCCAGGGCGGCGGCGGTGGGCTCGTTGATGATGCGCAGGACGTTGAGGCCCGCGATCTCGCCGGCCTCCTTGGTGGCCTGGCGTTCGGAGTCGTTGAAATGGGCGGGGACGGTGATGACCGCGTCGGTCACCTTCTCACCGAGGTAGGCCTCGGCGTCACGCTTCAGCTTCTGCAGGATGAAGGCGGATATCTGCTGCGGGTTGAAGTCCTTGCCGTCGAGGTTGATCCGCCAGTCGGTGCCCATGTGGCGCTTGACCGATCGTACGGTCCTGTCGACGTTGATCATCGCCTGACGCTTGGCGACCTCGCCGACGAGCACCTCGCCGTTCTCCGCGAAGGCAACGATGGACGGCGTGGTCCTGGCACCCTCGGCGTTGGTGATGACGGTGGGCTCGCCACGCTCCAGCAGGCAGACAGCGGAGTTGGTGGCGCCGAAGTCGATGCCTATCGCCCTGCCATTGGCCGGGGCACGGGAGGCCGGCCTTCTCCGCGCTGATCCGGACGATTGCCTGACCTGTCGTGCCCAGTGGTCGCGGCTGACTTCCGCATTTCGCGCATCCTGCGATGCGGCGCCGTAGAGCTGGGCAAGAAGGTGGGCGACCTGGTCGTACCGCTGGGCCGCAGCCTCCGGGTCGCCGCTGCGCCCCAGCCTTTCAGCGTCCTCGACAAGCAACCGGGACGAGCCCCGGACTTCGCTGTCGGCGGTGCCGCGGCGGCTCTCGTCCGAAGGCGGGCGGTAGCCGATGTTTCGGGCGAGGATGAGATCCTCGACGGTGTCCGTGCCCTGTCGACGCGGTTCCGGCAGACCTCGACTGCGCAGTCCCCGATACAGGGACCGGTAGACATGATCCAGTGTCAACTGCTCGGGTGCCCGTGGATCTCCCTTGGTGAGGAGTCTCAGCAGCTCTGCAGTGAAGGCAGTGTTCCGCTCCCCTTCGGGCGCAAGCGCGGTCACCCCGCTCGCAGTGGCCGTGAGAGTGAAGGTGCCGGTGATCTGTGTCTGGTCCATCACCACGTCATCGGGGGCCATCACGTCGATGGCGCGTCCGGAGAAACAGCAGTCGAGTACAACGACACGATTGCGCGCGGGGCTGTCGGAGACGATCTCCCTCACACCGTCGAACGGCATGGCCGTGTAGCGCAGCAGATCCCTGCGGGTGTGGGACAGCCCCAGGTACAAATTCCCACGGCTGTCGAGCAGACCATGGCCGGCGTAGTAGACGAACAGGAGATCTTCCGCTTGAGGAGCGAGCAGAGCCAGGCGCTGGCCCAGTTCGGAGGCTGTGCCCGGGTTGCTGATGACCTCGCAGGTCTCCGGGGTGAACCAGCCGCGAGCCGCGGTGCTCAGCGCACTCACGATGTCCGTCAGGTTGTTCAGTACCGAGGGCAGATCGGGCAGCGAGACGTCGGCCGGGTAGTCGGCGGTGCCGATCAGGACGACGCGTGACCGCGCGCTGTCAGGACGTCTCATCGAGGACCGCACCCTGCTGCTCCTGCTGCAGGAACGTGACGAGGTCCGTGACCAGTGCATCGGGAGAGGAGGCCCGCTGGACGCTCACCTCGAAGCTGTCTCCGCTTGCTCTGACCACCTTCAGCGTCACGTCACTGGTCCGATGCCGCACCCACTCAACGGCTGCCTGGGCCAGTACCGCCACGGCCCCACCCGAGGAGAGAGCCACGACCAGGGCTTCGGGAAGCCCGCCCATTCGGTCACTGGGGATCTCAGCGCGTTCCAGTCGGACCCGACCACGCAGTTCTCGCTCGAACCGCAGCCACTCAGCCAGCTCACCGAGCTGTGCTGCACCCGCCCCCGCGTCGGAGCAATCGACGATCAGCCTGGCTTCCAACATCGCCCCCGATGAAGATGTGATCCGCACAAATCATACGAGAAATCCCCTTGACGCCGCAGGAAAACACAACTGCCCTCACCTGACATGCCAGTCGGCTACCGGAATCCGTGAACTCCACTTGCGCCTGATCCCGCTCGGTCCGGTAAGCGCGGGAGGAGTCCGTGCCGTCGACGCCGCCCGCATCCGCATGCCGGCGCACCGCCTGATCGCAGGACCGAACAGGGGGCTCCGGCAGGAGCGTTCGAGGGGAGTGCACGGCAGGCCGGCGTGCCGGAGCCGAGGGCGGCTTCCTTGTTTGCGCGTCGTCAGGAAGGACCAGGCTGACAGGAACAGCCGGGAAAAGGAGCGGGGCGTGGGTGCGGCGCTGTTGACCATCGTGGCTGCCCTGATCGGAGGCGCGGTCTCGCTGGCATCGGTGCGCCTGTCGCAGCGTGGTGCAGAACGTGCCCTGGGGCAGGAGCAGCAGCGGGTCGATCGGCATCGCGCCGAGGATCGGCGTCATGAGTGGGACAGCCGCATGCTCGAGGAGCGGCGCGCAGCGTACACCCGGCTGAACGCGGCGGCACGCAGTCTGCGGGACGCGTTGTCCGACTGCTCCCACGACATGGAGGCCACAGGTTCCGTCACTCCCGACACGCTCACGGACATGGAGGAGAGGTGGCGTCACTACGTGGTGCAGCACGCCGAGGCACACATGATCGTCTCTGATGAGGTCCTCGGCCTGCTCGGAGCCGTCAACGGGTCGCTGCGCGCCGCCCACGGCCTGGCCAAGGGCCTGAGCGGGGCGGGAGAGCAGCCCGAAGGCGGCCGCGCGGAGCTGAGGGATCGCCTGCGCGACCTGTGGCCCCGCCTCGAAGCCCTCCGCGACCAGATGCGCCGGGATCTCGGGATCACCGACCGCTGACCTTCCGCTTCCGGCAAGCGGAACACGTCGGAGCGCGCTTCGTACGGGCTCCCACCGGACCTCACAGCCGGTCCTCGCTACGCCGTATTCCGTGTGCCGCCGGCGGACGAGCCGTCCGCGCGTCAAGTACGGACCCGTTGCGCCAGGCCGCCGAGTGCGCCGTGGGGAGCATCTGCTGAATGCCGGGGTGCCCGCGCGGGGCGTGGCCCGGTGGGGGCGAAGCGGTAGGGCAGGGGTGTCGGCTCCTGGTCTTGGTTCGCAGCTCTCGCCGAACATGGTAACAGCTGTTACCATGCCGATATGGCCAAGACACAGCTCGGAGCACGCGTCGACGACGAGGTCGCGGAGATCGCCCGGAAGCGGGCGGCGGATCGCGGTCTGTCCGTCGGCGACTATCTCGCCCAGCTCGTCCTGGAGGACGCCAGCGGTCTGCGGGCCCGCGCCATGGGCGCGGCGGAGCGATTCCTCGCCGAGCACCAAGCAGTCTTTGACGAGGCCGAGCAGGGTCAGGGTGGGGCGCGGGTGGACGCCGCGTAATGGACCTGCACATCGATGTCCCGTGGATCCTGCAGGTGGCCGAGCTCGCGGGAGCCGGCGATCCGGCTCCTGACGACTACGGCGTCCCTGTGGCGGCGTGCGCCCGGCACCAGGCCGAGTTGATGGAGCGGTCGGTCTACGACGGCCCCTACGCGCGAGCTGCCGCACTGGTGCACACCTTGGGTCGGTGCCGGTGGCTGGAGCGGTCCAATCTTGCGGTCGCCGCGGCCACGGGTGTGATGTACCTCGAAGCTTCCGGGATCTCCGTCAAGCCCTCTCATCACGATGCGGTCGCCCTGCGGGACCTCCTCCTCGATCCCGCCTGCACCGCGAACAGGATCGCCGAGGCACTGCGGGCCTGGCCGTCGGTCTGATCCTCGTGGCAAGGCCGTTGAGCTGACACCCGCTGCACTACCTCACCTGCGCGCTCTCTCTCCCCCCCCCCACCGTGGGCCGAGTCCCCAGAGGGGCTACCGCACGGCATCGCTCCTGCCCTTCGCGGGGTCGGCGGTGGTCAGGCCGCTGGTCGACCGGAGGTGTGCTGAACAGCCACCAAGGCGAGGTCGTCGCGCAAGTGCTTGCCCGTGTGGATGTCCAGGTCCTGGTTGACCTGCTGCAGCAGAGTATTGGGACATTCCCAGGTCCAGGCGGCGGCCCGATCGAGGACCGGGTAGAAGCAACCGGCGACATTTCGGGCTTCGATGAGGCCGTCGGTGTAGAGCAGCAGGGTGTCGCCTGCGTCGAACCCGAAAGTGTCCATGTGGTAGTCGTCCGGCCTTGTCCCGGACAGGCCGAGCGGTGGTGCGGGTCGAGAAGTGTGCAGCACGGTGACCTGACCGTTGTGATGCAGCAGCGGTGCCGGATGGCCGCAGCTGATGACCTTCAGGGCATGGTCTTTGTCGGGGATCTCGACCAGGAGGGCGGTCACGAAGCGCTCCCAGCCCTCCGGGTCCACGTCGGCCTCCTGAGCCAGATGCCTGCGGACGCTGTTCTCCAGGGCGGCAGCCAGTTCCGAAAGAGTGCCGTGCTGGTGGGCGGCCTCCCGAAAGGCACCCAGGAGCGCGGAGGCGTCCGCGATCGCCGGCAGGCCCTTGCCCCGAACATCTCCGATCAGGAACCGGGTCGTGCACCCAGCCCGGGCGGCGGCGTACAGGTCCCCGCCCACCATCGCGTAGGCCGTGGAGGCCCGGTACGCAGAGGCAACGCGCAAGGGGCCCAGCCGCCCGCACAGCGGTCGGAGCAGCACCCGCTGAGCCGCCTCGGACACCGCCCATACCTGGTGGAACTGCCAGATGCTCCGGTGCTGCCGCTCCCGAGCGCTCACGACGAGGAGTGCCACCGCCACCAATGTGCCGAAATGGATGAGCAAAGGGGGCGAGTGCAGCAGACCGCCGGCTCGGTCGACAGCGATCGCCGCGGCGCTCACGGCCAGGGTGACGCCGGCCGCGAAGCGGGTGCGCCTGGCGGGCAGCAGGGCCGCGGCCACCAAGGGCGCGAACACGGAGTAGTCCGACCAGGGAACTCCACCGCCCGCGGACGGGGCCATGATTACTGTGCAGGCCAAAATGATGGCACCGGCAAGCACTGGCCACAGCCGCCACGGGAGTGCTTGGACGGTAGGCATCGACGTCACCGCCTGCGCCGGGTCGGTCCCCCGGAGGCGCAGCCGCCACCGCCGTGGTCGGCTGTCGGTTCCGGCGGGGCGCACCGTCTCCCCGTTGCAGGGGAAGACTGCCGCAACAGAACTGGCGGAGACTGATTGGGGTCGATCAGAACTTACGTTCGCCACGGTTTCCCTCTTCCACACCCACGCCCGTCGGCGCTGGGCAGGACTGCCGACGCGGTGAGCCGAGACAGGTATGTACGGTCCGATTGCTTTCCGCGGAATGCGGGCGCCAGGGTCCGCTCAGGGGTGTGTCGCTGCGGCTACGCCCGGCGCCGGATCACCGCAACGGTAGGCATACCTTGCCGACGGGCGGCACCACGTGAACACGTAGTCCTGCCCGCGAAGCATCACGACTCCTCCACGTCCCCGGCCCGCGAGGTGTCATACCGGAACCCGAGCGCGACCAGCCCCCAGGCGGACGGGCGAGCGGGGCGCCAGCCGGAACCCCCGACCACGATCACGTCACGTTCGACTCGTGGGGGGGGTATCACGCGGTCGACAGCGGGCTCGATCGGCCCGGCACGTCATCCCCGAGCGCCCACAGCCGCTGGAAAACCCGACAGGGCCCACGCCGTGAGGCATGGGCCCGTACAGAAGGGCTCGCCCCTGGGCCGCAAGCGGCCCAGGGGCGAGCCCTTCATCGTTCCTGGCGCGGTTGCGCGGGGGCGATCCGTTGATCCGGTGAGCGGAAGGGGCGCCGGGTGGGAACCGGCCCGGGCAACGGAGCGGTTCTCAGAACAGGTCCGAGAAGTTACCCCAGCTGGTGCCGATGACCGAGCTGCCGGCGAACCCTCCGGCGCCGCTGCCGCGGTAGAGAACCAGATCCTTGGTGGTGCTGTTGCGGGCGATGAGGTCGTTGTCCCCGTCGCCGTCGAAGTCGCCGACGCTGAAGATGAGGTCCAAGCCGGACCAGTTGTTGCCGATGTTGGTGGACCCGGACTTGAAACCGCCGGCACCGGTTCCGCGGTACAGGAACAGGTCACCGGTCGAGCTGTTGCGACCGATGACGTCGGGGTTACCGTCGCCGTCGAAGTCTCCGGGAGACATGATCAGGTTGAATCCGCCCCAGCTGGTGCCGATGACGGAGCTGCCGGCGAAGCCGCCGGCGCCGTTGCCCTTGTAGAGCAGCAGCTCGTTGGTGGTCTTGTTGCGGGCGATGAGGTCGTTGTCGCCGTCGCCGTCGAAGTCCCCGGGTGCGGTGATGTTGTCCAGACCGGACCAGTTGTTGCCGATGTTGGTGGACCCGGACTTGAAACCGCCGGCACCGGTTCCGCGGTACAGGAACAGGTCACCGGTGGAGCTGTTGCGACCGATGACGTCGGCGTTGCCGTCGCCGTCGAAGTCTCCGGGCCGCACGATGGCGTTGAACGCGGACCAGTTGTTGCCGATGGTGGTGGACCCGGAGTTGAAGGCGCCGGTGCCGGTTCCGCGGTACAGGAGCAGGTCGCCGGTGGAGCTGTTGCGACCGATGACGTCGGGGTCGCCGTCGCCGTCGAAGTCGCCGCGGTCACCGGAGTTGCTGATGTTCTTGTAGCGGATGGGGTCGTAGGTGGTCAGTTCGGACCAGGTGTCGAAGCCGAGGTTGCCGAAATTGGAGTTGGTGTAGGGGTTCCGGACGGTCTCACCGTCCTGGTTGAAGGAGTAGACGTACGCGCCCTGGCCGTGATCGGAGGGGTTCTTCCACTTGGCGAACAGTTCCATGTGGCCCGACCGCAGTACGGCGTCACCGGGCTGCAGCTGGTCGAGAGTGGACAGGTAGGTGATCAGGCCCGAGCCGGGAAAAGAAGCAGTGCTCTGGCTGCTCGACAGATGCCAGGTCATCGAGACCAGCCCGGAGCAGTCCTTGCGGTAGCCGCGCCCCTGCGGGTCCGGAGCGGAACTGCCCTGGTCGTAGGTGTATCCGTGGTCAGCCCAGTACTGGGCTCTGGACAGGACCTCGGAGCGGGTGATGGTCCCACCGACGCTGGAGGCGGCGTGCGCGGCCGACGACGGCAGGGCAACCAGCACGCCCAAACCCAGGGCCAGGCCAAGGGTGGCGGTAGCCACACGGAGCGGCATCGTGTTCATCGACATGGCGGAAGTCCTTTTCAAGCGGGAAGGGAAGCGGTCGGGGCCGAGAACCGGCAGAGCTGGGTCCCAGATCAATTCGCCGGCCCTCGCAGCAGCGACGCTGCCCCGGACGGCGCCGCGGGCAGCCGTGCTGATGCCAGCAGGAGGGGCGGTCGCTCGCGCAGCGGGCAGGGGGGCAGGGGGCAGGGCGGGCGAAGTCAGTCCCAGATCATGTCGTCCGTTGTCGCAGCAGCGACGTGGTCCCAGACGGCGCTGCGTGCGGCTGTGCTGGTGGCGCCGGGAAGGGTGGCGGTTTGCGCAGCGGGCAGCAGGGCGGTCGAGCCGACGATGACGGCGGTGACAACGGCGGCCTTCACGATCTGGCAGAGAATCACGGGTGTCCCGTCCTGTCCTGATAGATGGGTGTCAGGGGCTGTCTCCGGATGTCGCGTCCCGCGGTTGACGCGTGGTCCGGCTGCCGTACCGGCGGTTCCCTGCCGGCGGGTACTAGCTTCGTCGCAGGTCAGCAGTGGTGGAAGGTGCATTGGCTGGACGGAATCGGCCCTGGACGGATCAGTCCAGGGCGGTCGGTGGGGCCAGCAGCACCTCGTAGAACGGTGCGATCATCGGTGCGCGGGCATCGACGAGGTCCCAGCCGGCCAGCTCGGCGCGGGCGCGAAGCACACGGCGGCACACCTCGGCAGCGCGGACCTCGGCATGCTCCAGCCGGTCGGCGAGCAGGTACAGGCCCAGCACCGGATACGGCTGGGCGGCGGGGTGCGCGACGATGTGCTCGACCCTGTCCCGGGTCTGCGTATGTGCCCGCATCCAGGCGGCCATGTCCGCAGGCAGCACGGCCTGCTGGGGAGCCCTGAGCCGGGCATGCACGAGATACATGCCCGGGATCCTGGCAACTGACGTGGAAACGCCACCAGTTGGGCAACCTGGACTGTTCGGGCAATGGCCGGAACGGTCCACCGGAACAGTTCCCGTGAACTCCTCACGCAAGCGCACCGGGCCTGCGAGGATCACGGCTGCCACGCGGGCCGCACGTCGCATCAGGGGGTTTTGTTCATGCTCACGGCGCTGGGGCTCGACTCCGCCGCGGAAGCGTCTACCGGGCCATGCTCGCCCGCCCCGACGACGGCGTGGCCGCTTTGAGTGGTCACCTGGGCCTACCGGAGGCACAAGTGCGCGGCGCTCTCGACACCCTGAGCGAACTCGCCCTCGTCCGGCCCTCCTACGACCACGCCGGTAGCCTGCGCGCTCTCCCGCCCGAGCTCGGCATGGAAGTCCTCATGGCCAGACAGCAAGCCGACTTGGCCGCGCAGCAGCAGCGCGTCCAAGCATCCCGTGCAGCGGCCGCCCAGCTCATCGCCGAATGCGCCGACCTGCGTCCCGGAACCCCACCCTCCGGGGTTGAGCAGCTGCTCGGACTGGACCAGATAC
Source organism: Streptomyces sp. NPDC088733 (assembly GCF_044751185.1). Classification (NCBI taxonomy): domain Bacteria; kingdom Bacillati; phylum Actinomycetota; class Actinomycetes; order Kitasatosporales; family Streptomycetaceae; genus Streptomyces; species Streptomyces sp. NPDC088733. The sequence continues at coordinate 38,174 of NZ_JBIVLH010000035.1, forward strand.
GCGACCGTCTGGCCTCCCTGACCCGGGAACTCACCAGCGAGGTCATGACCTTCGCCACCGGTGGTGCCCAGTCACAGCAGGCCATCAACGCGGCCAAACCCCTCAACGAGGACCTGCTGGCCCGCGGAATCCGCATGCGCACGATCTACCTCGACAGCATCCGCAACCACCAGCCCACGATGGACTACCTCATCTGGCTGACCGAGAACGGTGGCGAGGTCAGAACCGCTGCGGCCCTGCCCTGCCGCATCATCATCACCGACCGCACCCGTGCTGTCATCGCCGTCGACACCGACAACACCGCAGGCGGCGCCGTCGTCCTCACCGGACAAGGCACCGTCACCGCCCTGTGCGCACTGTTCGACAGCACCTGGACCACCGCCCAGCCACTGGGCACGCGTCCCCTCCGCGACGGGAAGGGACTGACCGCGCAGGAAGCCGCGACGCTGCAGCTGCTTGCGGACGGCCACACAGACGTAGCCATCGCCAAACGCCTCGGCGTCTCACCACGCACCGCGCGACGCATAGCAACGGACCTCATGGAACGACTCAACGCCCGTAGCCGCTTCCAAGCCGGCACCCGCGCAGTCCAACAGGGCTGGCTCCCCGACCAACCCTGAACTCCTTCGAGCCGTGGACATCTCGAAGATCGGCCGGTGACCGTCTCTGTATCCGGACCTTCACCCCGACGCCGGGACAACCACGCGGATCAGGTGGGAACCCGTACACCACTTCCGAAGACGCAACCCCGGGGCATCCTCGGCGGAGCGATGTCAGTGCACGGCCGCATACTGACGCCCATGCAGATCACGGAGGACGCACTCAAACGGGCCTGGCATGAGATAGCCGCAGGCTCTGAGCTTCTCGATGACGCCATGTTCCCGCCTACCGGCACATCACCCGGCCAGTACCCGCAGCGCGTCAGCGATCCCGATGGCCTCTTCCTCGTCCTGGACGAAGACGGCGCGGTGCACGGCCACCACGGCCCCTATGCGTCGGTTTTCACCACCCGGGAACTCGACCAGGTGCTGTACTTCGCCGCCGAAGAAGCGGTCACTCGGCTCGTGGACCGTACCCGCTCCTCCACTCTGGGGCTGGCGACCAATCTCGTCACCGAGCAGGCCGAGATGATGGACCGAATCGACCCCGCGTGGGGAAGGAGGTTCCGCAGCGGCGGCATCGACGGCACGCGGACGGCGCAGCCGTGCGGACGTGACCCGCTGGAACGCCTCGCCTGGATCGCCGACACCTGGCGCGACCAGGACCCCTACACCCACCTTGCCTTCTTCCGCGGCAAGGACGTCAGCGCCGAACAGATCGCCCTGCTGCATGGAGCCGACCCGGAACAGATCGCTACCGGGATGCGCTTGTCGGACCTGCGCGCGATGGAAGCCTCCGGCCGTGATCACGGGGACATTGCCTGGGAGTCCTGCTGCTTCGGGCAGGCGGGCGACTGGGCGTTCCTGATGTATCACGAGACGCCACCGGGCATCCGGGCCGACCATGCGGCTCTCTCCCGGCTCGGAGTCACAGAGACCGTGGAGTTGAGCGCCACAATGGGGAAGGGCATCTACAGCTTTTACTACACACGCGACGGCCGCAGCCTCGACGACGGCTGGGGGATGCTGGAACTGATCTGGTACAAGGAAGGCCGCGCGCCCTACTACCGGGGCGGCCAGCTCGACTTCCTCAACCAGGCCATACGCCGCGCCGAACTCGACCACCCAGAACTGATCGACACATTCGACCTGTACTTCCACGCCCTGGACGACGCACTCGGCCTTCAACTGCCCCAGCAGGACATCAAGGACGGAACGGTCCGTTCCGCACTGTGGGCAGGAAGCAACTCAGGCCGAGGCCAAAAGTACGAACAGTGAGGCAATCAGGTCGGCGTAGTCGGCGGGGAGAAGGCCGGTGCGGATACCGCGGCGCCATCACCGGGGCATGCCTTCGCCGGATGGCTGTCCTCAGGCCCTGCCTGTGGCCTGCTCGGGCGGGGAAGTTTCTGGGCGAGACCGTCCCGGCTGAGGGCGGAGGCCGTCGCTGAAGGCCGCCAGCGCCGCGCGGGCGGCGGGGTAGACATCCGCGGGGAAGCTCCGGTCGGACGACAGTGCCGCTTCGAGCAGCGGCGCCGCGGCGGAGGCCGGTGCGCCGATCCGGGCGACGTACCGGACCGCCGCGCGGCAGGGCTCGTCGGCGTCACCGGACCTCAGAGGTTCCAGGGCCGCCAGGAGGACCGGCACGGCGGCGCTGGTGTCGCCGGTGATCCGCCACCAGGCGTGGGCGGCCTGGACACGGGTCCACGGTCCCGGGGACTGGAGCAGGGGCCGGACCGCGGTCGCGCATCGCGTGGCCAGCGGCCCCAACTCCGCCAGGCGGGCGAGGTCTGCGTACCCCAGGCCCCTGGCTGCCGCGTCCTGCGCGAATGCCAGGAAGACCTCCGGTCCACCGGTGATCCGCCAGTGCGCCCACGCCGCGTTCTGCGCGCCGTGCCATCTTCGTATGCCGTTGGGCAGAAGGGTGCTGCCGTCGTGACGTGGTGGCTGTGCGTCGCCACGGACGAAGCCGGCGAGGACGCGACGGATCCCGGGGAGCAACTCGTCGGCCCGTGTCAGCAGCGGCTGCAGGACCTGCCCGAGTGACGTCACGTAGAAGAACGGGAGCCGGCTGCTTGCCGCCAGCCACCGGTGCACCGGGTCCAGCACTCCTGGATGGCCGAGACGAGCAAGAGCGACGGCCGCGGGCCCGGCAACCCGGTCGTAGGAATCGTTGGCGGCCACGAGCAGGGCGGGAACGGCCGGGGTGATGTCCTGTGCGGAGTCCGCCGACACCAACTGCGCCAGCACCATCGCCGCAGAATGTCCGACGCGAGACAGACCGCGCCCTCGGCAAATTCGGCGCGCCCGGAGTCGAACCCGCCCAGCGCGAGCGCGACACCGCGGTCGACGTGCTCGTACAGGTCCAGCCGGAGAGCGTCCGGATCCACCCCCGCCTCGGCCAGCAACTTACGTGCCGAGAAGCTGTATTCCGTCCCCGTGCCCAGCGTCATGGCTCGCACGCTACAGCCCCGGACTTGCTCCGGATCACTACGGGGCGTGAGCCGACTGGACCCTCGCCGCACCGGAAACCGGGCCCGCGGGGTCGGTACGGGGCGAAAGCTGCGAGCGGGGCACCGTCGGCGATTCGGCCAACCTTCGTTCCCCGTGCTCCTGTTGCTGGAGACGGATCGGTGCATCCTCCACCCTCCGACACGCGCCCCGTGTCCGGGTTCAGGGAACGTCTGAAACACACCAGTTCGACACCCGGGCCGACTCGTTGGGCCTCACGACCACGCCGGACGACCCTCGGGGAGAACCACGTTGACCTCGGCCGCCACGAACCCGCAGCAGCACACCCCGCCGCCTCCCGCGCAGATCACCTACAGCGGGCAGTACTCCGTCAATCCGCTCGCCGAGGTCTCCTTCCGGCGGATGTGCGCGCAGATCCCGGCCGTCCTGGGCCGCATCGCCCGGCTGTCGTGGCGGACCGACCGGCGCGCCGTGCAACTGCTGCTGGGCTGCCAGACGGTCACCGGTGTCTCGGCCGCCGTGCTGCTGGCCGCCACCGCCCGCGCCATGGAACCCGTCCTCGGCCACGGCACCGCCGGCGAGCGGCTGCGCGACGCCCTCCCAGCGCTGCTCGTGGTGGCGCTGGCAGCCGCGCTGGGCCGCTCGGCGGGAGCGGTGGCCACGTACGCCGAGCGGCGGATCACTCCGCGGCTGACCACCGAGACGGACTGCGCGCTGGTCGAGGCGGTGTGCCGGGTGGAGGCGGCAGCCTACGCGCAGGACGGCTTCTCGGATCGGCACGAGGCGGCCGAGATGGGGGTGCTCCGCACGCACGTCATGGTGAGCGACGCCCAGCGGTTCCTGTCCGCGCTGATCCGTATGGTCACCGCCGGCGGCGTGCTGTCGGTGCTGAACCCGCTGATGCTGCCGCCGCTCCTGCTCGCGGTACTGCCGGCCGGTGTCGGCGCGGTGCTGACCGCCCGGGTCGACTACGAGATCCACTACGCCAACATCGCCGACCGCCACGTGCGCGGCATGACGCGCTGGTGGGCGACCGAGTCGAAGTACGCGGACGAGGTCCGCGCCAACTCGATGACCGACTACCTCACCTACTGGTACCGGGCCCTGTCCGAGCGCTGCGACCGGCGCACCCTGGCCGCCGCGCCGCGTACCCTGCGGATCGCCCTGCTCGCCGCGCTGGCAGGCGGTGTCTTCCTCGTCGCGACCTGGAGCGCGCTGGCATGGCTGGCCGTGTCCGGCCGCGTCGAGCTCGCGGTCGCGGCGACCGCCGTCATCGCCGTGCAGACCACGCTCGCCGCGCTGTCCCAGGTGGTCGTCAACGGCGCCGCGGTCTTCCACACCAGCCTGTACCTGGGCGACCTGCAGGCCTTCCTCGACGACGCCGCCGCCCGCGCCCCCAGGCGGGGCCGGCGCACACACACCGCGCCGACCGAGGAGATCCGCCTGGAGGAGGTCGTCTACCAGTACCCGGGCAAGGACAAGCCCGCCGTGGACGGTGTCTCCCTTTCCCTGCGGCGCGGCCAGATCCTCGCGATCGTCGGCGCGAACGGCTCGGGAAAGTCCACGCTCACCCGGCTGCTCACCGGGATCTACCTGCCGGACAAGGGCAAGGTCACATGGAACGGTACCGACCTGGCCGACATCGACCCCGCCACGGTATGGGCCAACACCGGCCTGGTGCCGCAGATCTTCGCCCAGTGGCCGCTGCGGGTCCGCGAGAACATCACCCTCGGCCAGCCCCGCACCCACGACGACACCCCCGTGTGGCAGGCCGTCGACGCCGTCGGGCTGCGCGAGACCGTCGAGGACCTCCCCGCCGGCCTGGACACCCTCCTGGCCCGCGACATCTTCGGTGGCACCGAACTGTCCGGGGGCCAATGGCAGCGCATCGCCTGCTCACGCGCCCTGTACCGGCGCCCGGACCTGCTGATCCTGGACGAACCGACCTCCCAGACGGACCCCCGCGGCGAACACCGGATGTTCGAGCAGATCAAAGCCATCGCCGGCGACCGCATCACGATCGTCGTCACCCACCGTCTGGAGAACACCAAAATCGCCGACCACATCATCGTGATGGAACACGGCCGGATCACCGAACAGGGACGCTACGACGACCTCGTCCACGCCGGCGGAACCTTCGCCGAACTCCTGGAACTCTCCCACCACCGCTGACCCCGTCGACCCGTTCCGCTTCGTGGGTGAGGGCGGCCGACGCCGGCGAACACACCGGGCGTCGCGCCGTCTCCGCGGCCGACCGCGTCGTCCTGATCCGGAACTCGGGCCTCAATCTGCTCGTCCTAGTAATCCAGTCTGACTTCGCCATGTGTTCGATCGTTTGTGGGTGGGCCGGGTGGGGTCAGGACGTCGGTCCTGCATGCGGCCAGGCGCTCAGTAGCTCCGCCAAGGCGGCTGCGGCTGCTTCTTGCTTGCTGGTGGTCATCGTCATTGACGCTGAGGCGTCGTAGGGCTTGCCCCTCCAGACCGTGAACCCTGCCTCTGGATCCAGCGCAACGAAGGCCGGAGCGATCTCTCCCTGCCCCGCCCACCACTGCGGGCCGTCACTCAGGCAGAATCTGTTATGGCTGGTGAACGGATAGAGACGTGCCAGGCTGGTGAGCCGGACCGCAGCGACCAGGACGCCCAAGATGGGCGGGATCCAAGAGCGCCCTGGTTCGCGTCCGATAGTGTCGGCAGCCTCGGCTGCTTCGGCCTCGAAGGCCCATGCGGCACTGAGTGTGTTGTTCACCGCGTCATCGTCCCTCGCATGAGACCTCCGTGGGACCGCATGATCACGTCAGGAGATCCGAGAAACAGCACCTAGGGCGGCCCGTCCCCTCGGCGCACGAACGGGTCCGCTCGCTGAGGCGGTCATGCCGTCTCGGCGTACCGCTCCCCCGCGTACGCCCGCAGCACCGGGATCACCGCCTCCGCGCCCCCCGGCAGCCTGTCGATCCGGTCAAGGACGTAGGCCCGGTGACCGTCGATCAAGTGCCGGGCGTGGTCGGAGTCATGCGCGCCCGGCAGCGGCCACACCGTCAGGCAGGGGCGGGGGTCGAGGCTGTACGGCTGCCGCCCGACCGTCACGGTGGCTACGTCGCTCCACCGGAAGAAGTTCCCCGGGTTGGCCACCTCGCGCATGGCGATGCCGGTGGCATCGATCCGCAGCTCCATCGGCTTGCGCCAGCGGACGTAGGAATCGCGTACCAGGCCCCAGCAGATGACAGTGCCGAGCATCGACACCGTGACGGGGATCCCGATGCCCGAATCGCTGTCGAGCCGGTCGTGGAAGAGGATCACCAACACGTTCACCGATACGAACACCGCGCTGAACAGCAGCGCCCACATCGTCCGGACACGCATCCGTCGGCCGTCGCCCAAGTCGGCGGTGAAGGTCCGCTCCCCGCCGGGGACGCTCAGTTCGGGTCCGGCAACCGTCACCGGGATCGGCGGCCGTACCGCGCGTGGCGCCGTCTCGAAGCGGTCGCCGGCGTACTCGGCGAGCGCGTCCCTGAGGTGCCCGACATACTGGTCCAGGTCCGCGCAGTTCAGCAGCGTGTAGCGGTCAAGGGCGTTCCGGCCGCGGTCCGGTTTGCGCGGCAGCGTCACACCCGGCGCCGTCCACAGCCGCAGCCGCGGCTTGGGGGGCGTGGTGTCGCTGTCCGCCGGCTGCTCGTACCACAAGGAGACCGCGTTGATCTGCCCCCAGGGCAGTACGGCGTCGTGCAGCGTGATCCCGAACGCGTCGATGCGCAGCCGGAACGGCCGCCGTGCCCTGCGCAGTTCGCTCCACCCGTAACCGGCGACCGGCACCGACAGGGCCGCGAAAAGTCCCTGACCCGGCTCGGGACTGCCAGAGGCAACCAGCCACACAATCGCTCCCGCCAGCAGGGCCAGCCCCCACGCCAACCACCACGACCCGCGTTTTCTCAGCGTCCGCTCAATCGTGAATTCCACCGCTTCACAACCCCCTTTGGCCGTCCCCCTACGGCACCATCATGCGTCGCGACCCACCGACACCCCGCCCTCGCAGATGGGTGGTTGCCCCACCGTGACAGCCATGGGACATCAACACCGCCCGTTCACCGGGCTGCCACCCCGCGGTGTGCCGGAGGCGTACCTTGTGCACCGCGGTCACTCACGCGGCCCGGAGGCGCCTGGGGCGATTCAGCCCGCCTCGTGGGAGGCGCCGGCCCTGGGGACGAGGGCCACCGCGGAGCGTGCCGTCCGCTCCAGTGTCGCCGCGTCGACACCCGCCTTGGCGATCGAATCGATGCCCCTGATGACGCTCAGCAGCACATAACCCAGGGCGTCGGCATCGGCGTGGTCGGCCACTTCGCCCGCCGTCTGGGCGTCGCGGATCGTCGCCGCGAAGATGCCGGCGAGCTCGTCGAACGCGCGGCGGGCGACCTGCGCCACCTTCTCGTCCTCGCCGGCGAGGTCCGCCGTGGCCTTCGTCAGGAAGCACCCGCGGTGGGGCGACTCGGCGGCGAAGGCACTGGCGATCGAGACGAGGTACTGCTCCAGTCGCGCCACGGGTGAGGAGAGTACGGCCCGGGGGCCGTCCTGCAGCTGGTCACGGGCCTGAGCGACCAGACCCTGGCAGTAGTCGGCGAAGACACGCACGTACAGCTCGCGCTTGTTGCCGAAGGCCTTGTAGATGCTGCCCTTGCCCAGCCCTGTCGCATCCATGAGGTCGTACGTGGACGTGCCGGCGAAGCCGGTCGTCCAGAAGCGGTCCCGTACGACGTCCAGGACCACGGTCTCGTCGAAGCCTCTTTTTCTGCCCATGTCCGCAGCCTACGCGATTGTGGTCCATCCAGACCACAATGCCCCCTGCCGACCGCGAGCACAGGCCCCCCGCGTGAGCCGTGCCACCTTCCCGCACACCCGGGGTACGTTATTGTGGTCCACCTGGACCACAAAAATACCGTGTCCCACCACCCGTTTCCCAAGGAGTCCTCCATGTCCCAGCTCGCGACCCCCCAGCCGCGCGTCGCCGTCGCCTTCCACTCCGGATACGGCCACACGGCCGTCCTGGCCGAGGCGGTACGGCGCGGAGCCGAGAAGGCGGGCGCGCACGTGACGCTCGTCGCGGTGGACAGCATCACCGACGCGCAGTGGCAGCAGCTCGACACCGCCGACGCGGTGATCTTCGGGTCGCCGACCTACATGGGCGGCGCCTCCGCCGGCTTCCACGCGTTCGCCGAGGCCAGCAGCGGCAGGTACCTGAACAACACCTGGGCGGACAAGATCGCCGCCGGCTTCACCAACTCCGCGTCCAAGAGCGGCGACAAGCTCAATACCCTCAACTTCCTCGCCGCCTTCGCAGCCCAGCACCACATGATCTGGGTGGGCCTCGGCCTCGCCCCCGGCTGGAACGCCCTGACCGCCGACGAGCACGACCTCAACCGCCTCGGCTTCTGGGTCGGCGCGGGCGCCCAGACCCCCCAGGACGGCGGCACCGACACCGTCCACGCGGCCGACATCGCCACCGCCGAACACCTCGGCACACGGGTCGCCGAGCAGGCGACGGCTCTCGTCGCCGGCCGGGCCGTTCTGGCCGACTCCGCCGCCTGACCCCTCCCCCACGAACAACAAGGAGCACCACCATGCCCGTTGACGGCGAGTACGAGCCGAGCGCGACCGAGTGGGTGCGCGAACAGGTCGCGCAGTACGAGGCCACCGACGGCGCGGAAGGCGGGACCTTCCTCGACCTGCCGGTCATCATCCTGACCACCAAGGGCGCGAAGTCGGGAAAGATACGCAAGATGCCCCTAATGCGAGTGGAGCACCAGGGCTCCTACGCCGTGGCCGCCTCCAACGGAGGCTCCCACACCCACCCGTCCTGGTACCGCAACGTGCTCGCACACCCCCTCGTCGAGGTACAGGACCGCGCCGTCAAACAGGACATGGTCGCCCGCGAACTCCACGGCGAGGAGAAGGCCCAGTGGTGGAAGCGTGCGGACGCCGCCTACCCGCCCTTCGTCGACTACCGCGCCGGAACCCGACGCGACATCCCCCTGTTCGTCCTGGAACCCGCCAGGCCCGAGGACTGACCGCGCCCACGCCCCGGGTGGGGTGCAGGCAGCGACCGGCAACACCCCACCCGGGCTGCCCGACTCCCCCGCGGCCTTGCCCACGCCTCACCCCACCGGCCGTAGACTGCCCGAGCTGAAGGGGAGGCGACGGGGATCGTGGTCACAGGTGTCGGTGCGAGTGATGCGGCGGACGGCGATTCCGCCCTGATGTCCGCGGTCCGGGCCAAAGACACCGCCCTCGTGCAGCGCCTTCTCGACGAGGACCGTGAACCCGGCATGCTCGACGCCGCATTCGGCCTGGCAGTCCGGATGCACGCCGGCGGCCTTGCCTCACTGCTGCTCCAGTACGGCGCGGATCCTGACCGGTGCGGACCGGGCGAGTTGCTGTCGCTGCGCGAAGCTGTGGAATCAGGCTCGCCCGCGTTGGTCGAGGCGCTCCTGGACCCCAGGATCCTGGGCCGGTGTCCCGCGTCCGAGTTCTCGCAGATGCGCGATCTCGCGCGCCACTGGCACGAGGTGGGGGCGGAAGCCGAACTGCGGCGCCGCACGGGTTCTCAGGAGGCCGTCGTCCGTACGCGTGTCGAGGACGACGAGTACTACAGCGTCGACGAGTTCACTCTCGGCCGGATGACCGTCCGCGACGGCCACGGGGCGATCCTCACCGACCTGGAGCGGCTGGCCGGCGTGCGCACCGCGTTCGAGGAACTGATGGCACGCGCGCTGGGCCACGACGAGGACCACGCCATGTGGGGAACAGCCACCATTCTCCTGGCCAACCGGCGCGACCAGGAGACCTGGTCCGCGGCCGCCGCGCTCCGCACGCATGCGGCGCCGTCCCACAGGCTGTTCGGTGCCCAGGTACTGCGACTGACACATCTTTTCGACGACAGCGACGAGGACGCGTTCGCGCGCCCGGCGCTGGACATCTTCACGGACTGGTCGGCCGGCGAGGAGGACCTCGCCGTCCTGATCGAGGTACTGGTCGCCCTCGGGGAACACGCCGACCCCCGCGCCGACACGGCGCTTCTGGCGCACGCCGGCCACCCCGATCCCCGCGTACGGAGCGCGGTCGCACGCGGAGTCGGCACGCGGTCCGAATCGCCCGCCTTCCGCGATGAGGTCCGTGAGGCACTACTGGTGCTGATGACGGACGTGGACCCGGCAGTACGGCTCAACGCCTGCCTCAGCATCGGCGAAGGCAAGGACCGCGATACCGTCCTCGCGGACGCCCTGGCCGCGCTCCTGGACGACACCGACCGCCAGGTCCGCATCGCCGCCGTGCACGGCCTCGCCCTCCACCGCGACGAGCGCTGCGTGGAAGCGGCGAACCGCCTCGGCCCGCCGCAGCCCGACGTTCCGTCCGAGGAGCACTACCTCGCCTCGGCATGGCGCTACGAACGGTGCCGCGACCACTGCTGATGTCCGCTGTCCGAGCGGGTCGACGGGCCCCCGTGCATCGCCGGTCAGTGACGGCGGCGTATACGGATGGGACCGCGGGCCTCGGTCGGCTCGACGGGACGGCCGCCCTGCGTGATCTCCACCTCGCCGGCGGTCGCCAGCCGCCGGGCCGCACACCGTACCGGTTCCATCAGCCCCCGCCAGCCGTCGTCGTCCCTCTCGTACACCGCCCGCGCGACGTCGCAGGGGCAGATCGTCGCGGTCGGGGCACGGCGTTCCAGCAGCTCCAGGATGGCTCGCTCCAGGCGCTCGTCCATCTGCCGTTCGCTGCGCCGCACACCACCAGTCTCGCAAAGACGACCCTCCTGGCGATTCCCCGCTGTCAGGCCTCACGGGCGCAGGCGGTGAGGCGATCGGCGAGCGCGGTGACGAGGTCGCGCAGCTCGGCGGGGCGCTCGATGACGAACGGCCGGTCCAGTGAGGCGAGTACCGGCGGCAGCCAGTCCAGCCGCTCCGCGTGCAGCTCGACGCGCAGCCAGCGCTCGGCCGCCTGGTCCTCGCCCGCCGCGGGCGGGTACTCCTCCACGCTCGCGACGCTGGCGGGAAGGCGGGCACGGACCTGTGCGACCGTGCCGTGGATCCGCAGGGTCACCTCATGCCGGTACTCGGCCGTGGCGAACGCCGTCACCACGCGTTGTGCCGGATCGAGGTCCTCGGGCGCTTCGAAGGAGCCCGGCAGGGTCCGCGCGTCCGCGATGCGGTCGAGGCGGAAGGTCCGGTCCTCGTCGAGCCGGGCGTCCTTGCCCGTGACGTACCACCGGCCCGCATGGGCGACGATTCCGTACGCGTGCAGCGGGCGTTCGCTGCGCCGTCCGTCGCGGTCGGTGTAGCGGATCGAGACCGGCCGGCAGTGGCGCACCGCGTCGGCGAGGGTGAGCAGGACGTCGGCGTCCGGGGTGTCGGACTCACCGGGTTGATCGGTGAAGGCGAGAGTTTCCAGGAGTGTGTCGAGGCGGTGGGCGATGTGCTGGGGCAGCACTCGCCGGATCTTGGCCGACGCCGTCTCGCTTGCCGTGCGCTCCGTCGTGGTCAGCCCCGCCCGGCGGCCGGCGACCAGGCCGAGCAGCACGGCCAGTGCCTCGTCGTCGCTGAGCATGAGCGGAGGCAGCCGGTACCCGGGGGCGAGCCGGTACCCCCCGTAGCGGCCGCGCACCGATTCCACCGGCACGTCCAGGTCGATCAGCTGGTCCACGTACCGCCGCACCGTGCGCCCTTCGACGCCGAGCCGGTCGGCGAGTTCCGCCACGGTACGGGTGCCGCCCGACTGCAGCAGTTCCAGGAGGGTCAGCACGCGGACAGTGGGGCGGGACACATTCACAGCCTAGCGCGAATACAGGACCGATTCTGTCCCCTATTTCTCCTAGCCTGCGACATGCAACACCACAAGCACAGCCAAGGAGATTCCCATGGACTTCGTCTCGATCCGCATCATCACCGGCGACGTCGCCCGCCTCGTCGCGTTCTACGAGCAGGCCACCGGGGTGCGCGCGACCTGGGCCACCGAGGGCTTCGCCGAACTCACGACCGCGAGCGCCACGCTCGCCATCGCCGGCACCCGCACCGTGCCCATGTTCGCCCCGGGCTCGGCCCGGCCGGCGGAGAACCACAGCGTCATCACCGAATTCCTCGTCGACGACGTGGACCGCGTCCACCGGAACCTGGCCGGCTTCGTCACGGACTTCGTCACCGAGCCCACCACCATGCCCTGGGGCAACCGGTCCCTGCTGTTCCGTGACCCCGACGGCAACCTCGTCAACTTCTTCACGCCCGTCACCCCGGCAGCCGTCGAAAAGTTCGCACGCTGACACCCCACCGCGCCTCACGCGGAGACGGCGATGGCCACCAGCGGGCGTTCGCGGCCCAGCATCCGGTCGGCGAGGAGCACCGCGCGGTACATGAGGAACCGTTTCCGCATCAGGTTCCGTACGCGAGCGGTGCCGGCCCCGTCGAGGAGCCGGGCCGTGCCCGCGGTGACGGGGGCGCCGACCGGGACCGTGCCGTGCATGGTGCAGGGCGCGAGCGTGACGTGGGGGTTGTTGCGGATGCGCTTGATCTTGCCGGAGTCCGGCGGAGTCAGGGCGTACAGGATGCCGTCGCGGACGACGCAGCCGACAGGGGTGGCGACCGTACGTCCGTCCCTGCGGAGCGTGGTCAGGCTGACGTACTTGCCCCGGCCGATGCGGTCGAGAGCGCGCGCGAAGTCATCGGTCGTGGTGGACACGGGCGCCCTCCGCGCTGGTGGGGCGGGCCAGTTGGTCGATGAGGGCGCGGGCCGTGCGTGCGGCCTGCGCCTCGACCGCTGCCAAGGTGTTCCATGTGCCGGGCAGCATGTCCTGCTGCAGGAACAGGGCGAGTCCGTGGGCGGCGGCGGAGATGCGGACGAGGAGGCCGAACGCTTCCTGCGGGTCGGCGGCGATCCGGCTGGTGACCGGCATCAGGTCGTCGTGGAGGGCGCTGCCCGCCCGGGCCAGTTCGGGGTGGCGGCTCTTGTCGAGGCCGGCCAGGAACGTGATGTCGAAGAGGGCGCGCTCCTCCGCGGCGAAGCGCACGTAGGCGGCGGCGAACGCCGCCAGTTGTTCGGCGGGGTCGGTCCCGGAGGCCAGTGCGGCTCGGTAGCGGCGCTGCTGCTCCTGGTAGCCCTTCAGCGCCAGTGACGCCAGCAGGGCGTCCCGGTCGGCGAAGTGCTTGTAGGGGGCGGACACGCTCACCCCGGCCCTCCGGCACGCCTCGGCGAGGGTGAAGCCGTGCGGGCCGCGTTCTGCCACCAAGGCGAGCGCGGCCTCCTCCAGCGCGTTGCGCAGGTCTCCGTGATGGGTGCCGCTGGGGCGCCTGTTGACTGTCACAGCTCCGAGGTTAACACTATTAACCATGAGGTGAACAGCATTTACCTCATGGCGGTCCCGACCGCTGGGCCGCCCCGGCACCACACGTGGAGACTCCATGCCCCGACCGGCTCCCGCACGCTGGACCGCAGACCGCATACCCGACCAGCGCGGTCGCACCGCGGTCGTCACCGGCGCCAACACCGGCATCGGGTTCCAGATCGCCACGGCGCTCGCGCGGCGCGGCGCCTCCGTGATCCTCGCGGTCCGCGACCCGGACAAGGGCAAGCGGGCCGCGGCCGAGATCACCTCCGCACTGCCCGCCGCGGAGGTGCGTGTGCTGCGCCTGGATCTGGGCTCCCTGGCCTCGGTCCACGATGCCGCCGACGAGTTGCGCGCCAGCCGCTCCCGGATCGATCTGCTGATCAACAACGCCGGCGTGATGTACACCCCGCACGGGACGACCACCGACGGTTTCGAGCTCCAGTTCGGGACCAACCATCTGGGGCACTTCGCGCTCACCGGGCTGCTGCTCGACCTGCTGCCCGCTTCCACCGGCTCGCGCGTCGTCACCCTCAGCAGCGCCGGCCATCGCATGGGAGGTCCCATCGACCTGGCCGATCTCGGCTGGCGGACCCGGCCCTACAACCGGACCGCCGCGTACGGGCATTCCAAGCTGGCCAATCTGCTGTTCACCTACGAACTCCAGCGCAGGCTGCCCCCGGGCGGGCCACTCGCCGTCGCCGCGCATCCCGGCGGCGCCGACACCTCGGGCTCCAAGGACGCGATGACGCATGCGTCCGCTCTCACCCGTACGGCCTTCGCGGCCGTCCGGCCGCTCCTCCTCCAGTCCCCGGCGATGGGGGCGCTGCCCGTCCTGCGTGCCGCGACGGACCCGGGCGTCCAGGGAGGGGAGTTCTACGGCCCGCGCGGATTCCAGCAGAGCAGGGGCTACCCGAAGGCCGTCCGGTCGAGCGGGCCCTCCTACGACACGTCGCTCCAGCGCCGGCTGTGGGCGGTGTCCGAGGAGCTGACCGGGGTCACGTTCCCCGGAACCGGGCTGCCCTCCGCCTGACGCCGGGTCCCCCATGACGCTTCGGGGGACCCGGCGCGGAAGACGGTACGGCGGGACGCTTCGGTCAGCCGGCCAGTTGCGGGTACAGGACGGCGAGGTCGGCGGTCAGACCCGCCTTGACCTGGTGGGAGAGCTCGTCGGCCAGCACCTCGTACGCGTCGGATTCGATCCCGTCCAGCGCCTGCTCCGCGACACTCTCCGGCGACGTCTTCGGGGCGTCGATGTGCGCGGCCAAGTCGGTGTCCACGTAACCGACGTGCAGCCCGGTGACGGTGATGCCGCGCGGCTTCAGCTCCAGACGCAGCGAGTTGGTCTGGGACCACAGCGCCGCCTTGGACGCGCTGTAGGAACCGGCGAGGGCGACCCAGGACAGGACGGAGTGCACGTTGAGCAGGTGACCGCCGCCGTTGGCCTCGATGACCGGGGCGAAGGCCTGGGTCATCAGCAGCGGGCCGTAGAAGTTGGTGTCGAACTCGCGGCGGACGTCGTCCACCGGGGAGGTCAGGAACGAGGCCTCCACGGCCCCGGCGGCGTTGTTGATCAGGATGGTGACGTCCTGCGCCTGTGCCGCTGCGGCGGCCACCGCGGCGGGGTCGGTGAGCTCCAGTGGCAGCGCGACGGCGTCGGGGTGGGTGATGGTGCGGGGGTCGCGGGCGGTGGCGTAGACCTTCTTGGCCCCCCGGGCGTACAGGGCCTCGACCAGGGCCCGGCCGATGCCTCTGCTGCCCCCGGTGACGAGAACAGTCGAACCTGCGATTGCAGTCATGAACGTACTCCCAGCGTGACGACCGACGGCGGAAACCGATCGGTTTCCAACCACCGTAAACCGATCGGTTTCGTCAGGGCAACACAAGGCGTAGGCTCACTCCCATGACGTCCAGCACACCGGCCTCGCCCGCACCCGCCGCGGCGGCGGCCCCGACTCGTGAGCGGCTCCTCGATGCCGCGGCCGTGCTCTTCTACCAAGAGGGCGTCCACATCGGCATCGAGGCGCTGTGCCGGGCGGCCGGGGTCTCCAAGCGGTCGATGTACCAGCTCTTCAGCAGCAAGGACGACGTGCTGGCGGCCAGCCTGGACCGCGCCGGGTCCGACTATCTGAGCCAGGTGCTGCCCGCCCCCGGCACCGACCTGCCGCCACGCGATCGCATCATGCACGTCTTCGACCGGCTCGAGTCGCTGTCGACGTCACCGGAATACCTCGGCTGCCCGTTCCTGGCGACCGCGTTCGAGCTCAAGAACCCCGAACACCCCGCCAGCGTGGTCGCCCGGCGCTACAAGGACGCGCTCACCGACTTCTTCCGCGAGGAGGCGCGACGCGGCGGCGCACACGACCCCGATCTCCTCGCCCGCCAACTCACCGTCGTCTTCGACGGATCCAGCGCCCGCGTCGCGGCCCAGGCCCAGAGTTTGAGCGGGCTGGCCACAGGCACCGCCACGGCCCTCCTCGAGATGGCGGGAATGGACTGACAGCTCGCGGCCCGGTCCACGCTGCCCAGCAGTCGTCCACCCGGCCCGATATTGCCGCGCGCATGACGACGGCCGGATCGGAAATCTCCCTTGTCTTGCCGACGAGAGCATACGGCGGCGGCCCCGCGAAATACCGCGCGATGTTTCCCGCGGCGATCGGACGGAAGTCGCGACGGACATCACCCCTCTCCGGAAAGTGCCGTGCCGAATTCACGACGCCCGGGTCGTCGCACGATAACCAGCCTCTCCCCCGGTCGCCCGCAAGTCCAAGAAATATTTGGTATGGCGACTATGTGCCGAGTTCATGGCAGCGCTGCGGGAACAGCCGGCCCATCACGCCCGGCTCACTGCGGGCGGCCCGGCCGGTACCGCCTGCCACCTGCACCAACGTGGTCCTCGTTCCGGACACGGCCGAACACTGACATCCAGTCCGTGAATTCCGGAGAGTTTTTGAACAGACGCTCAGCGTGTGCGCCTGCCCCACCCCCGACGGTCCGCTCCCAAACGTTCTGCTTGCGATCCCGACGCACAGGTCATATGTTTTTGGTACTCCGGTGATCGCACATCAACAGATGGAATATTCTCCTGGAATTGCCCGTTCCTCGAATTCCGGAACAGGAGCAGAACGTGACTGGTAGCTCTATATCGAGCCGCGGCGTCATCGCGCTGCTGGCGGCCCTCTGTATCGGTGGCGGCGTCACGCAGGCCTCCCGAGCAAGCTCGCCGACCGATTCCCCCACGCAGAGAAAGGAACGCCTGGAACCCGTCGCCGAGTTCGACGGGGCAATGCCCACGGGAGTGACCGTGTCACGCACCGGGCGCGTGTTCGTGAACTTCCCCCACTGGGGCGACAAGGTGCCCTTCTCCGTCGCCGAAGTGCGTGACGGGAAGGCCGTCCCCTACCCGAACCGCGAGATCAACACCGCCGACACGCACGATCCCGCGCACCACTTCCTCGGTGTGCAGAGCGTCGTCGTCGACGCGGCCGACCGGTTGTGGGTGGTGGATACCGGACGCATCCAGTTCGGCAACGCACCCATGGGCGGCCCCAAGCTCGTCGCCATAGACCTGCGCACCAACAAGGTCGTCCGGACCATCCTGCTGCCCCGTCAGGTCGCCGGTCCCCGTAGTTTCGTCAACGACGTCCGGCTCGACCTCAGCCGTGGCAAGGCGGGCACCGCCTACCTCACGGACGCCTCCTCGGACGGCCCCAACGGCCTGATCGTCGTGGATCTGGCGTCGGGGACCTCCTGGCGGCGACTCGACAACGTGCCCTCGGTGCGCCCTGTGCCGGACTTCGTTCCCGTCATCGACGGGAAGCGGATGCTCAACCGGCCGGCACACGGCCCCACCAGCCCCATCAACATCGGGTCGGACGGCATCGCTCTCAGCCCGGACGGCAAGACCCTCTACTACTGCCCCCTTTCCAGCCGCACGTTGTACTCCGTGCCGACCAGCGGCCTGACCGACCGCCGGGTACCGGATTCCCAGATCGCGAAGACCGTGCGCGATCTCGGCAAGAAGGGGATGTCGGACGGGCTGGAGACGGACAGTGCGGGCCGCGTGTACGGGGGCGACATCGAGCACAACTCGCTCGTGTTCCGCGACACCGACGGGCGCTTCCGCACCCTGGTCCACGACAAGCGGCTGATCTGGCCCGACACGTTGTCGATCGGCTACGACCGGAACCTCTACGTGATGGCCAATCAGCTCAACCGGCAGGCGGCCTACAACGCCGGCGTCGACCTCCGGCGCAAGCCGTACGTGCTGTACCGGATCCCGGTCGACGGTGGACCCGCTCGGCGGTAGCAGGCGGGCGCGGGCGGAGCCGGGGCGGCCGGCGCGGGATCAGCGGGCCGCCCACGCCTCCACCGCGGTCGTCACCGGCGCCCCGGTGAGCGCCGACTCCTCTACGGCCAGGGCCAGCAGATGGTCCTGGCAGCCCTCGGCCAGCGGATACGGTTCGGGACCGGCGTCCCGGACCCAGGCGCCGGTGCGGCACAGGAGGTCCACCACGGCGAGGTCGTCCTCGGACAGGCTCGCGCCCAGATAGTCGTTGCGCCACACCACGCGTCCGTCGAACGAGATGTGGTGCACCTCCGCCCCTTCGAGGTTGAGGTCGGTGCCGGTGCGACGGCGCAGCAGCGGGGACTCCACGGGCGTGCGCGGATCGGCCATCCGCACCACGGTGTCGTCCACGATCTCGCCGAGCGAGCCGCGCACCACGATCCGGCGGGCGCGCAACGGATTCCACCACTGGTTGTCCGTGAAGTCGTACAGGCCCGTACGGGCGCCGCCGAAGTCCAGGAGGGCGAGGGTGGTGACGGCGTCCTTGGGCGTGAGGTCGTCCGACCAGCCGCCGGGGGACAGCGGGTCGGCGAGCGGTGCGGTGAAGGCCCGGGCCGTCACCGTCGCGGGCCCGCAGCCGACGCCCAGCGTGTGCCGGATCAGCGACATCGCGTGGTAC
The DNA here is from genome assembly GCF_044751185.1 of Streptomyces sp. NPDC088733. NCBI lineage: Bacteria > Bacillati > Actinomycetota > Actinomycetes > Kitasatosporales > Streptomycetaceae > Streptomyces > Streptomyces sp. NPDC088733. Next base: position 56,569 of record NZ_JBIVLH010000035.1, read on the forward strand.
ATGTGGGTCGAGGACACCTGGACGGACGTGACCTCGCCGATGACCCCTTCTCGTACGAGGGCGATACGGGCGGCGTGGCCGGGCATCAGTGTGTACTGCTCCGCGACCTGGACGAGTGCGCCGCCGCCGGCGCGTGTCGCTCCCCCCACGGCATCCCACAGCCGCCGAAGCCCGTCCGCGTCGGGCGCGGGCGGTGTCTCCGCGAGGACCGGCAGGCCGTGCTCGACGAGTTCGCGCACGACCTGGGGCGAGACCTCCCACGGGACGGACGGGATCACGAACTCCGGTTCGCGCCCGCACAGTTCGTCGATCGTCCGGAAGGCGGGCACTCCCCACTCGGCCTCCACCTTGGCGGCCCGTTCGGCCGAGCGCGTCACCACGCCGGCCACCGCCAGCCGTTCGGGCAGCGCCTTCGCCAGCCGGACGAAGAACTCGGCCCGCCAGCCACTGCCCACGATGCCGAACCGTATGGGTGCTGCGCTCACCTGTCCGCTCCTTCCCGCGTCCGGGGCGCGAGTCTAACCCGGCGGCCTGTGCCGCGCGCCGCCGCGAGGGCATCCGGCTGGACGAGGTCCTCAAGGCGGCCGCCGAGGAGCGGGCCGAGCGCCGCGGCCTGAGCTCGCAGGGGTACCTGGCCGACTTGATCGAGGCCGACGGGTACCAGTCACGCGCCTTCATGGCCGGCGCCTCGGCGTTCCTGGCCGCGTACACGGAGGAGGGACGCCGCGTGAATCTGCGCATCGATCGCGCCTGGATCCTGGCGGTGGCACAGCGGATCCCGAGTGATCCCCCGGTCGTCGACCACGGCGTGCCGGTCGCGGCGGAAGCACACCACCGGGCGGAGACCTCGACCACGAGGTCCACCCCGAGGCCCGTCACAAAGCCGCGGCACCGCTGTGCGAATCGGCGCGAAACCCCGGCCTGGAGGTGCGGAACCTGCTCTTCGCGGCCACGCTGACCGCGGCCCACCTGTGGGCGTGCGGCCTGCCGGTCAGCCCTACCTGGACGAGCTGACTCCCGTCCGCTCACCGGTTGTGGGGACGATGCCGCAGAGGGTGGTTGACCCGGCGACGGGAGCCTAGATTGAAATGTCCACAACCAGCGAGGGGGCGGCATGAGGCGCACGGAGGCAGCCAGGCGGTTAGGGGGGTTCGTGCGGGAGCACCGTACCGACGGTGCGCGGCGCCTGCGGCAGGCGGGGATCTGCCTGGCGGTCGGGACCGTCGGCGCGGCGTTCGGGATTCCGGTGGCGGTCGCATCGGTGGGCACCACCGAGGGGGCTCCGGAACTGGCAGGGTTGCTGCTCGGGGTCGGCCTGGCGGGGTGGGGTCTGGGGATCTGGCGCCTGGTGCAGGCGTTTCGTACCCGGGAGCAGTGCTTCGACGTCCACGAGCGGGGGTTCACCTATCGCGTGGCAGGCACCGCCACCCTCGTCCCCTGGGAGGACGTCGCCCGGGTCGGCACGTCCGGCGGTGACGACCGGCCGCTTGCCGAAGCCCGGGGCATGGGTTCGACGTGCGAGATCCAGCTGCACAGCGGACGCCGGATCCGCGTCGACACCTTTACCGAGGACATGCACGACCTGGCCGCGGTGATCCACCGTGCGGTCCACCTGGGGCAGTTCCCCCAAGGCCGCGGGCACACAGGCCGATAGAGCGCCGTCGCGCGGCGGCAGGGCGGCCGGATCCGACGGTACGGGCGGGCTGCCGACGGCCCGGCCGCTCAACCTCAGTGCGGCGAAGCGCAGTTCGCCTCCGCCTGCACTCAACCGAGCGCATGCGGTCGGCACTTGTCGGTGGAAACGTGATCTTCCTCACCGCTGATCAGGTATAGGTCCGCGAGGAGCTGTGCGTAGGATCATGACGCTCCACCGATGCGGATAGAGCGCCCCGGCGCTCTTGTGAGCGTATTTCGCGCCACCTGTTCGGGTCCGGAGCCGCGAGCGATCAATTCGGGCCCTCCGAGTGCGGGTGCGTCGCTCATCCCCCATTTTCCCCCGTCTTGGGCCCTGCCTGGAACCCCTTCCCGCGCCCGGTTCCAGACGGCTGCATTCCGCATTTGAGGTTCTATTGAGGTTCCGATTCTTGTTCCCGCCGCCCAGCGCCCATGACCTGTGACAACACACATCCTCCCGGCAACCGGACGTCCATCGGCTGCTCACTGTGCGGCAATACCCGGGCGACAGATTGAGATGCCGACGCGCTCAGGACGTTGATACAGTCCGGAACGGGGTCGGAATGAAATGACCGGGGGTGTCGAAATGCGCCTTGTGAGCACTTGCGAGTTTCTCTATGTTACCGCCGCGTCATTTTCGGGATCCCGCCCGCGGAACCACGCGCAGTGGCCGGCCATCGGAAAACACGCCCACCGTGGCGCTATTTCACAACGCATTACGGAGGGTCTGACGTCATGCTAGTGGAACGAAATGGACAGATCGCAAGCCTGGTCGCGTTCGCATCCGGTCGGAGCTCCGGAACGGCCTTCGGGTCCGACCGGACAGCGGTGATCAGCGGGCCGGTGGCGTCCGGGAAGACGGCACTGCTCCACCGCGTCCTGGAGGACCGCGCGGTCGCGGAGCACAGGCTGCTCACCGCTGTCGGCTCACCCGCGGAACACTCGATACCGTTCGGCGTGATGGAGCAGTTGCTCCGCGATCCGAGGGAACCCGAACCTGGTTCCCTGCCGCCCTTACTGGCCGACGCGTCGGGGATGGGCGGCACGCGTTCGAGCGGGGAACCGGTGGCGACCGAGGTCCTGCAGTGCTTCAACGCCGAACTGGGCAGGCTGTCCGCGCGAGGACCCGTCCTGATCGCCCTGGACGATGTCCAGTACGCCGACGCCGAGTCCCTGCAAGTCCTGTCGTACGCGCTGCGCCGGTTCCCCTCGTCGGGCCCGGGGGCCGTGTCGGCGATCGTGACCATCGGTGCCGACACACGCCGCAGACCGCCCGGCACGCTGATGGAACTCCTGCACCCGATGCGGGGGTTGCACGTGCGGGTCGGCCCGCTGGGCGTCGCCGGGGTGGAGCGGCTGCTCGCCGCGCGGGCGCACGGAGGCGAGCCGGGCGAGGGCCCTGTCGGCACCGCGGCCACCGGCCGGCTGGCCGGTGCGGTGCACGCGGCCACCGGCGGCAATCCGCTGCTCGTCCACGGCATGGTCGAGGACCACTTCTCCCACGAACGCCCGCCGGCTCAGCCCGGCGACGGCGCCGCGGACGGGTCACCCGCCGCGGGCGAGCGGTTCCTCCGCAGCGCGCTGCTGATCGTCCACCGCGTCGGGGCCGACGGCCTGCGTGTCGCCCAGGGGATCGCCCTGCTGGGCGGCGTGACCCCGCTGCCGCTGCTGGCCCGGCTGGTGGAGGTCGAGGAGAGGGCGGTCCTGCAGGTGGTGTCCGCCCTGGACGACGCGGGCGTCCTGGACGACGGCCGCTTCCGGCACCCCGGCGTGCGGACGGCGGTCGTGGAGAGCCTGGACGACGACGGGGTGACGCGGCTGCGCCGGCGTGCCGCCCGCCTGCTGTACGAGGACGGCGCTCCGCCGCTGCTCGTCGCGGAGCAGTTGCTGGGGCACGCCACGTCACCACCCGACGAGGAGTGGGCGCCGCAGGTGCTGGTGGACGCCGCCCGTGAGGCGATGGCCGCCGGGCGGGTGGACCTCGCGGTGAGCTGCCTGCGCATGGCCGAGGGCTGCTGCCGGAGCGAACGCGAGCGTGCGCAGGTGCGGATCTCCCTGGCCAGGTTCATCTGGCGGGTCACGCCCTCCGCGTGGCCGCGGCAGGTCCGTTCCCTCACCGGGACGGTCCGCGCCGGTCAGCTGCCGGCGGCCGACACCCTGCGGCTCGTGGGCGACCTGCTGTGGAACGGCTGGACGGACGACGCGGTCATGGCGATGCGGCACGCGGCCGCCGGGGAGGCGTCCCAGCCCGACGCCGAACTCGCGGCGGAAGTACGGTGGTTGCGTTCCATCCTGGCGAGCACGTTCCCCGGCGTCCTGGAGCGGGCCGACGAGACGCTCGCCCCTCTGCACGACAGCGCTGCGCACGTCCCGGTGTCTCGGCCGGACGAGAGCCGGCTGGCGGCGGCAGCGGCGCTGCACGACGCGCTCGCCGACGACCCCGCCGGGGGCGGGACATCGCCGGTGCGGGAGGACGGCCGCCTCTCCGACACCGCCGACCGGATCCTCGCCGCACTCCGTCTGACGGAGGAGACCGAGCCGACGGTGCAGTCCTGCCTGCTCGCTCTCGTCTTCGCCGACCAGTTGGGGACGGCGATGCAGTGGGCCGACCGGCTGCTGGCGGAGGTCACGGCCCGCTGGCCCGCGAGTTCGACGGCGATCCTGCGGACCGTCCGGGCGCACATGGCCCTGCGTCAGGGCCACTTGACGCAGGCGCGGCAGTTGGTCGAGGAGGCCCTGGAGGACCTGCCCCCGCACTGCTGGGGCGTGGGCATCGGCGCCCCGCTGTCGGTCCTGATCGAGGCGAGCACCGCGATGGGCGACCACGAGGTCGCAGCCGAGATCGTGGGCCGGCCGGTGCCCGAGGAGATGTTCGCGAGCCGCTACGGGGTGCAGTACCTGTACGCGCGGGGCCGGCACGAACTGGAGACGGGCCGTCCGCACGCCGCCCTGCGGGACTTCTCCACGTGCGGCCGCCTGATGAGGCGCTGGGGCATGGACCGCGCCACGCTGGCGCCCTGGCGCGTCGGGGTCGCGGAGGCATGGCTCGCGCTGGGGAGCCGCGATCAGGTGGAGCACTTCGCGCGGGAGCAGCTCGCCCGTGACGCCGGTCCTCGGGTCCGCGGGACGGCGCTGCGCGTGCTGGCGGCGGCGCGGCCCGTCGGCGAGCGGGTGCCCCTGCTCTCGGAGGCGGTCTCGCTCCTCCAGTCGAACGGCGACCGCTACGAGTTGTCGCGCTCCCTGAGCGATCTGGGGCAGGCCCACAAGCAGCTGGGCGACCCGGTCCAGAGCAAGTTGCACATCCGCAGGGCGCTGCGGATCGCCGAGAGCTGCGGCGCCGACAAACTGCGTCAGTCCCTGCAGTCCGAGCAGCCGGGCCAGGCATCGCCGAAGGCGCCCGAGCGGGCACTGCCGCCGGCGACGGCGGCGGCCGCGGCACTGACGGACGCCGAACGCAGGGTGGCCTCACTGGCCGCACAGGGTTACACCAACCGGGAGATCGGGGCGAAGCTCTTCATCACGGTGAGCACCGTCGAACAGCATCTGACCCGCGTGTACCGGAAGATCAACATCTCTCACCGCAGGGACCTGCCCGTCAGTTTGGACCTCGATGTCGCCCATATCGCCTGACCCCGCCGTATCCCGCACCCCCCTCTCGACGGGAGGGGCGCCGCCTCCCGGCCCGAGGCTGCTCGCCGTCAGCGACCTGCATGTCGGCATGGCCGACAACCGGCCGATCACGGAGTCGCTGCGGCCTACCCACGACGACGACTGGCTGATCGTGGCCGGTGACGTCGGCGAGCTCACCGAGGACATCGCGTGGGCCCTCGGTCTGCTGGCCGGACGGTTCGCGAAGGTCGTGTGGGCGCCCGGCAACCACGAGTTGTGGACTCCGCGCGAGGACGCGGTGCAGCTGCGGGGCGAGGAGCGCTACCGGTACCTGGTGGAGATGTGCCGGGGGCTCGGCGTGCTCACCCCGGAGGACGACTGGCCGCTGTGGGAGGGGCCCGGCGGGCCGGTGCGGGTGGCGCCGCTGTTCCTGCTCTACGACTACACGTTCCGGGTGAAGGGCACGTCGACCAAGGAGGAGTCGCTGGCCCGGGCGCACGAGGCGGGTGTGGTGTGCACGGACGAGTACCTGCTCCACCCCGACCCCTACCGCGGCCGTGACGACTGGTGCCGTGCCCGGGTGGCCGAGACCCGGCGGCGGCTGGCCGCGCAGGACCCGTCGGTGCCGCTGGTGCTGGTCAACCACTTCCCGCTGGTGCGCCAGCCCACGGACGTGCTGTGGCACCCGGAGTTCGCCCAGTGGTGCGGCACCGTGCTGACCGCCGACTGGCACCGCAGGTTCACCACCGCCGCCGTGGTCTACGGGCATCTGCACATTCCGCGGACCACCTGGTACGACGGGGTGCGGTTCGAGGAGGTGTCGATCGGCTATCCGCGCGAGTGGCGGCGGCGCGGCCACCCCAAGGGGCTGCTGCGGCAGATCCTGCCGTACACAGGTCAGGAGCCGAAGGCGGCCGCGACCATCGGAGTGCGGGAGGGGCGGTCATGATCGAGGCACTGCTGCCCGGGGCGGCCACCAGCGAGGTCTTCGGGCCCGACGGCTCCGCGGCGCTGTACCCCGAGGAGGCCGCGGTCGTCGCGCGGGCAGTGGACCGGCGCCGCGAGGAGTTCGCCACGGTGCGGGCCTGCGCCCGGCGTGCCCTGGCCGCCCTCGGGATGCCGCCGGTCCCCGTGCTGCCCGGTGTGCGCAACGTCCCGCAGTGGCCGGCCGGGGTCGTCGGCAGTATGACCCACTGCGAGGGCTACCGGGCGGCGGCACTGGCCCGGGACACCGATCTGGCGATGATCGGCATCGACGCCGAGCCGGACCTGCCGCTGCCCGGCGGTGTGCTGGAGTCGATCGCGCTGCCGGGCGAACTGGCCTGGGCCCGTGGCGGCGGGGCCGTGCCGCGGTTCAGCCGCGACCGGCTGCTGTTCAGCGCGAAGGAGGCCGTCTACAAGACCTGGTACCCGCTCATGGGCACCGAACTGGACTTCGACGACGCCGACATCGCGTTCCAGGAGGACGGCGCGGCCGCCCGGCCGCAGGGCACGTTCTCGGCACGCATCCTGCGCCCGCGGCGCGCTCCCGACGGCCGGCTCGTCGAGCGCTTCGCCGGCAGCTGGCTCGCGGACCGGGGACTGGTCGTCACGGCCATCGGCTTCCCCGCCGCTCTCGGCGCGGCGAAGCCGGAAACCCGTGCGGGCACGGTCGGTTACCAGGGTCCATAGGGGTTGTTGCCCCGACTCCCGCCGAAATAGCGTCATTGCCTGGCGCGACTGCGCAGCCGCGGGCCGCGGCGCCCCGAACCCGGGGCCCGCGGCGCGGCGCTGCGATCCCCGGCTCCCGCTCGACTGGTCTCCGGTTTCCTGGAAGCGCCGTGGAATCGGCCCGAGAGGTATTCCCGATGACGTCAGTCAGCCCGGCCCCCGTCACCATGCTCGTGCCGGACTTCCCGTTCTCGTACGACGGCTGGCTCCGCCATCCGGCCGGGCTCGGCACCCTCCCGCCGGAGCGCCTGGGGTCCCCCGTGGCCGTGGTCGGCGGGGGGATGGCGGGCATGACCGCGGCGTACGAGCTGATGCGGCTGGGGCTGCGCCCCGTCGTGTACGAGGCGGAGCAGATCGGCGGGCGCATGCGCTCGGTGCCGTTCCCCGGGCAGCCGGACCGCGTGGCGGAGATGGGGGCGATGCGTTTCCCGCTCTCCGCCCGGTCCCTGTTCCACTACGTCGACCTGCTGGGGCTGCACACCACCCCGTTCCCCAATCCGCTGGCACCGAGCACGCCGAGCACGCTGATCCACCTCATGGGCGAGCGGCACCGGGCGCGGGTGGCCGACGACCTCCCGGACGTGTACGTGCAGGTGGCGTCCGCGTGGGAGAAGGCGCTGCAAGAGCGGGCCGAACTCGCCACGATGCGGGACGCCGTCCAGCGGCGCGACACCGAGACCCTGAAGCGGGTGTGGAACCGGCTGGTCCGGGAGTTCGACGACCAGTCCTTCTACGGTTTCCTCGCGACCAGTTCGGCGTTCCAGTCGTTCCGGCACCGGGAGATCTTCGGCCAGGTGGGTTTCGGCACCGGCGGCTGGGACACCGATTTCCCCAATTCGCTGCTGGAGATCCTGCGGGTGGTCTACACCGAGGCCGACGACAACCAGGTCGCCATCACCGGCGGCTCCCAGCGGCTGCCGTACGGCCTGTGGGAGCACCGGCCGGAGCAGTGCGCGCACTGGCCGGCGGGGACGTCGCTCGCGTCCCTGCACGGCGGTTCGGCCCGGCCGCGGGTGCGCTCGGTCGTCCGGGACGGCGACGGCTTCCGCGTCACCGACGCCTCCGGGCACGGCGAGCGGTTCGACGCGGTGGTGTACACCCCGCACCTGTGGACCCTGCTGAACCGGGTGGAGTGCGACCCGGCGCTGCTGACCGCGCCGCTGTGGACCGCGGTGGAACGCACCCACTACATGGGTGCCTCCAAGCTGTTCGTGCTGACCGACCGGCCGTTCTGGCACGACCTGGACCCGCTCACCGGCGAGCCGGTGATGAGCATGACGCTGACGGACCGCATGCCGCGCGGGGTCTACCTCTTCGACGACGGCCCGGACCGCCCGGGGGTGATGTGCCTGTCGTACACGTGGAACGACGACTCGCTGAAGATGGCCACGCTGGACCCGGGCGAGCGGCTGGACGTCCTGCTGGACAAGCTCGCCCTCGTCTACCCCGGGCTCGACATCCGCTCCCATGTCGTGGGCGACCCGCTCACGATCACGTGGGAGACCGAGCCGCACTTCATGGGCGCGTTCAAGGCGAACCTGCCGGGTCACTACCGCTACCAGCGGCGGCTGTTCACCCAGTTCATGCAGCGCGGTCTGCCCGCCGCGGAGCGCGGCTTCTTCCTGTGCGGCGACGACGTCTCCTGGACGGCGGGTTTCGCCGAGGGCGCGGTCACCACGGCGCTGAACGCGGTGTGGGGCGTCATGGAGCACCTGGGCGGCGCCACGCGTCCGGAGAATCCCGGCCCCGGGGACCTCTTCGAGGCGCTCGCGCCCCTCGATCTGCCCTACGACTGCTGAGGTCCGGGATTCTCCGCCGCGGACGCCGTGCCGCGACGGTTCTATGCGGCGACCGTGCCCGCCAGGGCCGCCGTGCCCTCGGCGCAGGACGCGCGCAGCGCCTCCAGTTGGGCGGGGTCCAGCCGGTCCGCGGAGCCGCGGCGGCCGTCGCCGTCGAGGAGTCGGGCGGCGGCCTCCAGCCAGTCGGGGCGGGCCTCGACGCCGATGAAGGCCGCCAGGCGGGTCAGCTCCTCGCGCGGCTCCGCCAGGAGGTGCTCGTAGGAGAGCGACGTGCGGATGCCGGCGGGGAGTTCCTCCAGGTTCCGCACACCGTCGACGATCCAGCGCGACCACATGTCGCCGAAGACGGGGAGCGGGATCGGCCGGTCCATGATGAGGGCGGGGTCGTACGTGCCCGTCAGCAGCGGGGCCAGGTCGGGCGGGATCTGGGCGAAGTGCTCCGCGGTCAGCTCGTACGGGGAGTCCACGCCGCACCGTTCCGCGATCTCCAGCATCATCGGGATCATGCGGAAGGCGATGTGCCGGCTCATGGACAGGGCGCAGTCGGGACCGCTGCGGTACAGGTGCACGAAGCGCGCCTGCGGGAAGAGGGCGTGCAGCCGGCCGACGTTGCCCAGGGAGAGCCCGGATCGTTCGACGACGGCGCCGGTGGCGCCGAACCGGTCGGCGAGCACGGAGAAGAAGGCCTGCCATTGCAGCGGCGCGGGACGGGCGGGCCACGCGCTGATCCGCGGCTCCAGCTCGTCCAGCAGCCCGTCGGGGTCGTCCGTGAGGTGCGGCAGGACCATCATGCTGATGGCGGGGATGCCGGTGGTCGCGGCGGAGTAGCGCCACTCGGGGTGGCGGTTGTAGAGGAACTCCGACGGCGGGGCACCGTTGCGGACCAGGGTGTCGCTGACCCAGTTGGGTGTGGTCAGAAGGGTCCAGAACTCGGTACCGCTCAGCGGCTCTTCGGTGAGCGCCACCGGGTCGGTGACGCTGGCGAAGAGCTCGTTGAGACTGAGGATGTCCGGGTGCAGGTTCACCACCGCGGACAGCGCTGTGGAACCACAGCGTCCGGTTCCGACGACAAAAGTCAGCTTATCGGGCATCAGCCGACTCACCTTTCGTTTCTTGCCGTTCCCCGCCGCCACCGAAGGGGGCGGGGAACGCTTTCTCACTCGGCGGCCATCCGCGCGAGCTGCTTCTTGTCGGGCTTGCCGTTGCGGTTCAGCGGGAACTGCTCCAGCACGACGACCCGGTTGGGCTGCTCGAAGGCGGGCAGCAGCGAGCACAGCCGCTCCCGCCAGTAGCCGGCGTCCCGCTGCTCCTCGTCCTCGACGAAGAAGACCAGCTGGGAGCCGCGCAGTTCGTCGGGGAGCGGCACGATCCGGGTGGGGCAGCCCTCGGCCGCCACCTTCCGCTCGATCAGCTCGGGGTAGAGCGTGTAGCCCATGCGGTGGACGGCGAACTTGCGTCCCAGGACGTGGAGGTTGCCGCCGTCGTCAAGGTGGCCGAGGTCCCCGGTGCGCTGCCATCCCGTGGGGTTGGGGATCACGGAACCGTCGTCGGCGATCTGGCCCTCCAGCGCGTCGGGGGTGTCGACCTCGATCTCGCCGGGCTGTCCCGCGGCCACTTCCCGGCCGTCCTCGTCGACGATCCTCAGCCGGATGCCGTCCATGGCGCGACCGCAGGCGACGGGGTTGTCGAGGGTGGCGAAGGAGATGTTGCCCAGCTCGGTGGAGCCGTAGCTGTCCAGCAGCGGGAGGCCGAACTCCTCGACGTAGCCCGCCACGAGGGGGGCGTCCAGCGGCGCCGCGCCGACGCAGAACATCCGGGTGCCGGCGACGTGTTCGCGCAGCGCCGGCTTGCGGGTCACCAGGCTCAGGATGCTGCGGTAGCTGGAGGGGGTGGCGTCGATGACGGTGACCCCGGCGTCACGCCCCATGCGCAGGGCCCGGTCCAGCCGCCGGTAGGGCGCGATGACCAGGGAGCAGCGGGTGAGGTAGGCGATGAGCACCATCGACAGCCCGTACTGGTGGGCGAAGGGCAGCAGCGGCATCAGGACGTCGTCCGGGCGGTGGCCGACCTGCTCGGCGTTGCGGCGCAGGTTGCGCAGGAACTTGGCGCCGGACTTGACCACGCCCTTGGGCGAGCCGGTCGAGCCGGAGGTCCACATGATCAGGCCGTCGGGCAGTTCGCCCCAGGCGTCGAAGGACAGGGTGCCCGGCACGGAGGGCAGGCCCGCCGTGGCGACCATCAGCTCGTACAGGTAGACGGGGTCGGCTCCCTGGTCGATGGGGGTCTCGTCGTCGACGATGGTGACCTTGACCCCGGTGCGCAGGGCGATCCGCCGGGTCTCCTCGACGTGCTCCTGCTGGTCGACGAGGACGATGGAGGCGCCGACCTCCATCAGCGCGTAGAGGACGCAGATCCAGCTCGCCGAGTTGCCGGCCTTCAGCATGACGCGGTCGCCGAGGCCGATCCCGTGTTCCCGGAGCACATCGGCCACGCGGAGGGCGTCCTGCTCGAACTCCTCGACGGGCCGTACCGAGTCTGCTGCAAAGATCATCGCGGTCATCGGTGGCACTGAGTCCTTCCTCTGGGCCGAACGTGGCCGGTGCTGACGTGGTCTGCGCGGAGCCGACGGCGGGTCCGGAGCCGTTCACAGGGGGGTGGATCGCGGGGGTGCGCGCCGCGCTGCGCGGAGGTGCTGTCGGTCCCGTCCCGTGGACGCGGTTCTCCACCCGTCACGCTAGGGACCAGGGCACATCGCGGGGTACCCCTGTTCCGCCCCCTACGGCCCCTGCTTCGGCGCGGTGCGGTCCGGCTCGGGTCCGTGGAGCGAGATGAGCTGGTCGTGCACGAGGTTGACGACCTCGCGGCGGTGCGAGTCGAGGTAGCCGGGCGCGCCGGGGAAGACCTCCAGGTCGAACGGCCCGGCCGTGCAGCGCCGCCAGGCCCGTACGCCGGGCAGCGGCGCCTGCGGGTCGTGGTCCCCCGTCAGGGCGACGACGCGGCACTGGAGGGCGGGCGGCCCCAGGAATCCGCGGTGGCCGGGGCCGGGACGGCCGGACACGAAGAGCGTCAGCGGCCCGGTGTCGGTCTCCCGCTCCAGCCGCTGTGCGACGCCGTAGGCGAGTTCGGCCCCCAGCCGGTGGCCGAACAGGGCCAGCGGGCGGTCCGTCCATTCGCGCACCGCGTCGTAGATCTTGTCGGCGAGGCCGGGACAGGGCGCGGCGTGCTCCGCCTGGCCCGGCTCCGCCAGCGGGTACTGGACGATGAGCAACTCGACAGTGGGCAGCAGGAGTTCGGACATGGCGAGGTAGCAGACCGAGGAGTTCCCCGCGTCGGGGAAGCAGACCAGCCGGTACCGGCTCGGGACGGCCGGCTGCTCGATCCGGATGAGCACGACGTCGTCGAACGCGACGTCCGTGACGGCACGGAGGCGGCCGCCGGCCCCGGACGTCATCCCTCGGCCGGTCCCGCCCCGGCCGCCCCGCGCGCGGAGCCGTCACCGTCCCCTTCGCCACGCTCACCGGCGGGGCTCGTGCACGCCGTGACACCCAGGCCCCGGTCGTACAGCCACCGCAGGGCGTCGGACAGTTCGGCGCCGCCCGCGGCCGAGGGCTCGATCGCCTCCACGGCCGTGTGGAGTGCGGAGGTGAAGAAGTACACGTCCCAGGACGACGGACCCGGGGTCCGGTCCGCCATGATCTGCGCGGCGGGCCGCCGGATCCGGAACTCCTCCAGGGGCTCCACGATCCCGCCGGGCGGGAAGGCGCCGCCCGCGCACAGCACGAAGTCGTCGTCGGCCAGCCACTCCCGGGCGCTGCGCACGGCACCGACCGTGCCCGCCTGCCGGGACTGCCCGGGCAGGTAGGTGATGCTGATGCCGAAGCGGGAACCGTCCCCCGCCTCTGCCTTGACGCCGTCGTCCGGGCCGGCGACGACGACACCCACGTCCACGACGCCCGCGTCGGCGATGCCGCGCAGGACCTGCCGGAGGACCGGTCCGTTCGCCGGCACGACGAGTGCCTTCACGGGGTCTCCTTGCCCGGGGGAAGTGTGCGGAGGGCTGTGGCGCCGGTCGCGCGCGGCACCGCCCGCCCCGGTGACCCGGGGCCCGCGGGAAGGACCGCACAGGCGCGACCCACCGGAAATTCATTTCCGGAGATGCAATTCGGCGCGATCACGCCGCGATGCTAGAGGGATTCCTGAGCGGGCCGCAACACTACTTTCCTCAATGTTTGCCGACGCGACCGGAAAAGCAATGCGGGAAAGGGCGGGACAGCCCCTATTCCCCCCTTACCATTCCCAGCCGCCCCCTAGATCGACAGGGAATCGGGGTGCGGCGAAAACCCTTGTGCTAGACAGGATGCGCACCATCCATGTCCTCTTCAGTCGGCGCTCGACGCGCGGCCGGTCACACGACATTCCCGTGCGAATCCCCGGACTGCCGTTGCCGCGTCCCGCACGATTCGTAGGCGTCAATGACATCACATCAGACCACGGATTCCGCCGTAGTGGTGGACGGGCTGGTCAAGAAATACCCGGGACGCGACCGGCCCGCGGTGGACGGCTTGAGCTTCTCGGTGGGCCGGGGCGAGGTCTTCGGTTTCCTCGGGCCGAACGGAGCGGGGAAGACGACGACCATCGGCGTCCTGACGACGCGGGTCGCCCCCACGGCGGGCCGGGCGTTCGTCCAGGGCGTCGACGTCGCGGCCCACCCGGCGCGGGCGCGCCGCGCCTTCGCCGTCGTGCCGCAGCGCAACAACCTCGACCGGTCCCTGAACCTGCGCCAGAACCTCGTCTTCCACGCCGGTTACCACGGCATGAGCCGCTCCGAACGCAACCGGCTCGCCGACGAGTGCCTGGAGTGGGTCGGCCTGGCCGACCGCCGCAAGGCCCGCGGCGACGAGCTGTCCGGCGGCCAGGCCCAGCGGGTGATGATCGCCCGGGCCCTGATGCACCGCCCGGACGTGCTGTTCCTCGACGAGCCGTCCACCGGGCTCGACCCGCAGGCACGCCTGTTCATCCACGAGCGCATCGCGGAGCTGAGCGCGCGGGGCGTGACCACCGTGCTCACGACCCACGACATGGACGAGGCCGCCAAGCTCTGCGACCGCGTCGGCATCGTCGACCACGGCCGGCTGCTCGCCCTCGACACCCCGCAGGCGCTGCTGAAGAGCCTGAGCAGCACCGCGCTCACGGTCACCGTGCAGCCCGCGCAGCCGGGGGCGGAGAGCGTCACGCGCCTGCTGGAGGGCATCGAGACGGTCGAGCGGGTCGAGGTGGTGCAGAACGAGGAGGACGCCGCGGAGCAGCCCGACGCGCAGCCCCCGGTCCGCCTGCGCATCTACAGCGACGCCCCGTCGGGCTCGGTACTGCCGACGGTCATCACCGCCCTGGCGGAAGCCAGTTGCGACATCAAGGACCTGAGTGTGGGCACCGCCACCCTCGAGGACGTCTTCATCGATCTGACCGGCCGGGAGCTGCGATGACCACGACCACCGCCCCCGACCCCGTCGCCGGCTTCCCCGAGGAGCTGCGGCCCGAGCGCACCGGCGTGCGCACGGCGACCCGCACGTTCTTCTTCATCCTCTGGCGGGACATCTTCGTCACCGGCCGCGAACTGGGCATCTTCCTCGCGCAGGTGCTCGTGGAACCTCTCTTCATCCTCTTCGTCTTCGGCAAGGTGCTGGGCGATCTCGGCTTCACCGGGGGCGGGTTCCAGCAGGTCCTGCTGCCGGGCGTCGTCGCGCTGAACAGCTTCCTGGTCAGCCTGCAGAACACGGCACTGCCCCTGGTCATCGACTTCTCCTGGACCAAGGAGATCGAGGACCGGCTGCTCGCGCCGATCCCGACGACGCTGGTCGCGGTGGAGAAGATGGTCTTCGGCGCGCTGCGCGGCCTCGTCGCCTCCCTGGTGATGATCCCGATCGGCATGCTGGTCCTGGACGACGTCTCCTGGCCGCTGGACACCTTCCTGCCGACCCTGGGCGTGCTGCTCCTGGGCGCGCTCGCCGGAAGCACGGTGGGGCTGACCATCGGCACCCTCGCCCCGGCCCGCCACATCAGCGTGGTCTTCGCCGTCACGCTGACCCCGCTGATGTTCACCGGCTGCACCCAGTTCCCGTGGCGGGCTCTGACGGACCTGCGGTGGTACCAGGTGCTGTGCACCCTCAACCCGCTGACGTACGTCAGTGAGGGCATCCGCGACCTGATGCTGCCGGCCGGCGGCCCCGCCTCGATCCCGCTGTGGGTGGACCTGAGCGCGCTGGCCGCGGCGATCGTGCTCTTCGGGACGATCGGCATCCTGGGCTTCCGGCGGCGGGCGCAGGACTGATCCGGCGCCGCCGGTCCGCGTTCCGCCTGCTTCGTCCTCCGTATTCCGCACCTCCCAGGGCCTCGTGGACCGGGCCGCGCGCACCGCGCGCGGCCGGGTGCGCGGGGCCGCTTTCGTCAGGCACGTCCGGCACGCACGGCGAAAAGCGGCCCCTTGTCCGACGCCCTTTCCCGACCCGCTCCAGACGTACACCGACCATGACCGGGCGACCGGCCGGCGGCAAAGGCATTCACATCATGAGCAATTCACAGCCGACTCCCGAGAACGACATCACCGCCCTTTCCCGGCAGCCGCATTCCGGTGACGGCGCGGAGCGGACCCGCACAGCCGTCGTGTTTCCCGGCATGGGGCCCTCTTCCTTCTCCGACATCGGGAAGTTCCTGCTGCTGGACCCCTACGCACGCCAGCGGCTCGCCGAGGCGGACGAAGCGCTCGGCTACTCGCTCTTCGACCGTTTCCGGGCCACGGAGGACGATTACTCCACCTATTCGCAGATCGCTTTCCTGATCGCCTCGATGGCCATGGCGGACCGGGCGGTGGACGGACTCGGCCACTCCCCCGACGTCTGCGCCGGACCGAGCTTCGGCCAGAAGGCCGCCGCGGCCTTCACCGGCTCGCTGTCCTTCGCGGACGTCGTACGGCTCACCGCGGAGTGCGCCCGCTGCGAGGAGGAGTACTTCGCCGGCGCCTACCAGGACGTCGTCACCCACTGCTTCGTCCGCGTGCCGCAGGAGCCGTTCGACGCGATCCTCGCGGAATTCGACGACCGCGGCGCCTGGTACGACATCTCCGGACGGCTCGACAGCGGGTTCCACATGCTGTCGGTGCAGGAGAAGGAGCTCGACGGGCTCAAGGCGGCCATCAGCGCCGCGGGCGGCTACTCCATGTACGCGATGCGGCCGCCGGTCCATGCCGCGTCGTTCTCGGAGCTGCGCCGCAAGGCCGAGGCGGAGGTGTTCGCGGCGTACGACTTCGCCGACCCCGCGCTTCCCGTGGTGCACGACGTGGACGGCACGGTCGTCCGCGACGCCGCCGGGATGCGCGCAATGATGCTGGACACCTTCGACCGGCCGATCCACTGGCCGAACGTGGTGGCGGGTCTCCAGGGCCTCGGTGTCGGCACGGTGTGCGTCACAGGGCCCGACAACCTCTTCCACCGGCTCGACCTCACGAAGGACTCCTTCGAGGTCGTGACGGTGGGGCTGCCGAAGAAGCGCCCCCGGGAGCGGGAACGGGAGCGCCGCGGCGCGTGACACGGCGCCGAACGGCGGAGGGCCGGGCCCCACCCGAGTGGTGGGGCCCGGCCCTCCGCCGTTCGGCCCGCGGGCCGGCGGTCGCCCGTCAGAGGTTTTCGGTCAGCCACTCCTCCACGGCCCGCGTGGTCGTCGCCGCATGCTGCTCCATCATGGTGAAGTGGTCGCCCTGCACGTCCAGGGCGGTGTGCTCCAGGTCCCAGTACGAACGCCAGTCGCCGTCGGTGGGCCGGAACCAGTCGAAGAACCGCTCCCCGGCCCGCACCAGCAGCGTCGGCGACGTCACCGCCGTCGGCTTCCAGCCCGCGAAGAGCCGGAAGTAGGCGCCCATGGCCAGCAGTCGGGTGTCGTCGACCGGCACATAGGTGTCCTGGCGCTCGGCGATGCCCTGGCCGAGACCGGGCTGCAGGCCGACGAGCGCGTCGTCGTCGTGCGAGTAGATGTCGATCAGCACCACGGCCGCGGGACGGGTCCCCTCGCTCTCCAGCCGCTCGGCGACCGCGTGCGCGAGCATGCCGCCCGACGAGTGGCCGAGCAGCACGAACGGAGCGCCGCCCGTGTTCCGCAGCACGGCCTCCGCCTGCGCGTCGATCACGGCCTCCACGGACGTCGGCAGCTGCTCACCGCGCAGGAAGCCCGGCACACCCAGCGCCCACACGTCCCGGTGGCCCCGGAACCCGGAGGCGAACCGGGCGTACTGGTGCGGGCCCGAGATCGACAGGATCGAGGGAAAACAAACCACACCGGGCCCCGACTCACCCCGGGAGAGCCGCACGAAGGCGGGTGCCTTGCGCAGTTCGGCCGGCGAGGCGAACGAGGGCCGGAACCGCGAGGCCTGCATGAGCATTTCCATGAACTGGCCCGAGGTGCCCTGGGCCCCGGCCTCCTGGAGCATCGCGCCGAACACCCCGGAGCCCTCGTCCGTGCCGCTCCCCGCCTCGCCCGCGTCCCCCGCGGGCGACTGCGCGCCGCCGGAAACCCCGGCGAGTTCGGCGCGCAGCAGTCCGGCGACGAGGATGGGCGTCGGGTAGTCGAAGAGCAGGGTGGGAGGCAGCCGCAGGCCCGTCGCCGCGTTGAGCTGGTTGCGCAGCTCCACGGCGGTCAGCGAGTCCAGACCGAGCTCCAGGAACTCCTGGGTCTCCCCCACCGCGTCCGGCGACGGGTACGCGAGCACGGCCGCGACCTGTGCGCGCACGACGTCGAGCAGCACCCGCTCCTGCTCCTCCTCGGACAGCCCCGGCAGCTCCGCGAGCCGTCGGGCGGCCGCCGATGCCGCCGCCTCACCGGCACTGTGCCCGGCGGCCCTGCGGGGCCCACCGCGTACCAGCCCGCGGAAGACCGCCGGAAGGGCACCGGCCTCCGCCCGGGCCCGCAGCGGTGCGGTGTCCAGGTGCATGGCGACCAGGACGCTGTTCTCGGCGGTGGTCAGGGCGCAGGCCGTGTCGAACAGGGCCAGGCCCTGCGCGGAGGTCAGCGGGGACAGTCCGGCGCGCGCCAGGCGCTGCATGTCGGCGGCCGTGAGCTCGCCGGTCATCCCGCTGGGCGTCTCCCACAGTCCCCATGCCAGCGACACGGCGGGCAGCCCCGCCGCGCGCCGGTGCTGGGCCAGGGCGTCGAGACAGGCGTTCGCCGCCGCGTAGTTCGCCTGCCCGGGGTTGCCGAGCGTGCCGGCCACCGACGAGAACAGCACGAAGGCGGCGAGGTCCGCGTCCCGCGTCAGCTCGTGCAGGTGCAGCGCCGCGTCCACCTTCGGACGCAGGACGGTGTCGATCCGCTCGGGGGTCAGCGACGGAACGAGTCCGTCGTCGAGGCGGCCGGCCGCGTGGACGACCGCGGTGAGCGGGTGCTCGGCGGGGACGCCCGCGAGCAGCGCCGCCAGCGCCTCCCGGTCGGACGCGTCGCAGGCGACGACGGTCGCCTCGGCGCCGAGCGCGGTGAGATCGGCGACGAGTTCCGCGGCTCCGTCGGCGTCGGGGCCGCGCCTGCTGGTCAGCACCAGGTGCCCCACGCCCCTCTCCGTGACCAGGTGCCGGGCCAGGAGGGCGCCCAGCACGCCGGTGCCCCCGGTGATGAGGACGGTGCCCTTCGGGTCGAGGGCCGGGACCTGTGCGTCCTCCGTGGGTTCGGCGGGCTCGGTGGCCTCGGTCGCGTCGGGGCGCGCCGCGGGGACCCTGGCCAGCCGTGCGGCGTGCAGCGCTCCCCCGCGGAGGGCGAGTTGCTGCTCCCCGGCCGACTGCGCGGCAGCGGCGGCCGCCAGGAGCGGGCCGAGCTGCTCCGGGGCGTCGCCGCCGTCGTCCTCCGCGTCGAGGTCGAGCAGCAGGAAACGGCCGGGGTTCTCGGACTGCGCCGATCGCACCAGGCCCCACACCGCCGCGTGGGCCACGTCCCGTACGCCCTCTCCGGGCCGGGCCTCGACGGCGCCGCGCGTCACGAACGCGAGCCTTGATGCGGCGAGCGACTCCTCGGCCGACCACGCCTGCGCGAGTGCGAGCGCGGAGTGCGCCGCGCGCCGGGCCTCTTCCGCGACCTGCGCCGCGCTCCCGGCGCCGGCGGCGACGGATGAGACGGACGAGACCAGCACGGTGTCCGGTGACGGCTTGCCCGCCGCCACCACGCCGACCAGTACGTCCAGGTCCGCGTACACCTCTACCGCGGCGCCCGTTGCCCGCAGCGCGGCCTCGAGGCCGAGCGGGTCCGTACCGACCACGGCCCAGCTTCCGGTCTCCGGGGCGGTGCCACCAGCAGTCACAGCCGGCCACTCCAGCCGGAACAGCGACTCGTGGAACGCCGGGCCCGCCGCCCGGAGCCCGGCGGGGTTCACCTCCCTCAGCAGCAGCGACTCGACCGACACGACCGGTTCGCCGCGCTCGTCGAACGCCGCGAGCGAGACCGCGCCGGAACCCGCGGGGGCCAGGCGCACCCGCAGCGCGCCGGCGCCGACGGCGTGCAGGCCGACACCGCCGAAGGAGAAGGGCAGCCGCATGCGGGGGCCGTCCTCCCCCGGCTGCTCGTCGTCGGCGACGAGGAAGGAGCCCAGCACGATGCCGTGGAGGCCCGCGTCCAGCAGCGCGGGGTGGACCCCGAACTGCGCGGCCTGGGCCAAGGACTCGTCGGGCAGCAGCAGTTCGGCGAAGAGTTCGTCACCGCGGCGCCAGGCCGCCCGCAGGTTGCGGAACGCCGGGCCGTACGCGAAGCCGACTGCGGCGAAGCCGTCGTACAGACCCGTCACGTCCAGCGGTTCCGCCCCGGCCGGGGGCCAGACCGCCGCGTCCAGCGCCGGCGGCGGGGTCGTCGCGGCCACCGGGCCGAGGAGACCGCTCGCGTGCCGCGTCCACGGCACGTCCAGGCCGCTCTCGCCGCTCGCGGCCTCGGCGCGCGAGTGCACGTGCAGCGTGCGCCGCCCGTTCGCGTCCGGCTCGGCCAGCGACAACCGCAGCTGGAGCGCGCCGCGTTCGGGCAGGACGAGCGGCGCCTCCAGCGTCAGTTCCTCCAACAGCTCGGTGCCCGCCCGCTGGCCTGCGTGCAGGGCCAGTTCGACGAACGCGGTCCCCGGCAGCAGCACCGCGCCGGAGACGGCGTGGTCGGCCAGCCACGGGTGGGAGTCGAGCGAGAGGCGGCCGGTGAACAGCAGTCCTTCGGAGTCGGGGAGTTCGACCGCGGCTCCGAGCAGCGGGTGCTCCGCCCGCCCGAGACCGGCCGACGCCACATCGCCGACCTGCGCGACCGGCACGTCGATCCAGTACCGCTCCTGCTGGAAGGCGTACGTGGGCAGGTTCACCAGGCGGGCGCCGGTCCCGGCGAAGTACGCCTCCCAGTCCACCCTGCCACCGCGCACGTGCACGAGGCCGAGGGCACCGGTCACCGTCTCCGCCTCGGGGCGGGAAGACCGCAGGGCGGGGGCGAAGGCGGCGCCTTCGGTGGTCAGGCACTCCTGGGCCATGGCGGAGAGGATCCCGTCGGGGCCGAGTTCGAGGTAGGTGGTGACGCCCGCAGCCTCCAGGGCGCGGATGCCGTCGAGGAAGCGGACCGCCTCGCGGACGTGCCGGACCCAGAAGTCGGGCGAGGTCATCTCGTCGGTGACCACGGCCCCGGTGAGGTTGGAGACGACGGGGATGCGCGGGGCGGCGTAGGCCAGGCCCGCGGCGACCTCGCGGAAGTCCGCCAGCATTCCGTCCATGTGGGGCGAGTGGAAGGCGTGGCTGACCGTCAGGCGCTTGGACTTGCGGTCCGGGAAGGCCTCCGTGATCGCCGTCGCCGCGTCCTCGTCACCGGCGATGACGACCGACTGGGGGCCGTTGACGGCAGCGATGCTCACGCGGTCGTTCAGCAGCGGCAGGACCTCGTCCTCCGAGGCCTGCAGCGCGATCATCACGCCGCCGCCCGGCAGCGCCTGCATCAGCCGCCCACGGGCCTCGACCAGCGCGCACGCGTCCTCCAGTGAGAACACCCCGGCCACGTGGGCGGCGGCGATCTCACCGATGGAGTGGCCGGAGAGGTAGTCCGGCTTCACGCCCCACGACTCCAGCAGCCGGAACAGGGCCACTTCGACGGCGAACAGCGCCGGCTGCGTGTGGGCGGTCTCGTTCAGCAGGTTGCTGTCGTCGCCGAACAGGACGTCCTTCAGCGGGATGTCGAGGTGCGCGCAGACCGCGTCCAGCGCCTGCGCGAACACCGGATAGGCGTCGTACAGCTCCCGTCCCATTCCCAGGCGCTGGCTGCCCTGGCCGGTGAAGAGGAAGGCCAGCTTCCCGGAGCTCACCGCTCCCCGCGTCACCGACGCCGCCGGGCCCTCGGCCTCGACAGCGGACAAGCCGCGCAGCAGCTCATCCCGGTCCGAGGCCACAACCACCGCTCGGTGCTCAAAGACCGCGCGCTTGGTGGCGAGCGTGTAAGCGACGGCGAGGTCGTCCGTCCCCGCGGTGTTCTCCAGGTGCGTCCGCAGACGGGACGCCTGGTCGCGCAGCGCTTCCGCGGACTTCGCGGAGAGCACGTGGGCCCATACGGGTAGGACGCGCTCGCCGGCGGGCGGCGTCGCGTTCCTCAGCTGAGCGGGGTCGTCGGGGGCCTGCTCGATGATCGTGTGGGCGTTGGTGCCGCTGATGCCGAACGAGGAGATACCGGCACGGCGCGGGCGGCCGGTCTCCGGCCAGTCCCTCCGCTCGGTCAGCAGCGAGACCGCGCCCTCGGACCAGTCCACGTGCGGGCTGGGCTCGTCCACATGCAGCGTCCTGGGCAGCACACCGTGCCGCATGGCCAGGATCATCTTCATGATGCCGGCGACACCGGCGGCGGCCTGCGTGTGGCCGAAGTTGGACTTCACCGAGCCGAGCCACAGCGGCTGCTCGTCGCTGTGCTCCTGGCCGTACGTCGCCAGCAGCGCCTGCGCCTCGATCGGGTCGCCGAGCCTGGTTCCGGTGCCGTGCGCCTCCACGACATCCACGTCGGCGGCGGTGAGCCGGGCGTTGGCCAGGGCCTGCCGGATCACGCGCTGCTGGGAGGGACCGTTGGGGGCGGTGAGGCCGTTGCTCGCGCCGTCCTGGTTGATCGCCGAACCGCGGACCACCGCGAGCACCGGGTGGCCGTTGCGGCGGGCGTCCGACAGCCGCTCCACGAGCAGCATGCCGACTCCCTCACCCCACGCGGTGCCGTCGGCCGCGGCCGCGAACGGCTTGCAGCGGCCGTCGGCGGACAGGCCGCGCTGGATGCTGAACGCCACGAACGTGCCCGGCGTCGCCATCACGGTCACGCCGCCGGCCAGTGCCAGATCGCACTCGCCGTTGCGCAGCGCCTGGGCGGCGAGGTGGAGCGTCACGAGGGAGGACGAGCAGGCCGTGTCGACCGTGACGGCAGGGCCTTCCAGACCGAAGGTGTAGGACACGCGACCGGAGACGACACTGCCGGAACTGGCGGTGCCCATGTAGCCCTCGAGGCCTTCCGGAGCGCGGTGGAGCAGAGTGCCGTAGTCGTTGTACATCACGCCCGCGAAGACGCCCGTACGGCTGCCGCGCACCGAGGCCGGGTCGATGCCGGCCCGCTCGAACGCCTCCCACGAGGTGTCCAGCAGCAGGCGCTGCTGCGGGTCGGTGGCCAGGGCCTCACGCGGCGACATCCCGAAGAACGTCGGGTCGAAGTGGTGCGCGTCGTGGAGGAATCCACCGTTCATGCTGTAGCTCGTGCCCGGGCGGTCGGAGTCCGGGTCGAACAGCTCGGCCATGTTCCAGCCGCGGTCCTCCGGCATCTCGGAGATGGCGTCCCTGCCCTCCGAGACCAGCTCCCACAGATCCTCGGGAGTGCGCACACCCCCGGGGAAGCGGCAGGCCATCGCCACGATCGCGATCGGCTCGTCGTCGCGGACCGCGACCGTCACGGGGGCGTCGATCGCCTGCTGTCCGCCCAGCAGCTCGGAGTGCAGGTAGTCGGCCAGGACCGCCGGGGTCGGGTAGTCGAAGACGAGGGTGGCCGGCAGCCGCACACCGGTCGCGGTGCTCAGCCGGTTGCGCAGCTCGACGGCCGTCAGTGAATCGAAGCCGACCTCGCTGAACGCGCGCGCCGGTACGACCGCCTCCGGGCCGTCGAACCCGAGCACCGCCGCCACTTGGGCGCGGACGAGGTCGAGCACGGCGTCGGCCCGCTCGCTCTCGGGCAGTGCGCCCAGCTGCCGGGCGAGCTTGCCCGCGGAGGCCGAAGCCGCCCGGGCGGCACGCCGGTTGGGGACGCGGACCAGACCACTGAGCAACGGCGGCAGCATCCCGCCACCGGCAACCTGGGCACGCAGAGCGCCAAGGTCGAGCTTCATCGGCACGAACAGCGCGGTACCGGAAGCCGTGGCGGTGTCGAAGAGCGCCAGGCCCTCCTGCTCCGACAGGGCGTTCACGCCACCGCGCCCGAGGCGCGACACCTCACCGGCGGCCAGCTCTCCTGCCATGCCGCCGTCCCACAGACCCCACGCCAGCGACGTCGCGGCCAGGCCCTGCGCCCTGCGGTGCGCGGCGAGAGCATCGAGGAAGACGTTGGCCGCCGCGTAGTTCGCCTGCCCGGCGCCACCGAAGACACCGGCGGCGGAGGAGAACAGCACGAAGGCCGACAGATCCATGTCCTGCGTGAGTTGGTGGAGGTTCCAGGCGGCGTCCACCTTCGGACGCAGGACCGCCGAAAGGCGCTCCTGGTCCAGGGACGCGATCACGCCGTCGTCCAGGACACCGGCGGTGTGCACCACCGCCGACAGCGGACGCTCCGCCAGTAGCCCGGCCAGGGCGTCCCGGTCGGCCACATCGCACGCCGCCCACACCACCGACGCACCCAGATCCGTGAGCTCCGCCGTCAGCTCAGAAGCACCCGGGGCGTCCCCACCCCGGCGGCT
>NZ_JBIVLH010000036.1:0-75093 GCF_044751185.1 Streptomyces sp. NPDC088733
GCACCCCGATCGAGTACGAGCTACTCTCCGCACAAGACACCGTCCCCGCCGCCAGTTAGCCACCGCAGCTGGAACCCAAACTGTGGGGCAGGTCAACCTGTCACCCAACGCTGCACCAGACCCGGGCGAACGGCCAGCCCGCGACAAAGCGTCTGATCTGCACCGGTCCCAACGGTGGCCACGTCTGGCGTACGTCGCTCAATGAGGACCATTGGAAGCCCGCTCTAGCGTCCGTGGGCGTCATCCCGAAGGCGAGGAGCCGGGAGCACACTGCCGCGCGCGAGCACGGCCCTGCGGCACTTCTACGCGTCCGTTCTCCTGGACGCCGGCGAGAGCATCAAAGCCGTGAGCGAGTACCTCGGGCACTCCGACCCGGGACTCACACTGAAGGTGTACGCGCACCTCATGCCAAGCAGCCGGGATCGGGCCCGGAAGGCTCTCGGCATCGCACTCCGGCCGCCGGAGTCCGGGCACTGAAGAAAGGAGCCCCGACCGGCACCAAAGGACGCAGGTCGGGGCTGCATCATGATCTTTGATCTTTGATCTTTCCGGCCTGTGCTGGCCAGCCGACTTAGAGTCTCTCCGCCAACCCACGCCGGTTCGAACTTATTCGAACGCAGTCTCTGCGAAGGAGAGGCCCCCACGCTCACCGAGTGAAAGAACCAGTCGGGGCGAGAGCCGCGGAGCCTGTCGAAGATACTGGCGATACCCAGTGGCTCGAAGCTTAAGGTCGAAGTAGTGACCTTCGATATGCCACTGCGGGTCGTCATACTTGTCTTCCGCGGTGGAGCGTCGAAGATGATCAATGTCGAGACTCATGACCATCCCCTTGAAGTCGAGGTCGCCCTTTACATCCCAAACGTCCTCGAAGACCAGCGTGGACGGCGCGATCCACAAGCTGAAGTGCGTCTCAGGCGGGACCGGATGCACCCAGCGGACGATGTAGTCAATGTCGAGCAGCAGACGCGGCAGTGGTGAGTCATCGGAGGCCCCTGGCTGCACACAGATACCGTGGATGGTGACGTCGTGCCACCCCATCGCGTCGAAGTCGGCGTCGGTCCAGATGCTCTTCGTCAGACCGGATTCCGGGTGAGTGCCTAGCTCATGCATTGCGGCATCCAATCAGAGCCGGCAAGCGCGAACACCAGGCAGATGCCAGCGATAGCACTCTGCCAGCAGCGGACATCCCAGGCGCTGAGGGCCCCAACGGGGCCCAGGCCGTGAAGACGCCCCCGATCCGCGCCATAAGCGCAGGTCGGGGGCGCGGTCTCGATACTTACTTCTTCTTGCCCTGGTTCTTCACGGCCTCGATCGCCGCCGCGGCCGCCTCGGGGTCGAGGTAGCGGCCGCCCGGGGTGACGGGGCGGAAGTCGGCGTCGAGCTCGTAGGCGAGCGGGATGCCGGTGGGGATGTTCAGGCCCGCGATGTCGGCGTCGGAGATGCCGTCGAGGTGCTTGACGAGGGCGCGGAGGCTGTTGCCGTGGGCGGCGACGAGCACGGTGCGGCCGGCGAGGAGGTCCGGGACGATGCCGTCGTACCAGTACGGCAGCATGCGCTCGACGACGTCCTTGAGGCACTCCGTGCGCGGGCGCAGCTCCGGGGGGATGGAGGCGTAGCGCGCGTCGCCGGCCTGCGAGAACTCGCTGTCCTCGGCGATCGGCGGCGGCGGGGTGTCGTAGGAGCGGCGCCAGAGCATGAACTGCTCCTCGCCGAACTCGGCGAGGGTCTGCGCCTTGTCCTTGCCCTGGAGGGCGCCGTAGTGGCGCTCGTTGAGGCGCCAGCTGCGGTGGACGGGGATCCAGTGCCGGTCGGCGGCCTCGAGGGCCAGCTGCGCGGTGCGGATCGCGCGCTTCTGGAGGGAGGTGTGGACGACGTCGGGGAGCAGACCGGCGTCCTGCAGCAGCTCGCCGCCCCGGACCGCCTCCTTCTCGCCCTTCTCGTTGAGGTTGACGTCAACCCATCCGGTGAAGAGGTTCTTCGCGTTCCATTCGCTCTCGCCGTGGCGGAGGAGGATCAGCTTGTACGGAGCATCAGCCATGCCTGGAGTCTAGGAGAAAACCCCTTGGCCCCCCGCGGAGGGCACCGGTAAGCTGCGCAAGCCACCTTGGCCTATTACGCCTACCATCCGCGAGGAGTCGCCGCCGTGCCCGCTGTCGTACGAGCCGTACGGGAGACCGTGTCGGGGCTTCCCCGGACCTTCTGGTGGCTGTGGACCAGCACGCTGATCAACCGGCTCGGCGCCTTCGTGGTGACGTTCCTGGCGCTGTACCTGACCTTGGACCGCGGCTACTCCGCGACCTACGCGGGCCTGGTGGCCTCGCTGTACGGCCTGGGCGGCGCCGTCGGCGCGGTCGTCGGCGGCGTGCTGACCGACCGGGTCGGGCGGCGGTCGACGATGCTGCTGGCGCAGCTCGGCGCCGCGGCCGGCACGGCCGCACTGGCCTACGTCAACGGGCAGGTCGCGATCGCGGCCGTGGCGACCGTGCTCGGCGTGGCGAGCAGCGCCTCGCGGCCCGCGGTGCAGGCGATGATGGCCGACATGGTGCCCGCGAAGGACCGCGTGCGGGCCTTCTCCCTCAACTACTGGGCGATCAACATCGGCTTCGGCGTGTCCTCCGCGGCGGCCGGGCTCATCGCGTCGCAGGGCTACTTCTGGCTGTTCCTCGGCGGCGCCGTGATGACGCTGCTGTGCGCCCTGGTGATCTGGGCGAAGGTCCCGGAGACCATGCCCGCGAGCGGGAACGACACCGCCTCGGCCGCCGCCGGGACGTCACGCGTCGGCCTCGGCATCGTGCTGCGCGACCGGCGCTTCATGGCGTTCGTCGCGCTGACGTTCCTGCTCGGCACGGTCACCCAGCAGGGCTCGACCACGCTGTCCGTCGACATGGGCCGCCAGGGCTTCAGCGCGGGCCAGTACGGCCTGGTCATCGGCCTCAACGGGCTGCTGATCGTGCTGCTGCAGATCCCGCTGACCCGCATGGTCGAGGGCCGCAGCCGGGCGGCGCTGCTCACCGCGGGCACCGTGCTGATGGGCTGGGGCTTCGGGCTCACCGCCTTCGCCGGGTCGGTGGCCTTCTACGCCTTCACCGTGGCGGTGTGGACGATCGGCGAGATCCTGCACGCGCCCGCCTCGATGTCGCTGGTCGCCGACCTCTCCCCGACGCACGCCCGCGGCCGCTACCAGGGCATGTACTCCATCGCCTGGCCGGCCGCGGCCTTCGCCGGACCGCTGCTGGGCGGCGTGGCGCTGGACCGCTGGGGCGGCGGCGTGGCGTGGGGGGCGTGCGCGGTGGTCGGCACCGTGGCGGGCGCCGGGTACTGGCTGCTGCTGCGCGAGCGCACGCAGCAGCACCCCGAGCCCGTCGGCGCGGTGGCGCCGGCCCTGGACCGCGTACCGGGGCCGACGGCCGACCACTAGCCCGGGTCGGCCAGGGGCCTGCGCGGCGCAGAGGGTGTGTCGCACCCTCAGGCGTCCGCCTTGCCGGTGAGGTGGGCGAAGGCCTCCAGGTTGCGCGTCGACTCGCCGCGTGCCGTCCGCCACGCGTGCTCCTTGCGGATCGCCGTCGCGAAGCCCAGCTCCAGAAGGGTGTTGAAGCTGCCGTCCGCGTGCTCCACGACCGCGCCGAGCAGCCGGTCGATCTCCTCGGGGACGACCGCGACGAGCGGCAGCCGGCCCGCGAGATAGACGTCGCCGAGTCCGTCGATGGCGTAACTCACCCCGTACATACGGGTGTTGCGCTCCAGCAGCCAGCGGTAGAACGCTTCGTGGTTCTCGTCGGGGCGGCGCACGACGAAGGCGTTGACGGAGAGGGTGTGCCGGCCGACGGCCAGGGCCACGGTGGTGGACAGCTTGCGCGTGCCGGGCAGCTTGACGACGTACTCACCGGACGCGCCGGTCTCCCAGTCGAGTTCGGCCTCCCTCAGTGCCTGCTCGACCGCCGACCGTGCCGCCGCCTGCTCCCGCTCACCCATGCGGCGATCGTAGGCGACGCCGCCGCTCGGCCATCGCACCCGCGTAGACCTCGGCGGTCCTGCCGGCCGCCGCGCCCCAGCCGAAGCACTCGGCGTGACGGGCCGCGGCCTCGCCCATCGAGTCGACGAGGTGCGGGTGGTCGACGAAGCGGCGCAGCGCGCGGGCGTAGTCGCCCGGTTCGTGGCCGGGCACGAGGAAGCCGGTCTCGCCGTCCTTCACGGCCACCGGCAGGCCGCCGACCCGCGCCGCCACCACCGGTGTGCCACAGGCCTGCGCCTCGATCGCCACCAGTCCGAACGATTCGCTGTACGAGGGCATGACCAGCACCGACGCGGCCCGGTACCAGTCGGCGAGCCGGTCCTGGCCGACCGGCGGCTGGAACCGTACGAGGTCGGAGATGCCGAGCCGGGCCGCCAGCTTGTGCAGCCGCTCCGGCTTCGCCAGGCCGCTGCCGCTCGGGCCGCCGACCACCGGGACGACCAGCCGCTCGCGCAGCGACGGGTCCTCGCCGAGCAGGATCGCCACCGCCCGCAGCAGGACGTCCGGCGCCTTGAGCGGCTGTATCCGACCGGCGAACAGCGGGATCACCGCGTCCTGCGGCAGGCCCAGCCGGGCCCGCGCGGCGGCGCGCCCGCCGGAGCCGCCGAGCGGGTCGGGGCGGAAGCGGTCCAGGTTGACGCCGGGGTGGACGACGGCGACCTTGTGGGGGTCGGCCTCGTAGTGCCGGACGAGTTCGCGGGACTCCTCGGCGGTGTTGGCGATGAGCCGGTCGGCCGCGGTGACGATCTGCGTCTCGCCGATGACCCGGGCCGCGGGTTCGGGCGTGTCGCCCTCGGCCAGGCAGGCGTTCTTGACCTTCGCCATGGTGTGCATCGCGTGCACCAGCGGAACGCCCCAGCGCTCGGAGGCGAGCCAGCCGACGTGCCCGGACAGCCAGTAGTGGGAGTGCACGAGGTCGTAGTGGCCCTGGCGGTGGCTGGCCTCGGCCTGCATCACACCGTGCGTGAAGGCGCACAGCTGGGCCGGCAGGTCCTCCTTGGCCAGGCCCTCGTAGGGGCCCGCGTCCACGTGGCGTACGAGGACGCCCGGGGCGAGCTCCACACAGGGCGGCAGCGCGGCCGTGGTGGCCCGGGTGAAGATCTCCACCTCGATGCCGGAGCCCTCGGCGAGCCGCTTGGCCAGCTCGACGATGTAGACGTTCATCCCGCCCGCGTCGCCGGTGCCCGGCTGGTGGAGCGGGGACGTGTGCACGCTGAGCATCGCCACGCGCCGCGGACGGCGTCCGCCGACGCCGTGCCTGCGCAGCCGGCGGGTCGCACCACCACCCAGGACCCTCGCCACGTACTGGCTCACGTCGCCGTGCCTCCTTGTTGTCCACAGGGCGGGCCGCCGCTCGCGCGCGGTCCGGCCCCGAACCTCTACAACCGGTCAGTAGCCGAGTTCCATTTCCGCTTTGCCAAAGCGTGACACTGGCGGCCGGCCCGGTACGGCGCGAGCGCACCGCACGCCCCGGGAGCCCCTCCAGAGCCGCTGCCCGGCCTGAGGCGTCGCACGCGTCCGCGCCGTCGGGGGCTTTGCGGGGCTCGCATAGGCTCGGCGTATGCGAGCGAGGCGGCCGGTCGGGGAAGTGACGCGGGGGACGACCAATCCGAACCGCCTGCGCCGCATGGACCGGTGGATCGTGGCGGCGCACGGTGCCGCGCTGCGGCGCGCGGAGGATCCGCTCGCCGTGGACCTGGGGTACGGCGCGGCACCGTGGACGGCGCTGGAGCTGATGCGGCGGTTGCGCACGGTCCGCGCGGACGCGGAGGTCGTCGGCATCGAGATCGACCCCGGGCGGGTCGAGGCCGCGGCGCCCTACGCCCGCGAGGGGCTCTCCTTCGCGCACGGCGGTTTCGAGGTGCCGCTGCCCGGCGACCGCAGGCCCGCGCTGATCAGGGCGGCGAACGTGCTGCGGCAGTACGACGAGGCGCGGGTCGCGGAGGTGTGGGACCGGCTGCGGTCCCGGCTCGCCCCGGACGGGCTGCTGGTGGAGGGGACCTGCGACGAGATCGGCCGCCGCCACGTGTGGGTGGCGATCGGCCCGGAGGGCCCGCGCACGGTGACGTTCGCGACCCGGCTGGGTTCCCTGGAACGCCCCTCCGACCTGGCCGAACGCCTCCCGAAGGTGCTGATCCACCGCAATGTTCCGGGCGAGCCGGTGCACGCCTTCCTCACGGACTTCGACCGGGCCTGGGCGGCGGCCGCGCCCTTCGCGTCGCTGGGCGCGCGGCAGCGCTGGATCCGTACGGTCGGGAGCCTGGCCGGCCCCGGCGGCTGGCCGGTGACGGACACCGCGGCGCGCTGGCGGCAGGGCGAGGTGACCGTGCGCTGGGAGGCGCTGGCCCCCGGTTCCGGCTGATCACTGGGGGCGGTGCCGGTGCCCGGCCGCGCGGCGACGGGTGACCTGCGGCGCACGGCCCCGCCGACGTGACGGGGACCACTCGGCGCCTGCCGGGACGTGACGTTGCTCATGTCCGTTTCGCCCCTCGAACGCCGAAATCCCCAGCTCGCAGGCGCATATGACACGGGCGGTTTACCGGCAGGCCCTCCCCCGCGGACATGCGGTACCGCTATGGTCGCCCTTCAGTGAGCCCGGAGCAGGCGGTGGCACCACCGTTCCGGGACGTTGCCCTCGGGGGGAGGGAAGGAATTGCCCGATGTCGGAGATGCCCGCGGCCGAACGGCGGGCCGACCGGTTCGTCACCGTGCCGGGACCGCGCCAGGAAGTACTGCCCGCCGAGGGCCGGACCTCCCCTGCCCTGACGCTGCTCGTCATCGGTGAGGACCCCTCCGGCACCTTCACCGTCCCCGACCTCCTGGACGTCTCGGGAACCCGCGTCCGCATCCGCCGCGCCCGCAACCTGACCGAGGCCGAGCGGCTGCTCCGCGACGACGTCAACTGCATCCTGCTGGACCTCGGCCCGAACACCGCCGCCGGTCTCGACGGGCTGCGGCAGCTGCTGCGGCTGGCCCCGCACACCGCCGTGCTCGTCCTCACCACGGGCACTGACACCGAACGCGCCGCCGAGGCGGTCCGCGTCGGCGCCCAGGACCAGCTCACCCCCGCCGACCTGGAGCCCTCCCACCTGACCCGGGCCATCCGCTACGCGGTGGAACGCAAGCGTGCCGACGTCGCGCAGCGCCAGCTCACCGAGACCCGGCTGCTCGCCCAGGAGAACTCCCGGCTGGAGCGCGGCCTGCTGCCGACCCCGCTGCTGCACGGCGCCGACCTGCGCTTCGCGGCCCACTACCGGCCCGGCCGCAGCCGCGCCCTGCTCGGCGGCGACTTCTACGACACCGTGCGCACCCCCGACGGCACCGTGCACGCCATGATCGGCGACGTCTGCGGCCACGGCCCCGACGAGGCCGCCCTGGGCGTGGAACTGCGCATCGCGTGGCGCGCGCTGACCTTCGCCGGACTCTGCGGCGACGCGCTGCTCCGCACGCTTCAGCAGGTGCTGGAGCACGAGCGGCCCGACGAGGAGATCTTCGCGACCCTCTGCCAGGTCGACATCGCCGCGGACGGCCGCTCCGCCGACCTCTATCTGGCCGGCCACCCCGCCCCGCTGGTGTCGCTGTCCGGGATGGCCCCGCAGCTGCTGCCGTACGAGCACGGCGGCCCGGCGCTCGGCCTGCTGCCCGGCGCGTCGGGCTGGGAGCGCGCGCGGATCGAGCTCGGCGAGGCGTGGAGCCTGATGCTCTACACGGACGGGCTCATCGAGGGCCGCGTCGGCCGGGGCCCGCAGCGGCTCGGCCAGGAGGGCATGGTCGAGCTGATCGGGCGGCAGCTGGCCGCCGGGCTGACCGGCGAGGAACTACTGGACGCCGCGGTCACCGAGGTGCGGGAGCTCAACGGCGAGGAGCTGACGGACGACGTGGCGCTGCTGCTGCTGGAGTCCGGCGCCTGACCGGCACCGGACTCAGCGGATTCAGCCGGCTCAGCGGGTTCAGCGGTTGAAGGGCCCGTACGGCCCGTCACTGCTGCTGCCGCCGCGGCGCCGGGGGCCGCCCTTGCCCGCGACTTCGCGGAGCTTCGGCCGCACGTCCACCATGTAGACGATCACCGCGATCAGACCGAAGACCGGCAGGAACGACAGGATCGAGAAGATCTTCATCACCACCGCGGCGAGCGCGAGGACGATCAGCCAGAACGCCTTGGTCTTCTTGTCGGCGGCGCGGTAGGCGTCCTGGCGATGAATCGCGGCGTCGACCAGCGCGAAGAGCGCGAGCAGGAAGAGCGCCCAGGACAGTAGTCCCAGTACGCCCAGGAAACCTGTGACCAGCATTGCGGTCCACCTCCGTCGTCGGCTCCCACCGTACCCGGCCGGGCACGGCGGGGGCGCCCCCCTGTGCGAAGCGCCATGGGGTCATGGGGAGGGCCGGGCACGCGATGCGTGCCCGGCCCTCCGGATGCGCGGGTGTGCGCGGGTGCGCGGGCCTCAGGAGGCCGGCTTGCCCGGGGCGCTCTTGCGGGCGGCCGGGGCCGGCTTCTTGGCCGCCGGGGCCTTCTTCGCGGCGGCGGAACGGTCGTCGGCCGGGGCCGGCGCCGGGGCGGGCACGGAGTTGTTCTGCACGGGGGCCGGCGCCGGGGCGGGCTGCGCGGCAGCCGGACGCGGCTGCGGCTGCGGCTCGCCCTCGATCGCGACCGCGATGTCCTCGACCTGGTCGGCGGCCTCGCCGCGCCAGGTCGCGACCGCGCCCTTGCCGCGCTCGGCCAGGCCGTCGTAGGTCTCCTTGGCGCGGACCGCGTACTCGGCGGCGCGGCCCACCTGCTGGAGCGCGAAGTCCTGGGCGGAGTCACGCAGCTTGCGCAGGTCGGTGTCAATGCTGCCGAAGAGCTCGTTGACCTTGGCCTGCGCCCGGTTCTGCGCGCCCTTGGCCTGCGCCGTCACCTTCTCCTGCACGGCCTTGGCGTCGGTGCCGCGGATCTTCTCGATCCGGTCGGGGGCCTCGCTGCGGATCTTCTCGATCAGCGGCTGGACCTCCTTCAGCTTCTCGGCCGCGAGATCGGCGGTGCCGGCCAGCGCGTAGAGCGGGGTCGGGTCCTTGAGGGTCTTGACGAGGTCGTCGGTGATCGCCATGAGGGTTCTCCCGTATGAGGTGGTGGCGTGTACGTCTGTTGAGTCCGCCGGTCACTCGGCGGCCGCGGCGTCGCCGCCGCCCCCGTCGTCCGGTCCGGCGGTCGCCTTCGGCTTCAGCACGGCGGCAGCCTGGTGCGCCGCCGCCTCCTTCGCCGCGCGCTCGTGCGGCGCGGCGGACTGCTCGTCCTGAGCTTCCTCCACCACGGCGCTCTCCCTGCGGAACGACTCGTAGATCTGCAGCAGGACCTGCTTCTGCTTCTCGTTGATCGCCGTGTCGGCCAGGATGGCGGTACGGACCTCCCGGCCGTCGCCCTGGTCCCGCTCGTCGAGGATCCCCGCCTGCACATACAGGGTCTCGGCGGAGATGCGCAGCGCCTTCGCCAGTTGCTGCAGGATGTCGGCACTGGGCTTGCGCAGCCCGCGCTCGATCTGGCTGAGGTACGGGTTGGACACCCCCGCGGCGTCGGCGAGCTGGCGCAGCGAGAGCTTCGCGTTGCGGCGCTGCTCCCGCAGATACTCACCGAGGTTGCCGACGTTCAGTGAAGCCATGTCTTCGAGCATGCCCCGCGGTGCTAACTTTTGCAAGCAGAGTGCTTGCAAAAGTCTCGTTAAGGGGATGTGACGGCCGTCGCAGGCCGGGCCTTCCGGGATCTGTCCGGCGGCGCCGCGAGCGTGATAGTCATGGAATTGACTGATCAATCTCATGAATGGGGCCCGGGCCCCGGAAGGCGGCAGGCCCATGACGACCACCACCACGGACCGCTTCCGCACCGCCGTGGAGACCGGTGACCTCGCCGTCCTCGACGACCTCTTCACCGACGACATCCGGTTCTACAGCCCGGTGACCTTCACCCCCTTCGAGGGCAAGCAGATGGTGCTCGGCCTCTTCGGCGTCCTGCTGCGCACGTTCGAGGGCTTCCATTACATCGGCCGCTTCGACGGCACCTCGGCCACCAGCGGCGACGGGGACGAGGCGCCCTCGGAGATCCTGCTCTTCCGCGCCACTGTGGACGGCAAGGACATCCACGGCATCGACCTCCTCCACTTCGACGACGCCGGCCGCATCAAGGAGTTCACCGTCATGGTCCGCCCTCAGTCCGCCGTGCAGACCCTCGGCAAGGCCGTCTTCGCCGGCCTCGTCGCCGCCGGCCTCGCCCCCGCCCCGGCGGACCGCCCGACCGCGCCGTGACCGCCGCTTCCTGGCGGCTCCAGTCCGGGCACGGGGTCCGGCTGGAGTGGGGGCCCGAGGGCGCGCGGCGGCTGGGACCCGAGGTCGCGGGCCTGGTCGTGGTGGACGTGCTGTCGTTCACCACCGCGGTGTCGGTGGCCGTGGAGGGCGGGACCCGGGTGCATCCGTACGCCTGGCGGGACGCGTCGGCGCGGGAGTACGCGGACCGCGTGGGCGCCCCGCTGGCGGTGGGGCGGCGGGAGGTGACCGCGGAACAGCCGTGGTCGCTCTCCCCGGCCGCGCTGCGGAGGGCGCCGCACACGGGACGGCTGGTACTGCCGTCGCCGAACGGTTCGGCCATCGCCGCGGCGGCCGGTGAGGGCTCGACGGTGATCGCGGGCTGCCTGCGCAACGCCGCGGCGGTCGGCACCTGGCTCGCCCGGCAGGGATACGGGACCCCCGAACGGCCGGTCGCCGTGGTCCCCGCCGGGGAGCGGTGGCCGGACGGAAGCCTGCGCCCGGCGCTGGAGGACCTGCTCGGGGCCGGGGCGGTCGCTGCCGCGCTGTGCGCCCGGGCACCGTGGGCCGCACCGTCCCCGGAAGCGGGCGCGGCCGCGGTGCTGTGGACCGCCACCCCCGACCCGGCCGCGGCGGTCGCCGCGTGCGCCTCGGGCCGGGAACTGGCCGAGGGCGGCTTCCCCGAGGACGTCGCCGTCGCCACCGAGATCGACGCCTCCGCCGCCGTTCCCCTGCTGTCCGACGGCGCCTTCGGCATTGCGGACCGGAACTGACCGCAATGCTCCGTACCGTCGAAGACGCAAGCGAAGCCGGGAACACCGGCGAACGACGGACAAGGGGTGCACGATGCCGACGGTGGTTCGCAACGAGACGGACGAGCGGGACGCGCTGCTGGCCTACCTGGAGTCGCAGCGCGCCGGTGTGCGCCGGGCGGTGCTGGGGCTGGACGACGAGCAGGCCGCGTCGCGGCCGAGCGCGAGCGAGCTGAACCTCGCCGGGCTGGTCAAGCACGTCGCCCGCACCGAGGAGACCTGGGTGCAGGGCCTGCTGCTCGGCCGCGCGGAGAAGGCGGGCACCCGCGAGGACTACGTCAACGGCTTCCGCCTGCTGGAGGGCGAGACCCTCGCCGGCTGGCTGGACGCCTGGTCGGCGATCGCCCGCGAGACCGAGGCGGCCGTCCTGGCCCTCCCCGACCTGGAGGGAACGGTCGCCCTGCCGGACGCGCCGTGGAACCCGCCGGGCATGAAGGTCAGCGCCCGCTGGATCCTGCTCCACCTCATCGAGGAGACCGCCCGGCACGCCGGGCACGCGGACATCGTCCGCGAGTCCCTGGACGGCCGGACGGCCTTCGAACTGGTCGACCTCGCGGCCCGCGAGGGCCGGCCGATGGGCTGACCGGCCGGCGGATCAGTCCCCGGGGGCCAGCGGCTGCTGCAGTTCCGTCACCCAGGTGTCGGGGTGGCCGCCGGCCTCCAGGTACAGCTCGCGCGGGTAGCCGGTGGAGCGGTGGCCGTGGGCGTCGATCCAGCGGGCGAGCGTCTGCTCGGTGCGCAGGACGTCGTCCATGGACCCGCGGTGCACGATCGTCGCGGCGCTCCCGATCGCCGGCAGGTCCACGACCGCGAAGTCGTACCCGGCGTCCGGCTCCACGTCCACCTGGAGCCCCGCGTGCACCACGACCGCGCCCTCGCCGCCGGGCGCCTCCTCGTAATGGGCGACACTCGGTCCCACCGGCCGCACCCCCGCCGCTTCCAGCCGGCGGCACAGCTCGCCGTACAGCGGCTGGATCACCGGGCCGATCTGCGCCGGCTCGAACCCGGCCGCCGTGGCGGTGAGTTCGGCCAGCCGCACGGCGGGCACCCGCTTGACGACCACGTCGTCGGAATCCATTCGTCCCTCGCTCTCGATGATCCGCAGCCTCGCCTCGACCCCGGCCAGCCGTGCCGCGTCCGCGGCCATGGCCGCCGCGAGCTCGGCGCGGCGCAACCGCAGCATGCCGCGCAGCTCGTCGGCGCCGACCTCCTCGTCGAGGATCGACCGCACCTGTTCGAGGGTGAAGCCGAGGTCCTTGAGCGCGATGATCCGGTTGAGCCGGGCGAGCTGCCCCGCGGCGTACGAGCGGTAGCCGCTGGCGGGGTCGACACGGTCCGGGCGCAGCAGTCCGACCGCGTCGTAATGACGCAGCATGCGAACCGACACGCGGCCGTGCCTGGCGAAGTCTCCGATGCCGAACATGACGCCTCCCAGTGCAGGGCCTCACACGGTGTGAGGGTCAAGAGCGGCCCGGACGAACGCCGATGCCCCGGCCGCGCGGCCGGGGCATCGGGCGACGAGTGGAGCGGGTGCGTCAGCCCCGCAGCTCCGCCGCGACCAGCTCGGCGAGCTGCACGGCGTTGAGCGCCGCGCCCTTGCGGAGGTTGTCGTTGGACAGGAAGAGGGCGAGGCCGTGCTCGACGGTCTCGTCGGCACGGATCCGGCCCACGTAGGAGGGGTCGCTGCCGGCGGCCTGCTGCGGGGTGGGGATCTCCGACAGCTCCACGCCGGGCGCCGCGGCCAGCAGCTCGTAGGCGCGCTCGACGCTGATCGGGCGCGCGAAGCGGGCGTTGACCTGGATCGAGTGCCCGGAGAAGACCGGCACGCGCACACAGGTGCCGGACACCTTCAGCTCCGGGATCTCCAGGATCTTGCGGGACTCGTTGCGGAGCTTCTGCTCCTCGTCGGTCTCGAAGCGGCCGTCGTCGACGATCTTCCCGGCCAGCGGGACGACGTTGAAGGCGATGGGCCGCCGGTAGACCGCGGGCTCGGGGAACTCCACGGCCGCGCCGTCGAAGGTCAGCCCGGTCGCCTGGTCGGCAACCTTGCGGATCTGCCCGTCGAGCTCCGCCACACCGGCCAGGCCCGAGCCGGAGACCGCCTGATAGGTGGTGGCGACCAGCGCGGTCAGCCCCGCCTCCTCGTGCAGCGGCCGCAGCACCGGCATCGCGGCCATCGTGGTGCAGTTCGGGTTGGCGATGATGCCCTTGGGGCGGTCGGCGATCGCGTGCGGATTGACCTCGGACACCACGAGCGGGACCTCGGGGTCCATGCGCCAGGCGGAGGAGTTGTCGATCACGACCGCGCCCGCGGCGGCGACCTTGGGGGCGAGCGCCTTGGAGGTGGCGCCGCCCGCGGAGAACAGGACGATGTCGAGACCCGCGTAGTCGGCGGTCGCCGCGTCCTCGATGGTGATCTCGCCGTCCTTCCACGGCAGCGTCCGCCCCGCGGAACGGGCCGACGCGAACAGCCGCAGCCGCTCCACCGGGAAGTCACGCTCGGCCAGCACCTTGAGCATGACGCCGCCGACCTGGCCGGTGGCTCCGACGATTCCGATCCTCATCCGGTCTCTCCGATCAGTGCGTACGTACGGTCCCGAGTATCCCCCGCCGCGGCGAGTGCCCGAAGGGCCGTCTCGACTGCCGGCCGCCCGGCGGGCAGCAGGGGCAGCCGGACCGCGGGGGTGGGAATGCGGCCCTGGGCGTGGAGTACCGCCTTGGTCACCGTGGGGTTCGGCTCGGCGAAGCAGGCGGCGGCGAGCCGCGCGAGCGCATGCCCGCGCTCGGCGTCGTGGGAACGGGCCAGCTCCACCCACTGCGCGGTCGCCAGGTGCGCGGACGCCAGGACGGCACCGGCCGCGCCCAGGGCCAGCAGGGCGGGGGCGAAGACGTCGTCCCCCGCGTAGAGCGGCACCTCCCGCACCAGGAGGACGGTGTCCTGATCGATGCCGCCGACGGCGTGCTTGAAGCCCTGGACCCCGTCGATGGCGGCGATACGGCGCACGGTGTCGGCGCTCAGGGTGCGTCCGGTGCGGTACGGGATGTTGTAGACGAGCAGCGGCACGGCGGAGGCCTGCGCCAGCGCCTCGAAATGCGCGACCACGCCGTCCTCGGAGGGCCGCACGAACGCCGGCACGGTCACGAGGGCGGCATCCGCCTCCAGCCCGCGCAGTTCCTCTGCCGCCCGCCGCGTGTCGGACCCCCCGGCCCCGACCGTGAACCGCGCCCCCCGCCCACGGCACACCCGCCCGACGACCTCGCGGACGAGTGCCTTCTCCCCCTCGTCGAGCGCGGCCGGCTCCCCGGTCGTCCCGAGCGCCACCAGCCCTTCGGCCCCACCGTCCAGCACGTCGTGCGCCAGCCGCTCCAGGGCACCGGCGTCCACGCCGCCGTCGGCGGCGAAGGGTGTGATCAGCGGTACGTGAATCCCCATGGAACGAGCGTGGACCGCCGGACCGTCAAGGTCCAGTTAAATGTCCTTCAGTCCATGGGTAAGCAGCGCTGCACGATCGGCTCCGACGTCGGAGCTGCCTCACAGACGCGTACGGAACCATCTCCGGCGGCGCCCCGGATAACGCAGCGCGTGCCAGCCGATCAGCGCGGCTCCCACCGCGGCCTCGTCGGGCACGGCGTCCAGCCCCATCGGCCCCTGGGCCCGCTCCAGCGCCCGGCGGACCATGCCGACGGACTGCCCGAGACGGGCGTTGCCCGGCTCTGTGCCGAGGCGGACCGCCGCCCTGACCACATCGGCGAACACCGACTGCACGTGCTCGAAGTCCACGTAGGTCTGCAAGTCGGTGTCCATCCCCGCGGTCATCGCCGAACAACCGCGCCGGACAAGCGTTTCCTCCCACATCTCCTTCATGAGTTCGCGCTCGTCGCGGGTGTACTGCATCCGCTCGAGGTGTGTGGCGAGGTCGTGGAGAGGGTCGCCGTACGTGGCGAGTTCCCAGTCGAGGACGAAGAGGCCGCCGTCCTCCAGCAGCACGATGTTGTCCCGGTGGAGATCGGTGTGCAGCAAGGCATACGGCCTGCGCTGCAACTCCTTGGTGCGGAAGGCGCCCCCCGCACGGAATCGGGCCAACGCGTCAGCCGGCACATCGAGCGCATCGAAGAGAGCCCCGAACTCCCCCCGGTGCGGCTGGTACACCTCCCGGTCGGCATGGGCCACAAGACGGTCGAGGAAACCGTCGCTGTCCTTGTGGTCCCTCGGCCACTCCGG
The DNA here is from genome assembly GCF_044751185.1 of Streptomyces sp. NPDC088733. Lineage (NCBI taxonomy): Bacteria > Bacillati > Actinomycetota > Actinomycetes > Kitasatosporales > Streptomycetaceae > Streptomyces > Streptomyces sp. NPDC088733. Next base: position 15,317 of record NZ_JBIVLH010000036.1, read on the forward strand.
CGGCAGTGGCGGCAGTTGGTCCGAGCCGACGGCCGCTGTGCGGGCGAAAACCTCAGCAAGCCTGCGGAGCATGCCCTCCCCGAGCGGCCCACCCGGCTCCGAGACCTGCGACAGTGCCGTTCCCGGCTCGTACCTGTGCAGCGACGCCCGCCCGAAAGAGGCCATGCACCGAGGGGTGACGAAAGCAGGCTCCGTCGCCAGCTGCGCGAGTGCGCCGAGCACCGATGGCTCGTCCTGCCACGTGCGCATCACCACCATGGGCGTCTCAAGGGGGGTTCTCAGCTTGATGTGCGCTGAAGGATCGGGCCGCACGGATATGAGCCATGCCAGCCGCCGATCCAACGGCAGCACGTGATTGGCATTGTGATGCCCCGCCAAGTGGAGTGAGTCCGGGTGACGCCTCTTCCGTGCGTAATGCCATGTGACGAAGGACCCCCGCACTCGCGTGATCACGGCGATACGTACATCCGGCTGCTTACGCGGCATCATCACAGGCCATCCATAGCCACAGACGTTTCAGATAACGTGCACCAAACGCTTGATCGCGCACCAATAGGGCATCACCCCGCGAGACGGACGAATCGGAGCCTAGCAGTTCACCTCAAGACACTCTTTAAGTTCCCTGTCACCCACCGACTCACCCCTCACTCAATGCGGGTGCATGGCATGGGGAGCCCGAAGGTCGCCGATCGCATCATCTATTTCCGAGCGAAGATCAGGAGCAGATCCCGCCGCAGCTCCTTGATCACCACCAGTTGCCGGGCGCGGCATAACTCGCGCTCCAACTCGACGAGCAGTGTGCGAGCGGACTGTCAAAGCCGAACTGGACGAACCTCAGTGAGGGTCACACCGATCGGGCGATCTTCGTCCAGAGGGACTCGAACCACTCTCGGCACTCGTCACGTTGCTCGTCCCCCTGGCGGTACAGCTTCGCACCGAGGCCGAATACATCCCAGATCTTTACGATGTCACCATCTGCGAGGCGAACTTCATTGTCCTTGATGGCGTAGTACCCGATCAGGCCTTGAGTCTCGTTGATCAAGTACACCTTGAACACGGGGGTGATCGCGACCCGCCTGACTTCGAAGACCACCTCTGCCACCAGATCGCGCGCCGCCAGATCGGCCAGAAGGTTGCCGAGCGACCGGGTGTGCAGATCAATCAGGTCGGCCAGGCGCTCCAGTGGCCGCAGGTCTTCCAAATCGTCCACATTGCGAGGAATGGCCAAGGTGGCATCCACGCTCGGTTGCAGCAGACGCAAACGGATGGACGAGGGCGTGAGCTCTCCTCGGTGGATACGCCTGACCTGAGGAACGATGGCCGCATTCAGAGTCTCGGCGGTAAGACAGTACGCATCGATCGTGATGTGCTCCGCCTCGAAGGCTTCAGTGATCGCATCATCCAACTCGACACCAGCCGAATCCACCCCTTGCACCGCGCCGTTGGCACGTGCCGGCATCGGGTTCCGCAGGTTTCGAGCGAAGACTCCTTTGCCCTGGATTGACTCCACGTAGCCCTCGTCCTGAAGCTCCTTGAGCGCCCTGAGGACCGTGGCACGGGCGACATCGAACTGTTCTACGAGCTCCGCCTGCGTGGGGAGTTGGGCACCGACTGCGATCTCGCCGGCCTCAATCTGGTGACGCAGCGAATCTGCCACGCGCTCCCACTCGCGCCTGGCCCCGCCGGTTCCTCGCTCGCCGTTCACACACCAAAGGTACGGGGACCACACCGGGCAGGAAGGGGATTCGCCTACCCCAGCAACAGCGGCGCCGGAGCAGCGTCACCCTCTACGGCGACCGGTTCGCTGCCGCCGCGCAGCGCGGCGTCCCGCCGCTTCTCCCACCTGCTCTCGATCCACGTGCCCAACCGGCCCCACGCGTGACGGAATGCCCCGTGCCCGTGATCCGCATGGGGCCGGCCCACCCCTTTGCGCACCATGGCCTGGTGCTGAGCGGCAGCGGTGCGACCGAAGTCCTGGCGCCACGACATGAGCACAGCCTCGACCTCGCCCACCGACGGCGTCGCACGTCCCGTTCCGGGGCCGATGCCCTCAACGGCTTTCAAAGCGCCGGCAACCACGTTCGCGGCGTCCGACGCGGTGCGGCCGGCCTCTGGGCAGTCGTCGTGCAGCAGGGCGAGTTGGAGGCCCGCCCGCATGACATCGGTGTGAACCGACTGCACGCGTTTGAACGCCATGTAGTGGGCAAGATCGTCCTCCGCTCCACGGGTCGCGTCCTTCCGCACAGCCTCAACAGCGTTCCTCCAGCGCGCGACTACCTCCGCTTCCTGCTCTTCCGGGTAGCCCATCAAATGCAGGTGCGTGGCCAGCTCGTAAAGGGGATCGCCGATGCGGGCGAGTTCCCAGTCGATGGTCCAGAGGTTTTTGGCGTCGTCGACAATGAAGTTCTCACGGTGCAGATCGCCATGAACCAACGTGAAGGGCCGGTCCGTGAGCATGGAGGCTCGTTTTTTAAGACCACCGAGCAACTTCCTCGACACACCGAGGCGATCGAACAGCACGCGGAGGGACGCGATCTCGCTCTTGTAGGCCGAGGTGTCCGCGAACCGCAAAAGTCCGCGATAAAACGATGCGGAATCATCCCATCGACTTCGCCGATGCGACCCGCCGCAGGCTCGTGCAATGGAAATCTCACGGGCGTCGATGCGGATCAGTGCGCCGAAGGTCTCCACGATCTGGTCGACATAGAGCACATCGACCGGCCCACTGTCGCCGGCGACCGCCCCCAGGGTGCGACCCTCGATGAAGCTGTGAACAGGGACAGCCGGATCAGGGTCAATCACGCGGGGAATGCGGGAAACGCGACCGGACAGAAAAGTCAGCAGTTCTTCTTCGGAAAGAAAGCAACGCTGGTCGTACCGCAGGACCCCGAGGTGCGGCGAGCGCAGCTTGACCCAGGAGCCCCCGGTCCCGGATCCGGAATCGCGCGACGTGCGCACGGCATATGACTCGTGATGATGACCCCCAAGGGGCCCCACGATGCTTTCCCCCCACTGCGCGGCTTTGTGATGGACAGTCGTAGACACCGGTTTCCTCAACCTAGGGGCGAATGGACCGATGCTAGTACCGCACAGCACACCGCGAAGCCCTTTGGCAAGATCGCACGCCGCCAACCGGCGGACAAAACGACTCGCCCCGGGGTTCCATCGGCAGCTTGCCGATCCCATATTTATACATTCCGCACGTGAAGACCTACGGAGTACTGCATACTTATGCCGACACCCGGTCCGGCAAAGAATTGACCCGGTTTGACCCATGAGGGCGAATCAGTCGCATCCGTCCGAGGTCACACCGCCGGAAGCACTGCTCCAGCCCTCCCCACCCACCTCAGGGCCCCGGCCGAACCGGAAGCGGAACATTCGCCCCAGACCCGTCACGCCAGCCCACGGGTGAGATCACCGAGGCGGCGAATCGGGCGCAAGTTCGGGTAGGCGTCCTGGAGCCCCGTGTTGCCGTCGGGATTCTGGAAGCCGAGGAACCTGATACCTGCGCTCTCCGCGGCCGCCACATCATCCGGCGAATCACCAATCATCAGAATATTTCTACGATCCACTTGCCCGATTCCCACGAGCGCGCGCTCGATGCAGTCCGGATCGGGTTTCACCCTGAGTGGGAACCCTGGGCGCACGCTCTGCCGACCGTGGATTCGCCCCTGAAATGCATCCACCATCCCGCAGTTTTCGAGGTGCCGCTCGACTGCCGACTCCGAGTTGTTCGTCGTGATCGCCATCGGTATTCGCTCGCGCCAGAGCGCCCGCACCAACTTCTCCGCGCCGTCGGTCTCCCTTGCTCCCTCCACGGCCTGCAGCTCCAACCGAGCGAGTTCTCCCTCCAGCGACCCGACAGCCTTGAGATCCGTCCAGTCGGCCGCGGCGCCCTTGAGAACATCCAACGGGCTGTCGTGCTTCTCGGGCGGCACAGAATCCACGGGCGGGAGCCCGCTTTCCTCAATGAAGTTCCACAGCTCCCCAGCCACAAACCGTGCAGTCGTCGTCGCAAAGAGATGGCAGAGCGGGCCGTCAAAGTCGAAGAGAACACCCACGACCCCTGTCAGAGCATCGTGACGAGCCTGAGTGCTGCTGCTACCCATCAACGGCTCGCCATCAGAAGTCACTCAGCGAGTGTGATTCCGCCCCTCGCTCCGCGCCAGAGTGCGGCCGCACATGAAGCGAGACTCTCACCACACCAGGCTTTCCATGTCGGCCATGTGAGAGATCAGTGTGGCCGCGCCGGCGGAAGCGAGCTCGTCACTCTTTCTCCGGTCGCGTGCGTAGCCGACGAACGGGATCTCGGCACTGCGGGCCGCGTGAACGTCCCGCCATGAGTCCCCGACGAAGAGGCACCGCTCCGAAGAGGTCCCCAGTTCGTCCAGCGCGGACCGCAGCATGTACCCATGGGGCTTCATCAGGAGGGCGTCCCTGGGACGGCCGATGATGGGTCCGTCGAACGCATCCAGCAGCCCGGCGCCCAGGAGGAAGAGCCGCGCGGACTCCTCGGAGTTGTTGGTCACGACGCCAAGTCGGGTTCCCCGCTCGTGCAGGGACTTGACGAGCGTGTCCACACCCGGCGTGATCACGGCCGACCCCGCGGCGACGACCTCCTCCTTGGCCAGAGTGGCGTCCAGCTCGTCACTCAGGCCCGCCGCGTATTCGGTGGGCTTGCCGGCCACCATCACCAGCAGCGCATGCGGATCGTCACACGACTCCACTACGGCCGTCAGGGGGCCGTACTGACGCATCCGCTCCTTCAGGACATCGGCGACCTTGTATGCGGGGTGGCCGGCGAAGAGCCGGCAGAGGGGGCCGTCGAAGTCGAAGAGGACGGAGTCGACGGCAGCCGCCATCACGCGGTCTTCGCGAGCAGTGTCCACAGTGAGTCGAACCACGCCTGACATTCGTCGAATTCTGCCGATCCTTGTCGGTACAGGCTCGCTCCCACACCGAACACATCGAAGATCTCGACCACCGATCTGTCCGGCGGTACCTCCACAGCCTGTTGATGGACCGCGTAGTAGCCGGTCAGGCCCACTTCGCCGTTCAGGAGGTAGAACTTGTTCACGGGCGTGATCGCGACCGTCTTGGTCGTGATCTTCACGGAATCGACCAGTCCGCGTGTTTGCAAGTCCCCGAGCAAATTGTGGAGTTGTCGCGACTGGAGATCTATCAAGTCGGCCAGCCGCTGTCGCGGACGGGGATCCTCCGGGTCGGCCACGTTGCTGGGAACGGCCAGCAGGGCATTGGGGCTGGGCAGCAGCAGCCGGACCCTGATCGAGGTGGGGTGCAGCTCACCACGCAGGACTCGGCCGACCGAGCGGCTGAGAGCCGCGTTCAACGACTCGCTCGTCAGGCAGTAGGCGTCGATCGTGATGTCATCGGCCTCGAATGCCTCCGCGACGGCATCCTCCAGCTCGACACTGGCCGAATCCGGACGATGCGCCGCGCCGTTGGCATGTGCCGGTGTCGGGTTGCGCCAGTTTCGGGCGAAGACTCCCTTGCCCTGCGTTGACTCTACGTAGCCCTCATCCTGGAGCTGCTTCAGAGCCTTCTGGACGGTGGCACGGGAGACATCGAAGCGATCCACCAGCTCAGCCTGGGTGGGGAGTTGCTTCTCGGCCGGGATCTCACCGGCCTCGATCTGGTGACGCAGCGAATCGGCCACGCGCTCCCACTGGCGCCTGGCTCCACCGGTCCTTCGGTCACCGCTCACGCAAGAAGACTACAGCTTCCGGTCAGCCAGGTGGAGTTGAGTGCGTTGAGTTTATTGACCTGTAGCCAACGGGAACAACCAAGACATGAGTGCAGTCAACTGCTCCGACTGCCGGACAAGTTGGGGCAGTTGACACCACGGGGACTACTGCGGCGTCCCGGCCCAATGACGCGCTCGGGGCAGCCGCGGGTGACAGTGCAGCGCCATGTCGCATCGCACGCACACATCAGCACCAGGCTTCCGCTCTCGCCACTTGTCGACCTTCGGGTCAACTCTTCCTCTGCCGTGCTCTACGCGCGGAGAGATCGGTCCCACGCGCCTCGAAGGAGTGAAACCCCATGCCCGCACTCGCTCTGTGCGCCTTCGCGTTCGAGCAGCTCGTCCAGTGGCGGTACGGCGCGGCAGGCGCCTTCGCCGTCGGAATGTTCACGGTGGGCCACAAGGCCCGGAACACGACGTTCACCTGTGTCGGACTCGTGGTGATCGCGCTGCTGCTGACCCGCTAGGGCAGCGGCAGCGGGGCCCGCGCCGTTCGGCGGCCGCCCGGGAAAGGGGTGGGTCATGCTGTGGAGTCACGTGATGGCGGCGATCGCCGAGGAGTACCTCGGCCGGCGGTTCGGCCCGTTGATGGGGCTGGGCGTCGTCCTGGTCGTGGTCGGTTCCAAGGCACGGTCGAGCTACGCGATGTGCGTGGGCGGGGTGCTGGTACTGCTGGTCCTCGTCTCGTACGGCGGCCGCTGACGCGTCAGAAGCCGTCGATCGCCCACGGCTTGCGCGACGTACGGAACAGCGCGTCCACCTGGGCCGCCGCGCCCGGGCGGGATTCGGTGACCTGGCCGACGGTGGCGAGGCGGACCGCGGACTCGTCGCCGAGGTACAGGGCGGCGAGGTCGGCGGCGGTGAGGGTCAGGTCCGGGGCGGCGGAGGGAGCCGCCTCGGCGGTGGCGGTGCCGTCCGGGGAGACGTCGAGGCGGAAGCGGCCGGCGGCGTAGCCGTACGGGTCGAGGACGTCGAGGACGACGGTGCCCGGGGCGGCGTACGTACGGGCGGCCAGCGAGCGGGGCACGTCGACGAAGCGCAGCCACAGGAAGTCGGAGCTGTTGTCGACCCTGGCGGCGCGCCGGTCCGCGAGGAGCAGCGGCATGACGTCGTCGTGGGCGCGGAAGCCCGTGCGCACGGTGGTGACCCAGTCGATGGAGAGCAGGTAGCGCCACAGGGCCCGTTCGGCGGCCGGGGTGGCGGCGATCAAGTTCTTGATCTCCAGGGGGGCTTGCGGGTACATGCCGTGCCATTCGTCGGCGACGGTGTACGCGGCCAGGCCGTCGACACGGCCGGAGGAGTCCCGGTAGAAGGCGAAGATCGGTTCCTTCCAGGGCTCGTCGGCCGACATCCGGACCTTGCCGGTGAACTGCTCCCACCAGCGGTCGTTGCGGTTGATCGAGCCGGGGACCTGCACCCGTACCCGCTCGTGGAGTTCCGGGCCGGACTTGAGGACGTCGGCGGGGTCGACGAGTTCGACGCGGCCGTCCTCGTCGTCGCCGGGCGGGCGCAGGCCGGCGCGGGCGGTGTCGACGTGCCACTCGGTGACGCCGGCCGCGGGGCCGAAGCCGAAGCGGCCGTAGATCGGGTACTCGGCGGCGATGAGGATCGCGAGCGGTTCTCCGCGTTCGGCGGTGGCGGCCAGTTCGTTGGCCATCATGCGCGAGGCGACGCCGCGGCGGCGGTGCGTGGCGGAGACGGTGACGTGGGTGATCGCGCTGGAGGGCAGTACGGCGCCGCCGGGCACGGTGAGGTCGCGCGGCATGCTGCGGAAGGTGGCCACGCACCGGCCGTCGTCGAACGCGCCCTGCGTGCGGGCGAGATCCGTGTACGGCCGCCGGAGCTCGATCTCCTCGTCGCTGACGGTCGCGGGACGGTGGAAACCGAGTCGGGTGGCGCGCAGCCAGCCGGCGAAGTCGGATGCTTCGAGCGTGCGGACCTCAAGGCTCATGTCCCGCACGGTAAGCGCCGGTCAGGCCTGCGCGCATCCCCTTTTCGCGCAGTTTCCCGCAGCCTGGCCCGCGGGCTTTCCCGCGGGCCCACCCCCCGCGCGGGCCGTCACTCCCCCGACAGCAGGTCCTCGACCCGTGCCTCGCCAGCGCGGTAGCGCCGGGCGATCTCGGTGCTGCACCCGTCGACGGTGCGCTGCAGGGACTGCCGGCAGCGCGACACCTGCTGCTCGTGGCGGACCAGCCGCCCCATCGCGTCGTGCAGTTCCTGGTCGGTGCGGGCCTCCAGGTCGGAGAGCTCGACCTCGGCGAGCATCTCCTCGGCGAGCTGCCGGTACCGCTCGCTGCGCGGGGTGCGCAGGGTGACGTGCCGGGCGGAGGTGCGGTGCCGGGACGGGGTGTCGGTGAGGATCTCCGAGAGCCGGTCCAGCACGGGCGCGTCGGGAGCGGTGCGGCAGGCCAGTTCGGCGCGCAGGATGTCGATGCGGCCCTGCAGCAGCCGGCGGAGGTAGGACAGGTCGGCCTCCTCCAGTTGTGCTTCGCGGCGGGCGGTGCGCAGGCCGGCGAGGGTGAGCCCCGCGAAGTCGGGCTGCGGCGCGTCGGAGAACGGGGAGCGCGGGCCCGGTGCCTTGAGCATGCGTTCGCCTTCCGCCGTCCCGGTGGTACGTGTCGTACCGGTGTGCTTCATGTCTGTCCGTCCCCTCGTCCCCCGCGTCGGGCAGATCTCGATCGTGCCACCGAGTACCTGCGTCCCGCAGGCACCTGCACCCGAACGGCCGCGCCGGACAGTTGTACGTGAGCCCAAGCGGGCGTACGGCCCCCGTGCCGCGCGCCCCCTCGCGCCCGGGAGAATGGGGGGCATGCGAGCGGTGGCCCAGCGGGTGAGCGAAGCGAAGGTCGTGGTGGACGGCGAGACGGTCGGCGAGATCGCCGGTCCGGGGCTGTGCGTGCTGGTGGGGGTCACGCACGACGACACCGAGGAGAAGGCGGCACAGCTCGCCCGCAAGCTGTGGAGTCTGCGGATCCTGCCGGAGGAGAAGTCCTGCTCCGACATCGGCGGGCCGCTGCTGGTGATCTCGCAGTTCACTCTCTACGGTGACGCCCGCAAGGGGCGCCGGCCGACGTGGAACGCCGCGGCGCCGGGTCCGGTCGCCGAACCGCTCGTGGACGAGGTCGTCGCGCAGCTGCGCGCACTGGGTGCGGACGTGGCGACGGGCCGCTTCGGAGCGGACATGAAGGTCTCGCTCACGAACGACGGCCCGTTCACGGTCGTGCTCGATCTCTAGGACGGCGGCCCTCAGGGCTCGACGACGGTCTCCTGGTTCGCGGCCGTCCCGTCCGCCAGCAGCGGCACGTCCACGGGGGTGTTGCGCTTGATCACCGCGAGGGCGATCGGGCCCAGCTCCCAGTGCCGGGCCGACGAGGTGACGGTGCCGATCTGGCGGCCGTCCGGTCCGTCGGCGGCGAGGCGCACGGGCGTGCCGTGGCCGGGCAGCTTGACCTCGCTGCCGTCGAGGTGCAGGAAGACCAGCCGGCGCGGCGGCCGGCCCAGGTTGTGCACCCGGGCGACGGTCTCCTGGCCGCGGTAGCAGCCCTTGTCCAGGTGGACGGCGGTGCCGAGCCAGCCCAGCTCGTGCGGGATGGTGCGGTGGTCGGTCTCCAGGCCGAGCCGCGGGCGGTGGGCCTCGATGCGCAGCGCCTCCAGGGCCAGCACGCCGACCGGGGTGCCCGCGGCTTCCCGGGCGAAGGCCTCCAGCTCGGCGCGCGGCACGAGGACGTCGCGGCCGTACGGGACCTCGCGCACCGGCCACCCCTCCGGAACGGCGGCGATGCTGCCCGCGGGAAGGTGCACGACGGCGTGCTCGCCGGTCACGTCGACGACCTCGACCTGGTAGAAGAACTTCATGCTCTCCAGGTAGGCGACGAGGTCGCCCTGCGTACCGGGCTCGACGTGCATCCAGGTGGTGCTGCCGTCGTCGACGAGGTACAGCGCGTGCTCGATGTGGCCGTGCGCGGAGAGGATCAGCGCCTCGGTGGCCTGCCCGGGCGGCAGGTCGCTGACGTGCTGGGTGAGCAGGAGGTGGAGCCAGGCGAGCCGGTCCTGGCCGGTGACGGCGACGACACCGCGGTGGGACAGGTCGACGAAGCCCTTGCCGTCCGCGAGGGCCCGTTGCTCGCGGAAGAGGTCCCCGTAGTGCGCGGCGACTCCCTCGTCAGGGCCTTCTGCGGGGACGGCGCCGGGGAGCGACAGCAGGGGGCTGGTCAGTGTTTGTCGCTGCATGGAACCAGCCTACGTCGCGGTAGTTGAACCCTCAGTCGTTCGGGCCTTCCGTGCGCAGTCCGCGCACCGGCCGAAGATCGCGAAATGCTTCATGTCCGTCTCGAAGCCGTAGGTCGCGCGCAGCCGGTCGGTGAGCGGCGCGGCCTCGGAGATGTCGGCCTCGGTGACCGACTCGCAGTCGCGGCACACCAGGTGCATGTGGTGGTGCCGGTCGGCGAGGTGGTACGTGGGGGCGCCGTGGCCGAGGTGGGCGTGGCTGACCAGGCCCAGCTCCTCCAGCAGCTCCAGCGTGCGGTAGACGGTGGAGATGTTCACCCCGGAGGCGGTCTTGCGCACCTCGGTGAGGATCTCGTCCGGAGTCGCGTGCTCCAGGACGTCGACCGCCTCCAGGACAAGCTGTCGCTGCGGCGTCAGCCGGTAGCCGCGCTGCCTCAGATCGCTCTTCCAGTCCGTGGTCACCACAGGGACAGTCTAGGCGGAAGGGCGCCACCGGCGGCCCGGCGCGGCATGGCGGGGCCGCCCGGGCGGGCTCAGCGGAAGAAACGGGCTCAGCGGAAGAAGGCGATGCCGTCGTCGGGCAGGTCCTTGAGGTCCTTGGCCCACTCGCTCGGGTTGACGACCTTCTTCAGGTGCGCCGACATGTACGGGCGCAGCGCCACCTCCGGGGTGGCCTTCTCGCCCACCCACATCAGGTCGCTCTTGACGTAGCCGTACAGGCGCTTGCCGCCGCTGTAGGCCGGCGCGTCGGCCAGCCGGGCCACGGCGTCCGTGACCAGGTCGATCTGCGGCTTGCCCTCGGCGAGCTCGCCGTACCAGATCTCGATGACGCCGTTGTCGCGGGTCATCGTGATCTCGACCTTGCGGTCCTTGTCGATCCGCCAGAAACCGGACTCGCTCTCCAGCGGCTTCTCCGGCTTGCCCTCGGCGTCCAGCACCCAGGTCTTGGACGTGTACTCCAGGAACGGGCGGCCGTCGTGGGTGAAGACCACTTCCTGGCCGAAGTTGCACTTCTCGTCGCCCGGGAAGTCGAAGACGCCCGCGCCCTCCCAGGTGCCCAGGAGGAAGGCGAGCGGTACGAGCTCCGGGTGGAGGTCTGAGGGGATTTCGATCATGTTCAGCGCTGTCCCTGGTAGAGCTTCTTCACCGCCAGAACGGAGAACGCGAGGACGCCAAGGCAGACCAGGACAAGCATGACGTCGAAGAAGATCTCAATGGCGCTCACGAGCGTGCTCCTCGGGCAGGCGCGGACGGTCGGCGGCCCGGTGGGGCCGTTTGCCGAGTCTAGTCGGCCGGTACGGGCGCGATGCGCTGAGGGCGGCCCCCGCGCATCGCGCCCGCGCCGGGCGCAACCCGGTCAGCCGAGCAGCTGCGCCTGGAGCTTCACGGTCTGGTGGAACGGGACGGCCGGCTGTGTCCCGGCCTTGGACAGCAGGATCACGGCCACGGTGTCGCCGGCCTGGACGTAGGCGACGCGGACGTGCTGCGGCCCCCGCGGCTCGCTCTCGTCGAAGACGTCGGCGCTCTGGCCCGCGAGCACGTCGCTGAAGCCCCAGTCCTCGTCGTGGGCCGTGGAGGCGGCCTGCGCGGGGGTGCCGGACATCGCCAGGCCCGCGTTCGTCTCGCGCGCGTACGCCTGGGTGGCGAACTGCAGCAGGTAGACCTCCGTGCGGGTGCCGTCCTGCGCGGTCCAGGCGCGCGCCGCGATGTGCCGGAGGGTGTCCTGGGCGAGCGTCCGGGTGAGCTCCGCGCGGTAGGACGTCTGGAAGACCTTCACGAAGTCGGCGGTGGGCAGCCAGCCCGTGCGGTCCGGGAAGGTCCTGTCGACCTTGGCGCCCGCGGGGGCGGGCAGCAGGAGCGTGCGCGGGTCCGCGTAGTGCCGGCCTGCCGCGTTGTGCTGCGCGTCCATCGGGCGGGGCGCGCCCTCGGGGAGCTTGGGCAGCTTCAGCGCGGGGTACGTCCAGCGGCCGTCGTCCGGGGTGCGCAGCCCGGGGATCTCGGTCCGCTCGGGCTGGGTCACCCCGTACGCCGCGGCGCCGCCCAGTACGCCGAAGACCAGCAGCGCGGCCGTCCACCGCGCGGCCGCGCGCAGTCCGCGCCGGTCCCGCAACCGCCGCCGCGGGGGAGACGCGGGAACGGGCAGCGGTGCGACGCCGTCCGCGGGGGCGGGCTCCGCGGACGTGCCCTCCACGGCCGCGGGCTCCGCGACCTGGGGCTCCTCATGCGTGGGCTCCACAGCCGCGGGCTCCGCAACCTGGGGCTCCACAGCCGCGGGCTCCGCAACCTGGGGCTCCTCAGGCGTGGGCTCCGCAGCCGTGGGCTCCGCCCGCTCCGGGGCGGCCTGGGACGGGATCGTCACCTCGTCGGTCCTGGTCTGCTCGGTCATGCCGCCTCCCCCGGGTCCTGCACACGGTCGAGCTGCTTCTTGAACAGGTCCGCGGCGTCGTCCTTCTTCAGCGGGGCGAGACCGGTCACCGTCATGCTGACCATCAGGTCGCCCTCCGTCGCCTGGCAGGTCATGGCGTCGAGATCGGCCCCGGGCTTCTTGGGCGGCAGGACGCAACGGGCCTTGTCGTGGCCCGCGATCCTCGGCCCGTTCCGGAACACGCCGAGGGCCTTGGTGAAGGCGCTGAAGTAGTCGGTGCCGGCGCGGGCGAAGTTCTTGTTCTTCATCTGGACGATTTGCATGTCCACGGCAATCACCCCCGACATGTCGCTGTACGTGCGCATGCCGACGCCCTGGATGCGCATCGCGTCGATGGTCTTGCGCAGCTGGGCCCGCTCCTTCTTGGGCAGATCGGCGATGTCGCCCTGGAACACCGCCACCGCGTCCTTGCCGGTGAACTCCGCGTCATTGCCGTACTCGGCCAGGTCCGGGCCCGAGGTGTAGCCGAGCGGCACGGGCAGCAGCAGCTTGCCGAGGGCGCCGTAGTGGCTGCCGCCGGACCGGGCGCCGTACTCTGCGGTCTTGCTGGGTTCCGGGGCCTTCCAGGGCCGCGCGGTCGCCTGCTTGCCGTCGTCCTTCTGCTGGAGCACGGCGAAGCCGATGCCCCCGCCCGCGGCGACGGCGACCAGCGCGCCGGCGACGCCGATGGCGAGGCCGCGGCGGCTCCTGCGGGGCTCGGCCGCGGTCTCCCCGGCCACCGGCGCGGCATCGGACGGGCCCGCGCCCTCGGGTACGGAGTCCGGCACGCCGGGCAGGGTGGTGTTCTCGTCGCTCACAGCCGCTCCCACTGCCGCTCGGCCAGGGACATGATCGTGGACTTCTTGATCGGCCTGGCCGAGGTCACCCAGATGTCGAGCATGATGGTGCCCTTCCGGGCCAGGGCGCGTGCCTTGTAGACCGGCAGGTACCCGGCCTTGGTCTCGGGCTTGGAGTAGACCCAGACCCTGCCGTCGAACGCGCCGGGTATGGCGCTGCCCTTGTTGCCCGCGTACCTCTCCTCGGACGCGTAGCCCTGCTGTGCCTCGAAGTGTTCCTCGGTGTACACGGTCGACTCGTCGCGGAACTGGACCAGCCGGATCTCGGTGCTGGACGAGGTGTCGTACGTGCCGGTGCGCCATGCGGCGACGGCGACGCGCCGGAAGCCGTATCTGTTGAACTCGGCGAAGGCGGACTTCGGTTCCTCGAAGGTCTCGGCGTAGTCGTACAGCGAGAGCCACTGGTCGTGACCGGGGTCACCGCCCACCCAGTCCTTGGCGCCCTTGGGCCGCTTCAGCAGCAGCTTGCGCAGGTCGCCGTCGTACTTCACCAGCGTGTCCTCGGCCGCGGTGAGCGGCTTCGTCTCCGGTGCGGCGCCCTTGGGCTGCACGAGGGCCGGCTGGGCGAGCGGGGGGAGCGGGGTCTCGGGGCGGTCGTACTGGATCTTGTAGCCGGTGCCGGCGCCCGCGGCGACGCCGAGCACGGCCGCCGCGAGGATCAGCAGGGTGGTGCGGCCGCGGCGACGGGGTGGGCCGGCCGCGGGGAGCGGCTCCGCGGCGGCCTCGGGGGGTGTCTCCGCGGCGGCCTCGGGGGGTGTCTCCGGAGCAGGGGGTGCCTGCTCCGGGACAGGGGTGTCCTGGGACAAGGGGTTCTCCACAAAGGGCGTCGAGGGCTCAGCGGCCGGTCGCGAGGCGCTGGTACTGCTCGTCGAGCAGCCGCTTGAGCAGGTCGCGGCCGGGCAGCTTCTCCCCGGTCACGGTGATGCTGATGTGCACGTCGCCCTGGTGGGACAGCGCGGCCACGGCGTCGGTGCTCTCGGCGGAGCCGGAGGACAGCCGGTAGGCCTTGACGGGGTGGGTGCTGTCGATCGCCAGGGCCGGCGAGTCCAGATAGAAGTCGTCGTAGTAGCCGGAGGCGCCGGCCGCCGAGCCGAAGCGCAGCAGTTCGACGGAGATCTCGTAGGCGCCGTCGGCGGTCAGGTAGGTGCGCTGGGCGCCCTTCTTGAAGCCGTAGCGGCTCAGGCCCCGCTTGATGTCGGCGCTGACGCCGACCTCGTCGCGGGTGACGGCGGTGCCCGTCTCGTCGCCGTAGATCTCGGCGTCCTTGGGCGGGGTGAGCAGGAAGAAGCGCAGGTCCCCGCTGTGTGCGCCGTCGTGGACGGTACCGGTGACGGTGCTGGACGGGGAGGCGCTCTGCCCGGCGGTCCGGGTGGGGTCCGGCGACGGGGAGGACGGCGGGGCCGTTGCCGGTGCCGTTGACGGCGATGCCGACGGCGCGGCCGTCACCGCGGAGTCCGAGGACGAGGACCCTATGGCGACCACGGCACCCGCCGTGAGCGTCGCCAGGACGACGAGTCCGATGACCACGGCGATCGTCGCACCGGTTCGTGCGTTCGTACGCGCTTCCACAAGCCCCCCCGGGCAGACACACAGCGCTCGCGCGATGTGCGCAGCGAGGCGCGTCACATTATGTCGATCTTCGGAAAGCGCTTCACACTTTTTTCGCTGTGAGACCGACCACCTTAGGGTGTGGGCCATGGCGAAGAAGCTGGTGATCAAGGTGACGGCGGGCGCCGACGCGCCCGAACGGTGCTCGCAGGCGTTCACGGTGGCGGCGGTGGCCGTGGCCAGCGGCGTGGAGGTCTCGCTGTGGCTTACCGGTGAGTCCGCGTGGTTCGCGCTGCCGGGGAAGGCCGCGGAGTTCGAGCTGCCGCACGCCGCGCCGCTGCCCGAGCTGATCGAGGGGATCATGGCCGGCGGCCGGATCACCCTGTGCACGCAGTGCGCGGCGCGACGGGACATCGGCGAGAAGGACGTGCTGGAGGGGGTGCGGATCGCCGGCTCGCAGGTCTTCGTCCAGGAGGTGATGACCGACGGCGTGCAGGCGCTCGTCTACTGATCCGGCGCCGTCAGCGCCTCAGCGCTGGTCGCGGTGGTCGTCGCGGCGGTCGAGCTCGCGCCACCACTCGTCGGACTTGGGGTCGCCGGTCTCGTCCCACCAGTGCTCGTCCGGGCCCCTGCGGTTGGCCACGATGGCCGCGACCGGCGGGATCAGCATCGCGACGACGCACATGCCGACGGCGACCGGCACCGACCACAGGCGCACCACGCTCCACGCCAGGACGAAAAGCAGGACGCACCCGCTCATCATGGCGAAGTACCAGCGGCGCCGACGCCTTGTGGACACCCTTCCAAAGTACGTCGCGAAGGGCCGCACCCCCACTCGGGTGGCGGTGCGGCCCTTCATCGGTTCGTGGCGCCGGTCAGACGGCGATGGCCACCTCGGTGAGGTTGCCCTGCTGCGCGACGACGGAGCGGTCCACGGTCGCGCCCGGCACGAGGGCGCGCAGCGTCCACGAGCCGGGGGCCGCGAAGAAGCGGAACTGCCCGGTCGCGGAGGTGGGGACCTCCGCGGTGAACTCGCCGCCGCCGTCCAGCAGCCGCACGTAGCCGGCGACGGGCTCGCCGTCGCGGGTCACGGAACCCTGGATGATCGTTTCCTTCGCCACGTCGACGCCGGCCAGATCGGGGCCGCCGGCCTTCGCTCCGCACATGGTGTCTTCCTTCGGGTCGGGGGTCGGGCGGGTCGTGGGTCGGGGGTTACTTGGCCGGGCCGAGCTCGATCGGCACGCCGACGAGCGAGCCGTACTCGGTCCAGGAGCCGTCGTAGTTCTTGACGTTCGGCTGGTCGAGCAGCTCGTGCAGGACGAACCAGGTGAGCGAGGAGCGCTCACCGATGCGGCAGAGCGCGATGGTGTCCTTGGCGAGGTCGACGCCCTCGTCCTCGTAGAGGGCCGTGAGCTCCTCGTCGGACTTGAAGGTGCCGTCGTCGTTGGCGTTCTTCGACCACGGGATGTTGCGGGAGGTCGGGATGTGGCCCGGCTTCTGCGACTGCTCCTGCGGGAGGTGGGCCGGGGCGAGCAGCTTGCCGGAGAACTCGTCGGGCGAGCGGACGTCGACCAGGTTGAGGTTGCCGATCGCGGCGACGACCTCGTCGCGGAAGGCGCGGATCGAGCTGTCCTGGGCCTTGGCCCGGTACTCGGTGGCCGGGCGGGCCGGGACCTCGGAGCCGTCGACCAGGTCGCGGGAGTCCAGTTCCCACTTCTTGCGGCCGCCGTCGAGCAGCTTGACGCCCTCGTGGCCGTAGAGCTTGAAGTACCAGTAGGCGTACGCCGCGAACCAGTTGTTGTTGCCGCCGTAGAGGACGACGGTGTCGTCGTTGGCGATGCCCTTGGCCGACAGCAGCTCCTCGAAGCCGGCCTGGTCGACGAAGTCGCGGCGCACCGGGTCCTGGAGGTCCTTCTTCCAGTCGATGCGGACGGCGTTCTTGATGTGGTTCTTGTCGTAGGCCGACGTGTCCTCGTCGACCTCGACGATGACCACCTTCGGGTCGTCGATGTGGGCCTGGACCCAGTCGGCGTCCACCAGGACGTCACTGCGGCTCATTGCTGATCTCCTCCGGGGCAGTAGCGGATGTCTCGGCACACGGACGGGTGCGCAGGGGGCGGGCAGCGCCGGACGGGGCGCGTCGCGGCAATGCGCGGGGCGGGGAGGGTGGGGCGGCGGACGGCGCCGGACGACGGCGCGGAAGCCCCTACGGGATGCGACAGAGCATGGCGGCGACACGGCACAGGTCGACTGCCCGCCGCTTCGTGAGATCCGCCTGTCGCTTCATGTGCTCGATCGTAGGGAAGGGATCGGGCGGATGTCACCGCCGGTCCGCATCACGAGATGAGATTGTCCACATGCCGATACGGCAACGGGGTGCCCGGTCCCCCCGGGCGGAGCCGGGGCCGGGCACCCCGCGCGACGGACTGCGGAGCGGACGCCGTCGTCTCAGTTGGCGAGAACGACCTTGGTGCCGGTCGCCTCGACGGTGATGCCCTCGGGCGTCGCGGTGACCGACTTCAGCTCGATGCCCTCCGGCAGCCCGCCCAGCGCGCGCGTGAAGTCGATCCGGTGCCGGATCAGGTCCCCCACCTCCGAGGGCAGGGAGTCCAGGCCGGGGATCTGGCCGGCGGTCAGCTTGATGCTGTTCTTTCCGTTGACGACGCCGATCTCGCTCACCACGCTGCGCTGCACGTTGCCGATCGGCGTGGAGATGTCGACGCTGACCTTCACCCGGCCCTTGCCGTCGGAGGAGGTGCCGCCGTAGCTGACCTCGACCCCGCTCGGCGCGCCCTTGCTCAGGTTCTCGTAGCTGACGGTGGCGGAGCCGGTCGCGGTGTCGGCCACGGCGCTGGAGAAGCCGTTCGACATGCGCACGCCGTGCAGATCGGCCTGGAAGCGGTCGACCCGCAGCGTCTCGCCGCCGGTGCCGGCCGCCTCGATGCCGGTCGCCGTCACCACGACCTCGTCGAGCTTCTTGCCGAGCACCTGGGTCAGGAACGGGAAGCCCTTGATGTCGACGTCGGGCGTCGAGGTCAGGCCCTGGGTCTGCTGGGCGCGGTCGGCCGCCTCGGACTCCGCGAAATGCACCGCGATGCGGTCGGCCGCGGCAAAGAGGGCGCCGAGTATCACGACGACGACGAGCAGAATCCGCAGTGCACGCATGAGGGGTCCCCCGCAGTGATGTGTACGTGTCCGTCAGTCCGGTCCGGCACCGGAAGGCGCCGGTGCCGCCGCACGACCCTAACGGGTCAGCCCAGCAGTGCCCTGGCCAGCACGTAGACAGCGGGGGCGGCCGCGGTGAGCGGCAGCGCGACACCCGCCGTGAAGTGCACGAACCGGGACGGGAAGTCGTAGCTGGCCACCCGCAGGCCGATCAGCGCGCACACCCCGGCGGCCAGCGCGATCAGCGCGCCGTCCGGCGTCTCCAGGCGGGCCAGGGCGATCCCGCTGCCCGTGGCGGCGGCGAGGGCGACCAGCACCGACACCGCACCCGGCAGCGGCAGGGCACGCGCCAGGGTCGCCACGCCCACCGCGACGACAGCGGTCACGACCGCGTCCTCGCCCGACGGGACGGCCGTGGCCGCCAGGAAGCCGGTGGCCAGCACGGTGATCAGCGTCGAGGCGGCGGTGGCGGTGAGCGAGGACAGCCGCTCCTCGGGCGTCCCGTGGTGGCGCAGGTGCATGACGAGCACGAACAGCAGCCACACGCCGAGCGTGCCGATGATCACGGCCGGCGCGTTGTCGGCGCCGTCCAGCAGCACCGCGACCTCGGCCGTGACGCCCGCCAGGAACGCCAGCGCGATGCCCTGCCGGGCGGGCCACATGCCGTTCAGGCGGAACCAGCCGGCCGCGGTCACCGCCTGGAGCAGCACGGCCGCGGCGGCCAGCGCGGGGCGGCCGAGCAGGGCGCCGCCCGCCAGCAGCAGCGCGAAGGCCGCCGTCAGGGCGGCGGGCTGCATGCCGGGCGCGATGATCGGGGACCCGGTGCGGTCCACGGGCGTACGGCCGGCCTGACGGCGCCGGGCGGCCCGGCCGCCGGGGGCGGGGGCCGCGGTGCCCTCGTCGCCGACGGGCGGGAGGACGGCCGTGCTGTCGTGGGCGGTGTGCGCCGGCATGGGGCCTGGGCCCGGGGCGTACCAGTCGTGGTTGTCGGTCACGCGCTCATCCTCCCGCGAACGGCGGGAGCACCTCGACCGTGCCGCCGTCGGCCAGCTCGATACCGGAATGATCCCGGGTGCCGACGGGGTTCCCGTCGACGAGGAACGAACAGTTGGACAACACCCGGGCGAACTCCGGGCGCGCCGCGTGGCGCTCGCGCGCGGCGGTCAGCGCCTCGGCGAGCGTGCCCTCGGCGTACGGCTCCTCGGCGGCGCCGGCGGCGGCCTTGGCCGCGGCCCAGTACCGGATCGTGCCGTGTGCCGCCATGGCGGCTCCTTCCCCTTGCCCTCGCGGGTCCTGCCGCCGTCCATGATGACGCAGCGCCGCGCGGCGCCGGCGCCGCGGGTCGCCCGCTACCGCACGCGGGCCGCCGCCCAGGCCGCGATGCGGCGCAGGAGTTCCTCCGAGGCGGCGTTCTCGGCGTGGCCGAAGCCGGGTTCGATCCACAGTTCGGCCGCGTCGCCGGCCGCCTCCGCGAGGGAGAGGGGGTGGTCGAGCGGGAAGTAGCCGTCGCGGTCGCCGTGGACGAGCAGCAGCGGGGTGGGCCGGATGAAGGGGACGGCCTCGACCGGGGGGACGGGGACGGGGTTCCAGTCCCGGTCGTGGATGCGTGTGCCGAGCAGACCGCGGGAGAGCAGGCGCCCGGCGGGCCGGGTGATGGCCCAGTGCACCCGTCGCATGGGCGCCGTGCCGCGGTAGTACCAGCGCGCGGGCGAGCTCACGGAGACAACGGCGTCAACGTGCGCCCCTTCGTGCGCCGTTGTGCGCCCTGCGTGCCGCAGCACCACGGAACCACCCATGGAGAAGCCGACGGACACCACGCGCCGGTGCCCCGCGCGCCGCGCCCAGCGGACCGCCGCGTCGAGGTCGAGCACCTCGCGGTCGCCCACCGTCGAGCGCCCGCCGGAGCGCCCGTGGCCGCGGAAGGAGAAGGTGACGACCCCGCCGACGCCGTCCACCTGCCCGAAGATCTGCGCCGCGCGCCGCACCGCGGGCCGTTCCAGGGCGCCGGTGAAGCCGTGCGCGACGACGACCGCGAGGCCGTCCCCGGTCCCTCCGGGCGCGTACGCGGCGTCGATACGGACCCCGTCCTCGGTCAACAGCACCGCTCGCCGACCACCGCGAGCGAACGGCGGGACACACGAACGCTCAGCACGGGACTCACTCACCGACTCCATGTGGGCTATTCTCTTAGGTCAAGAGGATCCGGGCAGCGTCGCCCCCGGGTCCTTTCGTGCTTTCCGGGCCGTCCCGGAGGGCGCACGTCGGTGCACGCAGACGTCCTCGCCGGGACCGAGGAGGGTTCGCAATGGGGAAGCGGAACACGCATGACCGGACGATGAACGACGGGAGCGGCCGGTGAGCTCACTTCTTCTGCTGACCAACGCACTCCAGCCGAGCACCGAGGTGCTCCCTGCGCTCGGGCTGCTGCTGCACAGCGTCCGGGTCGCCCCCGCCGAGGGGCCGGCGCTGGTGGACACGCCCGGCGCCGACGTGATCCTGATCGACGGCCGGCGCGACCTGCCGCAGGTCCGCTCGCTGTGCCAGCTGCTGCGCTCCACCGGGCCGGGCTGCCCGCTGGTCCTGGTGGTCACCGAGGGCGGACTGGCCGCCGTCACCGCCGACTGGGGCATCGACGACGTGCTGCTGGACACCGCGGGCCCCGCCGAGGTCGAGGCCCGGCTGCGGCTGGCGATGGGCCGGCAGCAGATCACCGTCGACGACGGCCCGGCGGAGATCCGCAACGGCGACCTGTCGGTGGACGAGGCGACGTACAGCGCCAAGCTCAAGGGCAGGGTCCTCGACCTCACCTTCAAGGAGTTCGAGCTGCTGAAGTACCTGGCCCAGCACCCCGGCCGGGTCTTCACCCGGGCCCAGCTGCTGCAGGAGGTCTGGGGCTACGACTACTTCGGCGGCACACGCACGGTCGACGTCCACGTCCGGCGGCTGCGGGCCAAGCTCGGCCCCGAGCACGACTCGCTGATCGGCACGGTCCGCAACGTCGGCTACCGCTTCGTCACGCCCGAGAAGGGCGACCGGTCGCAGGACGGGGAGCCCGCGCAGGGGCAGGAACAGGCGTCCGCCGAGGCCGCCTCCCTGTCCGCCGGCAACCTCTGATCACACCCGGGTCACGGCTGTGAGCAGACAGTGGGAGGCGCGGGTGGACCCGCGTAGAGTTGCCCCGTGGCAAAGGTGACGCGGGACGATGTGGCCAGGCTTGCGGGGACGTCGACCGCGGTCGTCAGCTACGTCATCAACAACGGACCACGGCCGGTGGCACCGGCGACGCGGGAACGCGTGCAGGCGGCCATCAAGCAGCTCGGTTACCGCCCGGACCGGGTGGCCCAGGCGATGGCCAGCCGCCGGACCGACCTGATAGGGCTCATCGTGCCGGACGCGCGGCAGCCCTTCTTCGCGGAGATGGCGCACGCCGTGGAACGCGCGGCGGCCGAGCGCGGCAAGATGGTGCTGGTCGGCAACTCCGACTACCTCGACGAGCGCGAGGTCCACTACCTGCGGGCCTTCCTCGGCATGCGGGTGTCCGGGCTGATCCTCATCTCGCAGGGTCCGAGCGAGCACGCCGCCATCGAGATAGACGCCTGGGACGCGAAGGTCGTGCTGCTCCACCGCCGGCCGGAGGCGATCGACGACGTCGCGGTCGTCACGGACGACGTCGGCGGCGCGCAGCTGGCGACCCGGCACCTGCTGGAGCACGGGCACGAGTACGTCGCCTGCCTCGGCGGCACCGAGATCACCCCGAAGTCCGGCGACCCCGTCACCGACCACGTCGAGGGCTGGCGGCGCGCGATGCAGGAGGCCGGGCGGAGCGTCGAGGGCCGACTGTTCTCCGCCCCGTACAACCGCTACGACGCCTACAAGGTCGGCCTGGAGCTGCTGGCCCGGCCCGGCCGCCCGACGGCCATCATCTGCGCGACGGACGACCAGGCCATCGGGCTGCTGCGGGCCGCGCGCGAGCTGCGGATCGACGTGCCCGGAGAGCTGGCCGTGGCCGGGTTCGACGACGTCAAGGAGGCGGGTCTGACCGATCCGCCGCTGACCACGGTCGCCTCGGACCGCGAGGCGATGGCGCGCGCGGCGGTGGACCTGGTGCTGGACGACGGGCTGCGGGTCGCCGGTTCGCGGCGCGAGCGGCTGCGGCAGTTCCCGTCCCGACTGGTGGTGCGGCGCAGCTGCGGCTGCCACTAGGACGCGTTCACCGCGTTCCCGCAGGTCCGCGGGGGCGCGGCCCGGCCCGTCCGGGCGCACCGCGCTGACCTGCGCGTTCCTTTCTTATATCGGGCATACGGAACTCTGCCCCGGTTCTCAGGGCACGCTCAGGGAGCTCTCATCTTCAGGGCGCACAGTCGTTGTCATGAACGAGAACTCCTCGCCCGACAGTGGCGCAGACGAGCACCGGAACGGTCCCGCGGCCTTCCCCCCGCCCCCGCCCTACGAGCCGCAGGTGTCCGCGTTCGGGACGCACCCCTACGGTGCTCCCGCCCCGGCCGGGCCCGCGGCCCGGCGGCCCCGGCGGACGGTACCGCTGGTCGCCACCGTGGCGCTGGTCTCGGCGCTGGTCGGCGGCGGCACCGCGGCCCTGATCGGGAACGCGACCGCCTCGCAGACCGCGACCACCTCGACCCGTGTGATCGGCACGAGCGCGACGGGCACCAGCAGCGTCGCCTCCGTCGCCGCGGCCGTGAGCCCCAGCATCGTGGAGGTCAGCGCCACCTCGGGCTCCGGTGAGTCGACCGGCTCGGGTGTGATCGTCACCAGCGGCGGCGAGATCGTCACCAACAACCACGTCATCTCGGGCGCGGACGCCGTCAAGGTCACCTTCAGTTCCGGGAAGTCCGCCACCGCGAAGGTGGTCGGCACCGACAGCTCCAAGGACCTGGCCCTGCTCGAGGCCGAGGACGTCAGCGGTCTGACCCCGGCGACGCTGGGCGACTCCCGCCAGGTCGCGGTGGGCGACGAGGTCGTGGCCATCGGTTCCCCCGAGGGCCTGACCGGCACGGTCACCAGCGGCATCGTCTCCGCGCTGGACCGCGATGTCACGGTCGCCGCCGACGAGGGCCAGGGGCAGAGCCAGCGGCAGGGCCGCGGTTTCGGCAGCGGCAACGACGACGGCGACAGCCGGTGGCCGTTCGAGTTCGGCGGCGGCCGGTACAACGGCGACGTCGGCTCGTCCACCACCACGTACAAGGCGATCCAGACCGACGCCTCGCTGAACCCCGGCAACTCCGGTGGCGCCCTGATCAACATGAACGGCGAGATCATCGGCATCAACTCGGCGATGTACTCGTCCAGTTCGTCCTCCGCCGGCGACAGCACGGCCGGCAGCATCGGCCTCGGGTTCGCGATCCCCGTCAACACCGTCAAGGCCGACCTCGACACCCTGCGCAACGGCGGCAGCGACAGCTGACCGCTCCCTCCCGAAGGGACGGACCGTCATGAACGTCATCCTCAGCACCGCCCTGCACCCCGCCGGCATCCCCGCCGGTCCCGCGGACCTCGCGCTGATCCACTTCCCGGCCCCGGCGCCGCGGGAGCCCGAGATCGCCGCCAACCGCCGGTACGCCCGCCGGTACGCACGCCGCTCGCGTGCCGCGCACCGTCTGGCCCTCGTGCAAGGCTAGGAAAGGCACAAGAAGGCGGCAGCACCGCACGAGCACCCGCACCACAGGCACCGCACCCCGGACCCCGGTCCGGACCACTCCCTGCACGAGGTGGAAGACGCATGAGCCCCGGCGAGAACGGCGAGGCCCCGGCCCGCATCCTGATCGTGGACGACGAACCCGCGGTCCGTGAGGCGCTGAAGCGGAGCCTCGCCTTCGAGGGCTACGAGACCGCACTCGCCGAGGACGGCCTGGCGGCACTCGACCAGGTGGACCTCTGCCGGCCGGACGCCATCGTCCTGGACGTGCTGATGCCGCGGATGGACGGCCTCACCACCGCACGCCGCCTGCGGTCCACCGGCACCACCACCCCGATCCTCATGCTCACCGCCCGCGACACGGTCGGCGACCGCGTCACCGGCCTCGACGCCGGGGCCGACGACTACCTCGTCAAGCCCTTCGAGCTCGACGAACTCCTCGCCCGCCTGCGGGCGCTGCTGCGGCGGAGCTCGTACGCCTCCGGCCCGGCCGGCGGCAGCGGCGCCGAGGAGAGCGGGCTGACCTTCGGGGACCTGCGCATGGACACCGCCACCCGCGAGGTCACCCGGGCCGGGCAGCCGGTGGAGCTGACCCGCACCGAGTACACGCTGCTGGAGATGTTCCTCGCGCACCCGCGCCAGGTGCTCACCCGGGAGCAGATCCTCAAGGCCGTGTGGGGCTTCGACTTCGAGCCGAGCTCCAACTCCCTGGACGTGTACGTCATGTACCTGCGCCGCAAGACCGAGGCCGGCGGCCTCCCCCGGCTCGTCCACACCGTCCGGGGCGTGGGCTACGTACTGCGCAACGCGGAGGGCAAGGGCTGATGCGCCACGTGGTGCGCTTCCGCTCCCTGCCGCTGCGGTCGCGGCTGGCGATCCTGACGGCGGTGGCGGTCGCGGCGGCGGTCACCGCCAGCGCGCTGCTGTGCTGGTTCTTCGTCCGCGGGACCCTCATGAACTCGCTGGACAACTCGCTGCGCGACAACCGGATGCCCCCGCAGCGCGTCGTCGACCAGCTGCGCGCGGGACGGTGCACGACCGAGCCGCCCGCCTCCGCCGACCAGGCGCCCAACCCGTTCAACTCCACCGTCCAGGTCGTCTCGCGGACCGGCGCCAGCTGCGTGATCCAGGGCTCCCAGTCGCTGCACGTCACCGGCGCGGACACCGATGTGGCCAAGGGGACGCTGCGGGAGGCCCTGCACACGGTGACCGGCTCCGACGGCAACCAGTACCGCGCCGTGACGCTGCCACTGCTCAACACCGACGGGG
Source organism: Streptomyces sp. NPDC088733 (assembly GCF_044751185.1). Lineage (NCBI taxonomy): Bacteria > Bacillati > Actinomycetota > Actinomycetes > Kitasatosporales > Streptomycetaceae > Streptomyces > Streptomyces sp. NPDC088733. Next base: position 40,204 of record NZ_JBIVLH010000036.1, read on the forward strand.
CGTACACGGTGGCCCGGCCGCTGAGCGAGGTGAACGAGTCGCTCAACACCCTGGGTCTGGTGCTGCTGGCCGTCGGCGGCCTGGGGGTGATCGGCGCCAGTGTCGCCGGCCTCGCGGTCGCCCGTGCGGGACTGAAGCCGGTGGACCGGCTCACCCGCACCGTCGAGCACATCGCGCGCACCGAGGACCTGAGCGTCCGCATCCCCGTGCACGGCGACGACGAGATCGCGCGCCTGTCGGCCTCCTTCAACGCGATGACCGCGGCACTGTCCTCCTCCCAGGAGCTGCAGCAGCAGCTGATCGCCGACGCCGGCCACGAGCTGCGCACCCCGCTGACCTCGCTGCGCACCAACATCGAGCTGCTGGAACGCAGCGAGATGACCGGCAGGGCGCTGCCGCCGCAGGACCGGCGGGAGCTGCTGAGCTCGGTGAAGGCCCAGATGGGCGAGCTGGCGGCGCTCATCGGGGACCTCCAGGAGCTGTCCCGCCCGCAGGCCGTGCAGGGCGGCGGGCCGCTGCAGACGGTGGCGTTCCACGAGGAGGTGGAGGCCGCCTTGGAGCGGGCCCGGCTGCGCACCGGCCCGGACCTGAAGATCACGGCGGAACTGGCGCCGTGGTACGTACGGGCGGAGCCCGGCGCCCTGGAGCGGGCCGTGATCAACCTGCTCGACAACGCGGTGAAGTTCAGCCCGCCGGCCGGGACGGTCGAAGTGGCCCTGCACGGCGGTGAGCTGACCGTCCGCGACCACGGCCCCGGCGTGCCGCCCGAGGACCTGCCGCACGTCTTCGAGCGCTTCTGGCGCTCCACGTCCGCGCGCAGCCTCCCGGGCTCGGGACTCGGCCTGTCCATCGTGGCCCGCACCGTGGAGCAGTCGGACGGCACCGTTCGCCTCCGGTCCGCGAGCGGCGGCGGCACCACGGCGGTGGTCTACCTCCCGGGCGGGCCGATCCCTCCGGCGGACGACGGGACCTGACCGGTCCTCACCGGCACGTCCCGGCTAACCGGCCTGCCAGCGCTGGTCGGTGGCGGCGCTCACCGGTGTGAACGAGAGCGTGGCGCCCGGCGTGCCCCCGTCGGGGGCCGCGGCGACCCCGAGGTCGATCTGCGGGCGGATGCGGCCGAGGCTGTCGACGAGGAAGAACAGGTTCTCGGCGTGCCGGCCGTCGGCGGACGAGCAGCGCCAGACGCCGAGACCGCGGTCGGTGTCGCCGCGGGAGTCGAGGCAGTAGTCGCCGTCGCCGGCGTTGCGCAGCATGCCCTGGGACTCCACGCGCCACCGCTGGGTGGCGGAATCGGGGTCGCAGCCGGCGAGGATGACGTCCGAGCCGTTGGAGAAGTCCTCGTCGCGCACGTCCAGGCACAGGCCGGAGTCGGCGTTCACCACCTGGGCGAAGGTGCTGCCGGGCGGTTTCGGCGGGGGCGCCGAGGTGTGCGCCGCCGGGATGCGGTGGGTCGCGGCGCCGCTCGGTGTCCCCGGCGCCGAGGGCGCGGTGGCGGGCGGGCCGGTGACCGTTGCGGTGGTGGTCGCCGTGGCCGTGGCCGTCGCGGTCTGCGTCACGGTGACCGAGGCCGACGGGAACGCCGACGGCGGCACAAGGGCCCGGCCGCCCGCCTGGGTGTCGTCGCCCGCGGCGTACACCAGGCCGGTGACGGCCGCGACGGCGGCGCCGGCCAGCAGGAGCGTGATGAGCGCCGCCGGGTAGTGGGCGCGGAGCAGTTCGAGCCGGGCGGGCCGCGGCGACCGGGCGAAGCGCGTCAGCCGGGTCAGCGGGCCCGGCCGCGGCTTGCGGCGGGAGGCCCGTCCCGGCCGCACGAGGCGGACCAGCACGGTGAGGGGGCCCGGGCGCGGCTTGCGGCGGGAGAGCGGCGCGGGCGCGGCCGGCGGGGCGGAGGGCGGCGCGGGCGCGGCGAGCGCAGCGAGGTAGGCGGGTCCCGCCCAGGCGACCAGGGCCGTGCCGAGCAGCGGCCGCGGTTCGCGCTCCAGCACGATGAGGAACTCCAGGGCCTTGGCGCAGTCGGCGCACCCGGCGAGGTGCCGCTCCAGGTCCTCGTTCTGCCGCGCGTCGTCGCGGCGGGCGGCGGCGTCCAGGATGCGGCCGTAGCCGCGGCACGCGGGGTCCTCGGCGCGCTCCAGGTAGGTGCGCAGGTAGGACTCGCGGTAGGCGTCCAGCGCCCGGACCCCGAGGTCGGCCAGTTCGGAGCGGCGCTCCCCGGTCCACAGCGCCGCGTCGGCCTCCGGCGTCCGCTCGACGACGGTGTGCCAGAGGATGCCCTGCGTGCTCTGCCGCAGCGCGGCGAAGGCGCCGAACAGCGCGGAGCCCTCGGCCAGCCGGTGCCGCGGGTGGACGGGGACGCCGGGCAGGCCGGGCGGGGCGGCCGTCTTGCTGTCGCGGGTGCGGATCACGTCGATGAAGGCCGCGTAGTCCCGGTCCAGCCGGACCCGCCGGCTGCCCGCGGCCCAGACCGCGCCCGCCTGGTGGACGAGCATGAGCAGCCGGTGCCGCCACGCGCCGCGCGGGTCGACCCCGCGGTGCACCTCCTGCCAGGCCGACGCGAAGGCCTGGGCCGCCAGTTGGCCGGCCGACTCCTCGTCGCGTGCGCACAGCCTGGCGTAGTGCAGGACGGCGGGGAGGTGGCGGCGGCGCAGTTCCTCGGTCGCCGGGTAGGCGGTCGGCGCGCCGGCCCGCACGCGCTCGGTGAGCGCGGCGTCGGACAACTCGTCGTAGACGGGCGCCTTGTGCGGTTGGGACACGGATGACCACCCGGACGCATTGATGGGCCTGGAGTGACGGGGGTGCCCATGGTGCGCCACAAGTTACTGCCGAGGAAAGTGTTTCCGGTGGTAACCACCCGCCGCGGGAGGGGTGGACAGAAAATCCCGTACCCACCGCCGGGGCGTCACCCTGTGCTCGGCGTCCCGTGCGCCAGCCGCGCGGCGCAGGCGGCGGTGACGGCCGGCGCCACCTCCGCCATCGCCTCCGTCCAGCCCACGTTGGCGTTCACCTCGCACAGCACGAAGTCCCCGTCCGGCAGGAAGAGCAGGTCGACCCCGGCGACGGCGAGCCCGAGCACCTCGGCGGCGCGCACGGCCAGCGCCTCGGCCCGGGGATGGCGGCCGAGGACTTGCGTCGCGGTGCCGCCCCGGGCGAGGTTGGACGTGAGACCGGTGCCGTCGCCGGTACGGGTCTGGGCGGCCACGGCCCGCCCGTCGACGACCACCACGCGCAGGTCGCGGCCGTGCGAGTGGGCGACGTACTCCTGGAAGAGGTACGGCGTCTCGTGGCGCAGGCTGCCCTGGACGTCCCGCAGCATCGCGGTGTCCGGGGCAAGGAAGACCCGCCGTCCGCGGTGCCCGCGCACCGCCTTGACCACGCACGGTTCCGGCACCATGCCCGGGGCGTCGAGCACCGCGTCCAGCGGGGCGTCGGCGTAGCTGAGCGTGTCCGGCACCGGCAGCCCGGCGAGGGCGAGTTGCTGGAGCTGCCAGACCTTGTTGACGCAGGCCATGACGGCATCGATGGGGTTGACCAGGACCGCGCCCAGGGCCTCCAGGTGGCGCAGCAGCGTGATCTCGCGGTCGGCGCCCAGGCCCGGGGACATCATGCGGGCCAGGACGACCCGGGGGGCCGCGACGGGCGTGCCGTCGAGGGCGTGCAGCGTCAGCCGGCCGGTACGGACGCCGAGCAGCAGGTCGGCGGTGCGGACGACGGCGCAGCGCGGGCCGAACTCCTCGGCGAGGGCGGCCCGCAGCCGCGCGGCCACCGGGCTCTCCTCGACGCCGTGCCCGAGCAGCAGCCACACGTCGGCGCGGGGTGCTCCGCCCACCGTCACAGCGTCCCCGTCAGTTGATGACATGCGGCACGAAGCGGGCGTACTCGTCCGTGACCGGGCCCGCCGACTCGCGGATGCCGAGCCCGGCGGGCTCGCCGTCCACGACCCAGGCGCCCAGCACGACATGGTTGCCGTCGAAGACGGGCAGCGGGGCCAGTTCCTGGTAGCAGCAGGGCTCGTCGTCCCGTACGGCCGCGGGCTCCCCGGCGCCGTGCACGGTGACGCCGGCGCCCTCGCGGCCCAGCAGCGGCTTGGCGACCCAGCCGGTCGTGGCGGCCATGTCGCGCGGGCCGTCGAGGTGCGCGGCGAGCAGGTTGGGGTGGCCGGGGTAGAGCTCCCACAACACGGCCAGCAGCGCCTTGTTGGACAGCAGCATCTTCCAGGCGGGCTCGATCCAGCAGGTGCTGCCGGTGCCGCCGCCGTTGTCGAGGGTGTCCAGGACATGGCCGCCGAACGGGTCGTCGGCCAGCCACTCCCAGGGGTAGAGCTTGAAGCAGCTGCGGATGAACGCGAGCCGGTCGTCGACGAAGCGCCGCGACAGCCCGTCCCAGCCGATCGCCTCCACCGACAGGGCGCGGGTCTCCAGCCCCGCCTGCTCGGCGGTCTCGCGCAGGTAGGCCACCGTCATCAGGTCCTCGCCCAGCTCGTCGCCCTCGGAGTGCGCGAAGTGCACGGGCCCGGGCGGCAGCAGCGGGGCCTGCCGCTTCCACGCGGCGACCAGCCGTTCGTGCAGGGAGTTCCACTGGTCGGCGCCGGGGAACAGGTCCTCCATCCAGAACCACTGCGCGCTGGCCGCCTCCACCAGCGAGGTGGGGGTGTCGGCGTTGTACTCCAGCAGCTTGGCCGGGCCTCCGGCGCCGTCGTGGCGCAGGTCGAAGCGCCCGTAGAGGCTGGGCAGTTCGCTCCTGCGGTGCCAGGACTCGGCGATCCGGGCGGCCAGCCGGGGGTCGTGGATGCCGAGGTCGGCGAAGCGGTCCCGCTCGACGATGTGCGCGGCGGCGGCCAGGCACATGGCGTGCAGTTCCGCGACGGCCGCCTCCAGTTCCTCGACCTCGGGCAGCGAGAACTCGTAGTAGGCGCTCTCGTCCCAGTAGGGCCGGAGCGTCCCGTCCGGGTGCCGGGTCAGCGGGTAGACGACGCCCTGGTCCTCCACGATCCGCTGCCAGCCGGGCCGGGGTTCGGCGGTGCGGCGGCGCATCAGCCGCCGCCGGAGCCGTGGCCGGAGCCGTGGCCGCCGAAGCCGCCGGTCTTCACGGACGACTCGTCGAAGCTGCCGCCCCGCGCCTTGCCGCCGCGGACGCTGCCGCCGTAGTAGTAGTGCCCGCTGCCGCCCTCCTGGCACTGCGACGCCGGCAGGGTCTTGTACGTGTTCGGGTCCACGCAGCGCTTGTCGGGCTCCGAGCCGCAGGCGGCCAGTGCCGCGGCGAGCACGCCCATGCCGCCGAGGATCACCGTCCCCGACCTGAACCGCCGTCGCTCCGTCGTCGTCATGCGCACAGGTTATGGAGATGTGCCGGTCCCCGGGCCACCGGGGTCGGCGTCGCGCGACGCGCCAGGGCCGGGATGCCGGTCCTCCGGCGCGGTCCGGGCCCGGCCCGGTGTCACCCGCAAGAAGGGGCGGCCGTCCGGTGGACGGCCGCCCCTTCGCGGGAACCGGCTGCGGTGCGGTGCCGGTTACTGGACGATCGTGATCCGGTTCGCCGCCGGGGCCGCCAGCGGCGCGGAGGCCGTGGAGTTGGCGGTCAGGTAGGCGTTCAGGGCCGCCAGGTCGTCGCCGCCGACGACCTGGTTCGTGCCGTTCGCCAGCTCGCCGAAGCCGTCACCGCCGCCCGCGAGGAAGTTGTTCATCGCGACGCGGTAGGTGGCCGCCGGGTCGATCGGGACGCCGCCCAGCTTGACCGAGCCGGCCACGACGCGGTCGGCGCCGGTCTTGGTGAGGTCCAGCGTGTAGGTGAGGCCGGCGGAGATCTGCAGGATCTTCGGCGCGGCGGCGTTGGTGCCGCTCACCTGCTGCTGCAGCACGGTGATCAGCTGGGCGCCGGTGAGGTCCTTCAGGTTGACCGTGTTGCTGAACGGCTGGACGGCGAAGCCCTCGGCGTAGGTGACCACGCCGTCGCCCTCGGAGCCGGAGGCCTTGTGGACCAGGTCGGTGCGGATGCCGCCGGGGTTCATCAGGGCCAGGTCGGTGCCGGGGTCCAGGGTCCTGCCGTAGGCCAGCTGCGCGTCGGCGATGAGGTCGCCGAGCGGCGACTCGCTGCCGTTGCGGGTGATGTCCTGGGAGATCCAGCCGACGGTCCGGTTGGCGACCGGGGCGGCCAGCGTCTGCCAGTGGCTGACGAGCTGGGTCAGGTCCGCGGCCTTGTTCTGGGTGCGGTTCACGACGTGGTTGGAACCGACGACGGAGGCGCGGACGATGTCGTCCGTGCGCTTGTCGAACTTCATGTTCAGCTCGGTGTAGAGCCGGCCGAAGGAGGCGGCGCTGGTGACCAGGCGGTCGTTGCCCTTGGGGTCGGGGATGGTGCACACGTACGCGTTGTGGGTGTGCCCCGTGATCAGCGCGTCGACGTCGGCCGAGGTGTTCCTGGCGATGTCGACGATCGGCCCGGACAGGCCCTTGCCGTCACCGCCCGCGTCGCAGTCGTAGTTGTAGGAGCCGGAGGACGGGAAGCCGCCCTCGTGCACCAGGGCGACGATCGCGTTGACGCCCTTGGACTTGAGCTCCTTGGAGTACTTGTTGATCGTCTCGACCTCGTCGAGGAACTTCAGGCCCTTGACGCCCTCGGCGGTGACGATGTCCGGCGTGCTCTCCAGGGTGACGCCGATGAAGCCGACCTTGATGCCCTTGATGTGCTCGATGGTGTACGGCGCGAGCAGCGGCTTGCCGGTCTTCTCGTTGACGACGTTCGCCGACAGGATCGGGTAGTCGGCGCCCTTGAACTTGCGGCCCTTCTCGTAGCAGCCGTCCTTCGGGTGGCAGCCGCCCTTCTGCAGGCGGAGCAGCTCGTCCTTGCCCTCGTCGAACTCGTGGTTGCCCACGCCCGTGACGTCCAGGCCCAGCTTGTTCATGGCCTCGACGGTCGGCTCGTCGTGGAACAGGCCCGACAGCAGCGGGCTGGCGCCGACGATGTCACCGGCCGCGACGGTCACGGTGCGCTTGTGGCCCACTCGGGCGCTGCGCAGGCTGGAGGCCAGGTACTCCACGCCTCCGGCGTCGATGGTCTTGGTGGTGCCGTCCGCCTGGAGTTCGGTGACCCGGCCGGAGGAGCCGGCCGGGGGCTCCAGGTTGCCGTGGAAGTCGTTGATGGCCAGCATCTGGAGGTCCACGGTGCGGTCGCGCTCCGCACTGTGCCGGGATTCGTGGGCCTGGGCCGACGGCATCGCGATGGCGAGCGCGCCGATCGCCGCCAGGCCCGTGGCCGCGGCTGCTGCCTTGCGGGCGGCGAAGCGCCGGGGATGGTTCGCAGACATGGGTGAGTCCCCTTAGACGTAAGCGAAAGGTAAAGAGAGGGGGGAACCTGCCGCAGCCTAGGGTCAACGCGCGTAGTTGTCAGTGGCTTTGCGGTTACGAGGAGATTGCCACTGTCCGGGACATGCCGCGCGGCAGGCAACGTCGTCTCACATGTCGAAAGCATCTGTCTCACCATTCAGTCGAAGAGCATAGTTGCGCGCACCACCGACCGAGGAGGTGCACGCCATGCGCCGCCGCTGGCTGATGCTGGCCCTGGGCACCGCGGCACAGACCGCCGCCTGCGCTTTCGTCTACGGAATCCCCTATCTGGCCGCCGCGCTGCGCGACTCCGGGCATCTGTCGCTGCCCCGCGTCGGCCTGCTCATCGCCTGTCCCACCGTAGGCCTGGTGGCCGCCCTCGTCGCCTGGGGAGCGCTCGCCGACCGCCACGGCGAGCGGGTCGTCATCGCCACCGGACTGGGCGGTGCCGGCGTGCTGCTGGCAGTCACCTGCGCCGTGACGGCCGCCGGCGGGGGCACCGTCGCGCTCGGGGCGCTGCTCGTCCTCGCCGGAGCGGCGGCCGCCTCGGTGTACTCCGCGAGCGGGCGCCTGGTCATGGGCTGGTTCACCGCCGGGGAACGCGGCCTGGCCATGGGCATCCGGCAGACCTCCACCCCGCTCGGCATGGGCGTGGCCGCGCTGACCATGCCGCCCCTCGCCGCCGCGCACGGCATCGGCGGCGCCTTCGGCTTCCTGGCCGCGGTGTGCGCGCTCATCGCCGCGGCCGTCGCCGTCCTGGCCGCCGACCCGGCGCGCCCCGAGGGGACCGGCACGGCGGCGGAACCCGCCGCCAACCCCTACCGCGGCTCATCAGTGCTGTGGCGGATCCACGGCGCCGGCGCCCTGCTGGTCGTACCGCAGTTCACGGCGGGCGCGTTCGCGCTCGTCCTGCTCGTCGACACCCGCGGCTGGTCCGCGGTGGACGCGGGCCGGCTGATAGCCGCGGCGCAGGTGCTGGGCGCGGCCACCCGCATCGCCGCGGGCCGCTGGTCGGACCGGGCCGGCAGCCGGCTGCGCCCGATGCGGCAACTGGCCGTGGTCACCGCGGCCGTGGTCGCCGCCGCCGCGTTCACCGCGGCCTTCCCCTCGCCCCTGACCGCCGTCGCGCTGGTGCTGGCGGTCGGCATCACGGCCAGCACCAACGGCCTGTCCTTCACCGCCACCGCGGAACGCGCCGGACCGGCCTGGTCGGGCCGCGCCCTCGGCGTCCACAACACCGGCCAGAACCTCACCGCCGCCGTCGTCCCGCCGCTCAGCGCGGCCGTGATCTCCGCCACCGGCTACTGGCCCGCCCTGGCCGCCGCCGCGGCCGTGGCGTGCGGCGCGGCGATGGTCGTCCCGGTGGAGTCCCCGCGGCGGCGAGCGGTCGTAAGCTCAGTTCCATGACCGACGCAGCAGCGCAGCAGACCGCGGTGGGCCCCCGCCGGATCGACACGGTGACCGAGTTGACACCGCAGACGGCCGACGCGGTACTGGCGCTGATCGAGGACGCGACGGAGTCCGACGGCCAGGCCGCGGTCTCCGAGCAGGGCCGCATCCATCTGCGCGGCGGTGCCCGCGAGGGCGTCCGCCACCTGCTGGTCGAGGCCGACGGCACCCTGGTCGGCTACGCGCAGTTGGAGGACACCGACCCCGTCGAGGCCCCCGCCGCCGAGATGGTCATCCACCCCGACCACCGGCTCCGCGGCCACGGCCGCGCCCTCGGGCACGCGCTGCTCGCCGCCTCCGGCAAGCGGCTGCGGGTGTGGGCGCACGGCGGCCACCCCGCCGCGCGGCACCTGGCCGGGCTGCTCGGCCTCTCCCTCTTCCGCGAGCTGCGCCAGATGCGCCGCCCGCTGGACGGCGCCGCGGAGGGCGCGGACGGCCCGCCGCTGGCCGAGCCGGTGCTGCCGGAGGGCGTCACGGTGCGCCCCTTCGTCCCCGGCCAGGACGACGCCGCGTGGCTCGCGGTCAACGCCGCGGCCTTCGCCCACCACCCCGAACAGGGCAGCCTGACCCAGCGCGACCTCGACGACCGCAAGGCCGAGCCCTGGTTCGACCCCGCCGGTTTCTTCCTGGCCTTCCGCGGCGACCGGCTCGCCGGCTTCCACTGGACCAAGGTCCACGCCCAGCAGGGCCTGGGCGAGGTCTACGTCCTCGGCATCCACCCCGACGAGCAGGGCGGGGGCCTCGGCCGCGCCCTCACCCTGATCGGGCTCCGCCACCTCGCGCGGGACCGCGCGCTGCCCACCGCGATGCTCTACGTGGACGCCGACAACGCGCCCGCCGTCGCCGTCTACGAGCGCCTCGGCTTCACCACCCACGAGGTCGACCTGATGTACCGCACGGAGAGCTGAACGGGCGGAGGACAAAGCGGGGCGAAGGGGCGGGCCTCCGCCCCGTGCCGGCGGGACGGGAGGGGCGGCGGTCCGGCTCCCCGCCGGGCCCCCGGGCACCCCTCGGGAACGATGACCCGGTCACGGCCGGTACGGACGGCGCTTCCCTTACCGCCACCTGACCGTTACCGGTGATTCAGACTCGCTTGCAAGCATCACTGAATGCAGCCGCCCGCCGCACGCTCCCGTACCCTCCCCGACCTGCCGGTATGCGCCAGGTCCGGGGACAATGGGGGCATGGCCGGCGGTCGGGTTCCGTGCGCCGCCGTCCACGTGAACGACGTGCCGGAACCGGAGGAGGGCTCGCATCCATGGCCTCGATGAAACACCCCACCAACGCGGGGACCGACCGGTCCGGTTCCGAGAGCGCCGCTCACGCGTCCTCCGAGTCCGACGCCTCTCCCGCGTACGGCCGGCCGCACGTGGTGCCGCCGCTGCACCCCGAGATCACCCGCATGGACGCCCGGCAGCGGACGTCCGACGAGGGCGGCAGGGCCGCCGGGGTGGGGACCGTCCTGGAGAAGGCCGCGCCGGAGCACCCCGAGCTTCCCGCGGACCGCTTCCTGGACCGCGAGCAGAGCTGGCTGGCCTTCAACGAGCGCGTGCTGGAGCTCGCCGAGGACCCCGCGACGCCGCTGCTGGAGCGCGCCAACTTCCTCGCGATCTTCGCGAGCAACCTGGACGAGTTCTTCATGGTCCGGGTCGCCGGCCTGAAGCGCCGCATCACCACCGGAGTGGCCCAGCGCTCGTCCTCCGGCCTGTCGCCCAGCCGGGTGCTGGACAACATCCTGACCCGCTCCCGTGAGCTCATGGCCCGGCACGCCGCCTGCTTCCAGAACGAGGTGGCCCCGCAACTGGCCGCGGAGGACATCCACATCATCCGGTGGAGCGACCTCACCGAGCAGGAGCAGGCGCGGCTGTTCACGCTCTTCCGCAACAAGATCTTCCCGGTGCTGACCCCGCTGGCCGTCGACCCGGCGCACCCGTTCCCGTACATCTCCGGCCTGTCCCTGAACCTGGCCGTCACCGTGCGGAACCCGGTGTCCGGCCACGACCACTTCGCCCGTGTCAAGGTCCCGCCGATCCTGTCCCGCTTCCTGGAGGCCGGCCCGCAGCGCTTCGTCCCGCTCGAGGACGTCATCGCCGCGCATCTGGAAGAGCTGTTCCCGGGCATGGAGGTGCTCGACCACCACATGTTCCGGGTGACCCGGAACGAGGACCTGGAGGTGGAGGAGGACGACACCGAGAACCTCCTCCAGGCCCTGGAGAAGGAACTGCTGCGCCGCCGCTTCGGCCCGCCGGTCCGCCTGGAGGTCGAGGAGTCGATCTCCACCAAGGCGCTGGACACCCTGGTCCAGGAGCTGAACATCGCGGATGCGGAGGTCTACCCGCTGCCCGGCCCGCTCGACCTGACCGGGCTGTTCGCCGTCGCGGGCCAGGACCGGCCGGAGCTGAAGTACCCGAAGTTCGTCGGCGGCACCCACCCGGACCTGGCGGAGGTCGAGTCCGCGCACGCCACCGACGTCTTCGCGGCACTGCGCGAGCGCGACGTGCTGCTCCACCACCCGTACAACTCCTTCTCCACCTCCGTGCAGCGCTTCCTGGAGCAGGCCGCCCAGGACCCCGACGTACTGGCGATCAAGCAGACGCTCTACCGCACCTCCGGCGACTCGCCGATCGTGGACGCCCTGATCGACGCCGCCGAGGCCGGCAAGCAGGTGCTGGTGCTCGTCGAGATCAAGGCGCGCTTCGACGAGCAGGCCAACATCAAGTGGGCCCGCAAGCTGGAAGAGGCCGGGTGCCATGTCGTCTACGGCCTGGTCGGACTGAAGACGCACTGCAAGCTGTCGCTGGTGGTCCGCCAGGAGGGCGAGAACCTGCGGCGCTACAGCCACGTCGGCACGGGCAACTACCACCCCAAGACGGCGCGGCTCTACGAGGACCTGGGCCTGCTCACCGCGGACCCGCAGGTCGGCGCGGACCTCTCCCACCTGTTCAACCGGCTGTCCGGCTACTCGCGCCGCGAGTCCTACAACCGGCTGCTGGTGGCGCCGCGCAGCCTGCGCGACGGGTTGATAGAGCGCATCCTCGGCGAGATCGCCAAGCACCGCGAGGGCCGCCCGGCCTACATCCGCATCAAGGTCAACTCGATCGTCGACGAGGCGGTCATCGACGCCCTCTACCAGGCCTCCATGGCGGGCGTGCCCGTCGACATCTGGGTGCGCGGCATCTGTGCGGTGCGCCCCGGCGTCCCGGGCCTGTCGGAGAACATCCGCGTGCGCAGCGTGCTCGGCCGCTTCCTCGAACACTCCCGGGTCTTCATCTTCGCCAACGGCGGCGACCCGCAGGTGTGGCTCGGCAGCGCCGACATGATGCACCGCAACCTCGACCGCCGGATCGAGGCGCTGGTCCGGGTCTCCGACGCCGCGCACTGCGCCTCCCTGAACCGCTTGCTGGAGACCGGCACATCGGACGAGACCTCGTCCTGGTGGCTCGGCCCCGACGGGGAGTGGACCCGGCACAGCACCGACGCCGAAGGGCGTCCGCTGCCCCATATCCAGGAGATGCTCATCGACGCGCGGAGGCGCCGGCGTGGCCCAGCGACACCCTGACACGGCGGCAGAGACGCCCGTCGGCCTCACCGCCGACGGGCTCCCCGGCCGTGACGCCGGCACCGTGCTCGAACAGTACTTGCGCGACCAGGCCACCGGCTTCCTGCGCGCCCTGACCGCACGCGAGGGCGAGCCCGGCCGCCCTCAGGACGACAGCGCCGAGGCGGGCCGGCTCATGCGCCGCTCCGCGCGCCGCATCGCCGGTGCGCTGCACACGTACGGGTCGCTGACCGACCCGGCCTGGGCGGAGCCGCTGCGGGCCGAACTCGGCTGGCTGTCGGGCACCCTGGGCCGCGAGCACCAGTACGCGGCGCGCCTGACCCGGCTGATCACCGCGCTGCAGCGACTCGCCTCCGCGGAGGACGCCGCCGGAGCGGGCGCGGCCGGGCAGGCCGACGACGATCTGGGGCTGTGGCTCCCGGCGCCGGGCGAGGGCCCCGCCGCGAACCGCCCCGGGACCGCGGCCGAGCTGGCCCCCGCCGACCGCAGGAACGGCGCCGGCACCGCGGAAGCCCTCCGCGAGACCCCGGCACGCGCCGTCGAGGGCACCGAGGCCCTGGCCGGTGCGGCCCGCGCCGCGACCGGGCGGCGCACCCCCGCGCCCTCCCCCGCCGCCGCCGAACGCGGGACCGGCACGGGCCCGCTGGCCGTGGGCGCCGCCCGCGCCGGCGCCCTGCTGGAGCGGCAGCTCACCCTGGCCCGGACCCGCGCGCACTCCGCGGCCCTCCAGGCGGTGGGTTCCTCCCGCTTCCACGCCGTGGTCGACGCGGTGGCGCTGCTCGCCTCCGAGGTGCCGCTGACCTCCGCGGCGCACGAACCCGCCGAGGCCGTACTGCCGTTGCTGGCCGAGCAGGCGCACACCCGGCTGAACGAGGCCGCCGCGGATCTCGCGCTGGCCCGCGCCCGGCACCCGTACAACGCCGACGCGCTCTACGGCGCCCTGGCCACCGAGCAGGTGTCCGAGCGTCAGGACGCGCCGTGGAACCGGGTCCGTGTGCTGCTGCGGCTGCGCCGCTACGCGCAGGAGGTCCTGCCGTACGACGACACGGACCCCACCGCCCGGTTCGCCGCGGCGGCCCGGGTGCTGGAGCAGCACCGCGAGGCCGCGGACGCGGCGGCGGCCGTCACGGCCGCGGCACGCACCCCGCGGATCGCCCCGGCGACGGCCTACGCGCTGGGTGTCCTCCACGCCGACCAGCGCCTGGAGGTCGAGGCCGCCCGCTACGCCTTCGCCCACCTGTGGAGCCGTTAGCCACGATCCGCGTCCGCGCCGCGTCGCGACACGAAGGGAGCGCCGCCATGACCGCCACCGCCGACACGCCGATCCTGGCCGCGGGGGCTGTCCTGTGGCGCCGCTCCCCGGTGGACGGCGGCCTGGAGATCGCGCTCGTCCACCGGCCCAAGTACGACGACTGGTCGCTCCCCAAGGGCAAGCTCAAGCGCGGCGAGACGGCGGTGGACGGCGCCCGCCGCGAGGTCAAGGAGGAGACGGGCCTCGACTGCGTGCTCGGGGTGCCGCTGCCGTCGTCGATGTACGCCGTGGACGGGCGCCCCAAGGTGGTCCGCTACTGGGCCGCGGAGGCGGGCGCGGGTGCCTTCGTCCCCAACCGCGAGGTGGACCGGATGATCTGGCTGCCACCGGTCGCGGCACGTCACCGCCTCACTCATGAGCGTGATCTCCCGGTGGTCGACGCCTTCCTGCGGAACCCGGCCGAAGGACAATAGACGGGTTATGACGTGTCCCCGGTCACAGGGGCATACCGCACTGATATGCGAGGTTCACCTTGCGTTCACCCTGCCCCTTCGGCCGTGTCATCTGATCTGCCTAATTTCGGCCGTACCGGTGAGCGAACAGCTGCCGGGTGGATGCAGAAATCCATACCTCTGCTTCGCCGTCCACCGGCGGGCTTCAGGAAGGAATCACCGAAGGTGAAGCTTCAGCGTAAGAGCGGGCTCCGCGCCCTGGCCGTCGGCGCGGTCGCGGTTTCGGGCGCCCTCGTCCTCACTGCGTGCGGCTCGGACAACAACAACGACGACACGGCCAGCAGCGGCAGCAGCGCCTCCGCCGGGGCGTCGTCCTCCAGCAGCATCAAGTGTGCCGACAACGGCGGCCAGCTCCTCGCTTCCGGCTCCTCTGCCCAGCAGAACGCCATGGACGCCTGGGTCAAGAACTACATGCAGGCCTGCAACGGCGCGCAGATCAACTACAAGGCGTCCTCCTCCGGTGAGGGCATCATCGACTTCAACAACGGCACGGACAGCTTCGCGGGCTCCGACTCGCCGCTGAAGCCGGAGGAGATCGAGGGCTCGAAGAAGGTCTGCAAGACCGGCACGGGCATCAGCATCCCGATGGTCGGTGGCCCCATCGCCATCGGTTACAACCTGGCCGGCGTGGACAACCTGGTCCTGGACGCCCCCACCCTGGCGAAGATCTTCGACTCGAAGATCACCACCTGGGACGACAAGGCGATCAAGGCGCTCAACCCCGACGCCAAGCTCCCCAGCACCAAGATCCAGTCCTTCCACCGTCAGGACGAGTCCGGCACCACGGACAACCTGACCAAGTACTTCAACGGTGCCGCCAAGGACGCGTGGCCGTACGACCACGCCAAGGCGTGGGCCGGCAAGGGTGGCCAGTCCGCCGCCAAGTCCTCGGGTGTCGCCGCCCAGGTCAAGCAGGTCAACGGCTCGATCGGTTACTTCGAGCTCTCCTACGCGACCGCCAACGACATCAAGACGGTCAAGATCAACACCGGCGCCTCCGCTCCGGTCGAGGCCAGCGCGGCCAACGCCTCCGCCGGCATCGCGCAGGCAAAGGTCGTCGGCACCGGTGCCGACCTGTCCCTGGACATGAGCAACGCGTACGTCACCAAGGCCGACAACGCCTACCCGATCGTCCTGGTGACCTACGAGATCGCCTGCGACAAGGGCAACAAGGCCGAGACGCTGCCGCTGGTGAAGTCCTTCCTGGGCTACACCGCCAGCGAGGAGGGCCAGGCCATCCTGTCGGACGCCGGCTACGCGCCGCTGCCCGCCGAGATCGCCACCAAGGTCCGCTCCGCCGTGGCCGCCCTCGCCTGATCCCCGCGCGGACAGGCCCCGTGACCGCGGTCGCGGGGCCTGTCCGCACTTCCGGTGCACCGCCGCCGGGGGAGCCATCCCCCACCCAGACCGGAGAAAAAACCGATGGCCATAACTGCACAGACCCCTACTCCGCCACCGGCAGCCAAGAAGGCCGGGGGCACTGTCACGCGCGTTGGTGACAAGATCTTCTCGGGCCTCTCCCGTGGCTCCGGCATCCTGCTGCTGGTGATCATGGCAGCGATCGCGATCTTCCTCACGATCCGTGCGATCAACGCGATCTCCAAGGACCAGGGCAACTTCCTCACCACCTTCGAGTGGAACGCCAGCGCCACCCCGCCGGTCTTCGGCATCGCGGTCCTGGCCTACGGCACGATCGTCAGCTCGATCATCGCGATGCTCATCGCGGTCCCGATCGCGGTCGGCATCGCGCTGTTCATCTCGCACTACGCGCCGCGCCGCCTCGCCTCGCCCGTCTCGTACATCATCGACCTGCTCGCCGCCGTGCCCAGCATCATCTACGGCCTGTGGGGCGCCCTGTTCCTGGTGCCGCACCTGACCGGGCTGAACATGTGGCTGAGCGAGTACCTCGGCTGGACGGTGATCTTCGAGAAGGAGGACCCGCAGGGCGCGGCCCGCTCGATCTTCACCGTCGGCATCCTGCTGGCGATCATGATCCTGCCGATCATCACCAACGTCAGCCGCGAGGTCTTCCGCCAGGTCCCGCGGATGCACGAGGAAGCCGCCCTGGCCCTCGGCGCCACCCGCTGGGAGACCATCCGGATGTCGGTGCTGCCCTTCGCGCGCTCCGGCATCATCAGCGCCTCGATGCTCGGCCTCGGCCGCGCGCTCGGCGAGACCATGGCCGTGGCCACGGTGCTCTCCGCCTCCCCGATCCTGTCGGCGCACATCCTCGACCCGGTCGGCGGCACGTTCTCCCAGAACATCGTCGCCAAGTTCGGCGAGGCCAACGAGTTCGGCCGCGACGCCCTGATCGCCTCCGGTCTCGTGCTCTTCGTCATCACCCTGCTGGTCAACGGCGCCGCCCGCGCGATCATCGCCCGGCGCAAGGAATACTCGGGGGCCAACGCATGAGCCACGCAGTAACGGACAAGCGGCCGGCCTCCTCCGTGCCGCGCCGGGCCCTGGCCCAGCGCCGACTGCCCCGCTGGGCACCGGCGGCCATCGCCGTGGGCGCCCTGGTCCTCGGCATCCTCATCGGTGTCGTCGGCGGCCTGGACAGCAAGATCCAGTGGGGCCTGATCGCCGTCGTGCTGTTCGTCGCGGGCACCTACGCGATCACCGCGCAGGTCGAAGGCCGCCGCCAGGCCAAGGACCGCGTCGCCACCAGCATGATCTGGGCCGCGTTCATCGTGGCCGCACTGCCGCTCTACTCGCTGCTCGCCACCACGATCAGCAAGGGCATCAAGGTCCTCAACGGCGACTTCCTGTCGCACTCGATGAACGGCGTGCTCACCATCGGCACCGGCGGCGGCGTCTACCACGCCATCATCGGCACGCTGGAGCAGGTCGGCATCGCCACCGCCATCGCCGCCCCGATCGGCATGCTGACCGCGATCTACCTGGTGGAGTACGGCAAGGGCCGCCTGGCCACGGCCGTCACCTTCTTCGTCGACGTCATGACGGGTATCCCGTCGATCGTCGCCGGTCTGTTCATCCTCTCGACCTGGAACCTGCTGCTGGGCTTCGGTCCCTCGGGCTTCGCCGGCTCCATGGCGCTCGCCATCCTGATGATGCCCGTCGTCGTCCGGTCCACCGAGGAGATGCTCAAGCTCGTCCCGAACGAGCTGCGCGAGGCGTCCCTCGCCCTCGGTGTGCCGAAGTGGCGCACCATTGTGAAGGTGGTCGTCCCCACCGCGATCGGCGGCATCACGACGGGCGTCATGCTCGCCGTCGCCCGTATCGCCGGTGAGAGCGCCCCCATCGCCCTGTTGGTCTTCGGCAACAACCTGATCAACAACGACCCGTTCAACGGCCCGCAGGCCTCGCTCCCGTTCTACATCTTCCAGCAGTACCAGAACGGCAACGAGCCCAGCTACGACCGGGCGTGGGCGGCGGCACTCGTGCTGATCGCCTTCATCATGATCCTGAACATCGTGGCCCGCGGCATCGCCCGCTGGAAGGCCCCGAAGACCGGTCGCTGACGCGGCCTACATCAGCGACTTCCAAGGATTGAGAGCAACACCACCATGGCCAAGCGAATCGACGTCAGCGGCCTCTCCGCCTACTACGGCGGATTCAAGGCGATCGACGACATCTCGATGAACATCGAGCCGCGCACGGTGACGGCCTTCATCGGCCCCTCCGGCTGCGGCAAGTCCACCTTCCTGCGCACCCTGAACCGCATGCACGAGGTCACCCCCGGTGGCCGCGTCGAGGGCAAGGTGCTGCTGGACGACGAGAACCTGTACGGCGCGGGCGTGGACCCGGTCTCCGTGCGCCGCACGGTCGGCATGGTCTTCCAGCGCCCGAACCCCTTCCCGACGATGTCCGTCTACGACAACGTCGCGGCGGGCCTCAAGCTCAACGGCGTCAAGCGCAAGGGCGACCTCGACACCATCGTCGAGAAGTCCCTGCGCGGCGCCAACCTGTGGAACGAGGTCAAGGACCGCCTGAACAAGCCGGGTTCCGGCCTCTCCGGCGGTCAGCAGCAGCGTCTGTGCATCGCCCGCGCCATCGCGGTCGAGCCCGAGGTGCTGCTGATGGACGAGCCGTGCTCCGCGCTCGACCCGATCTCCACCCTCGCCATCGAGGACCTGATCGGTGAGCTCAAGGAGCGCTTCACCATCGTCATCGTCACCCACAACATGCAGCAGGCCGCGCGCGTCTCGGACCGCACCGCCTTCTTCAACCTGTCGGCGGTCGGCCAGCCCGGCAAGCTCATCGAGATCGACGACACCGAGCGCATCTTCTCCAACCCCTCCGTCCAGGCGACCGAGGACTACATCTCCGGCCGCTTCGGCTGAGCCGACCGGCCGAAGCCCGAGAACCGTCCTGCGGTGCTGCATGGCGGTGCCACCGCAAGGCGAAGGGCCCGCTCCCTCCGGGGGGCGGGCCCTTGTTGCGTGCGCGGGACGGAGCGGAAGGGGGCTCAGGCGAAGGCGAAGTGCACGACGCCGTAGGTGGCCGCGGCCACCAGTGCCGCGGCCGGCATGGTGATGAACCAGCCGGCGACGATGTTCTTGGCGACGCCCCAGCGGACCGCGTTGAGCCGCTTCGTCGCACCGACGCCCATGATGGCGGAGGTGATGACATGGGTCGTGGAGATCGGCGCCTTGAAGATGTAGGCCGTGGTGTAGAGGATCGACGCCGCCGTGGTCTCCGCGGCGAAGCCCTGCGGCGGGTCCAGTTCGATGATCTTGCGGCCCAGGGTCCGCATGATGCGCCAGCCGCCCGCGTACGTGCCGAGCGACAGCATGAGGGCGCAGACGATCTTCACCCAGACCGGGATGCCGTCGCCCTGCTTCTGCACGTCGGCGATGGTCAGGGCGAGCACCACCACGCCCATGGTCTTCTGCGCGTCCTGGAGTCCGTGGCCGAGTGCCATGCCCGCCGCCGACACGGTCTGCGCGATCCGGAAGCCGCGCTTGGCCTTGTTGGGGTTGGCCTTCCGGAAGATCCACATGATGGCCAGCATGAACAGGTAGCCGACGATCAGGCCGATGACCGGCGACAGGAACATCGGCAGGACGACCTTGTCGACCACGCCGGACCAGATGACCCCCGTGCCGCCTGCGAGCGCCGCGCCGACCAGGCCGCCGAAGAGCGCGTGGGTGCTCGACGAGGGCAGGCCGTAGTACCAGGTGACCAGGTTCCAGACGATGGCGCCGACCAGCCCGGCGAAGAGGATGCCCATCCCCGAGTCGCCGGACGGGGTCTCGATGATGCCTTTGCTGACGGTCTCGGCGACCCCGGTGCCGAGGAAGGCGCCGGCGAGGTTCATCACGGCGGCCATGACCAGCGCGGCCCGCGGGGTCAGCGCCCGGGTGGACACCGAGGTGGCGATGGCGTTCGCCGAGTCGTGGAAGCCGTTGGTGTACGTGAAGAAGAGCGCGACGCCGATGGTCACGACCAGAGAGAAGGTCTCCACCTGGTTCAGGACTCCTTGACCGCGATGGTCTCCACGGTGTTGGCCACGTGCTCGAAGGCGTCCGCCGCCTCTTCCAGGACGTCCACGATCTGCTTGAGCTTGAGCACCTCGATCGCGTCGTACTTGCCGTTGAAGAGGTGGGCCAGCAGCTTGCGGTGGATCTGGTCGGCCTGGTTCTCCAGGCGGTTGACCTCGATCCAGTACTCGGTGAGGTTGTCCATCGTGCGCAGGTGCGGCATCGCCTCGGCGGTCAGCTCGGCGGCCCGGGCCAGCACCTCGATCTGCTGCTCGACCCCGCGGGGCAGCTCCTCGATCTGGTAGAGGACCACCAGGTCGACGGCCTCCTCCATGAAGTCCATGATGTCGTCGAGGGAGGACGCGAGGGAGTAGATGTCCTCGCGGTCGAAGGGCGTGATGAAGGAGGAGTTCAGCTGGTGGAAGATCGCGTGGGTCGCGTCGTCCCCCGCGTGCTCCGCCGCCCGCATCCGCTCGGCGATCTCCGCGCGCGTGGCGGAGTCGGCGCCGAGGAGTTCCATCAGGAGCTTCGACCCTGTGACGATGTTGTCCGCGGACGCGGCGAACATGTCGTAGAAGCTCGTCTCCCTTGGGGTCAGACGAAAGCGCACGTGAAGTCCTCGGAATACATCGGTTTCGGTCGCATTGATGCTAGGCGCATCGCACGGCCAGGGCTAACCGGCGTCTTACAGTGTCGCTCATGGTCGCAAACGGTCCCCATCGGGGCTCCTCCCGGTGCACGCTCGCACAATGAGGCGAATTCGGTACGATATACCCGGCAGGGGTATATCGGGGGCAGGAGGGACGCCATGACGGTCACCGAGGCCGGCGACACGGCTCCGCACGAAGAGGCGGGGACCGCCGGTGCCGCGGAGCATCCGGCGCACCAGCACGGGTACGCCGAACAGAGGGACCAGCACCTGAAGCGGCTGCGCCGTATCGAGGGGCAGATCCGGGGCCTCCAGCGGATGGTCGAGCAGGACGTGTACTGCATCGACATCCTTACCCAGGTGTCCGCCGGCACAAAGGCCCTGCAGTCCTTCGCCCTGCAACTGCTGGAGGAGCACCTGCGGCACTGCGTCGCCGACGCCGCCGCGAAGGGTGGCCCCGAAGCGGACGACAAGGTCGCCGAGGCCACCGCCGCCATAGCCCGGCTGCTGCGGAGCTAGCCGAGCCGACGGCCCTGCGCGGGAACGCGTGGTTCCACCGCGAGCACCTCGTCGATGCGCTCCGGGCTCAGCCGTTCCTCGGCGGTCGCCGAGGCGGCGATCATGAGCTCGCAGCACAACTCGATCTCCGCGAGGGCCACGTGGACCTGATCGTCCTGGTCCAGGAGCCACATCGCCACGTGCACCACCTCCTCCCCGCCCAGCGTAGGGACCGGTGCACGGTCCGTGCATGACACGGACGGACCATTTTCACAAGGTTCTAGGAGCCGGCCGCAGAAACGATCTTTCCGGTGTAGATGTCGGTCGCGCGCGGCAGCACTACCCGCACCGGCGCCCCGAAAGCGTACAGCGCGGTGGTCGAGACCACCGTGACCGCGGCCGGGGCGCTCTGGCCGCCCGCGACCCCGGGATTGGCGAAGGTGAAGCGCTGCCGGACCTTGCGCAGCACCCCGGCGTCGTCCAGGTAGGCGTCGAAGGGGACCCGCGTCACGGAGAAGCCGCCCGCCGCCGCCCGCAGCGCGCCGCGGGCCTGCGCCGAGGCGGCGTCGGCGGCCCGCACGATGTCGGTCACCCCCCGGTAGTGCCGCACCCGCGTGCCGTCCAGCGTCTCCAGGCCCACCATGCGCACCTCGCGCGCGCCGCGCAGCAACTCCGCGGCGACCAGCGGATCGGTGGCGCCGCCGGTGACGAGGTTGCCGTCCGGCAGCCGCGTGGTGTCCACCCACACCCACTTGTCGGCGGGCACGCCCTCGCCCCGGTTCTTCATGTAGAGGGCCCCGGGGGTCAGCAGCTCCGTGACCGGCGCGTGCTCCGCGTCGCCCGCGGCATCCGGCGGCAGGACGAGCCGCAGGCTGCCGTGCCGCGCGGCGTAGTCGAAGCTCCCGGTGCCGGTGATGGTCACCTTGGTGCCGCCGCTGGCGGTCTCCATCGTCGTACGGACCTTCGAGCTGCCGGCCCGGACCAGTGCGTCGGCCGCCTGCCGCAGCGCCCGGTCCGTGTCCCGGGGCGCGCCGCCCACCTCCACGGCCTCGCCGCTGCCGGAGCATCCCGTGAGTGCTGCCGCGCACATCCCGAGTCCCACGGCCGCGGCGGTCGCCCTGCTGACCTGACCCATCTGCGCCTACCCCCTGCACCGTGCCGCCGTCCAGGACCCCTTCGGCTCACTCGCCAAGCGGCATAACGAGGGTCAGGGCACCGCGTCACGGCCGGTAGCTTTGATCCGTGCCCCCCAGCGAACCCCCTCCAGCGCACCGTGCGACGACCAAGGAGAAGGGCGCCTTCTCCTTCGCCACCTGCACGTGCGGATGGCGCGGCCCCTCCCGCAGAGCCCGCGAACGCGCCCGGCGCGACGCCGCCGAGCACGCCGGGTCCTGAGCGCCGGCGCTCTCCCCGCCGGTGTGTCGTACGCCTCGCAACCGACATGCACCCGCCGCCGTCATGTCAGGAGGAACCACAAGGGTTCCGAAGCGAGAGGGCGCCCACGTTGAACCGACGAGCACTCATCCGCGGGGGCGCCGGCATCACCGCCGCGACCTGGCTGAGCGCGGCCTGCGATCCCGCAGGATCCGGCCACCCGGCGGCCGCCGGCAGCCGAATACCCAGTGCCGCGTCCACGGGGACGGGAACGCCCACCGCCGCGAGCGGACCGCCCGCCGCCACCAGCGCCGCAGCGACCGTCCCGCCGGACTGGAAAGCGCTCGCGCACTCCCTCGACGGCCGGCTCGTCCGCCCCGACGACGCCGACTACGCCACCGCCCGGCTGCTGTACAACACGCGCTTCGACGGGCAGCGCCCCGCCGCGGTCGCCTACGTCGCCGGCACCGAGGACATCCGGGAGTGCCTGGACTTCGCCCGCCGCACGGGCGTCCCCGTCTCGATCCGCAACGGCGGCCACTCCTACGCCGGCTACTCGGGCGGCAAGGGCAGGCTCGTCCTGGACGTCTCGTCCCTCGCGAAGATCACCCGCTCCGGCTCGTCCGCCACCATCGGCGCCGGCGCCAAGCTGATCGACGTCTACACCAAGCTCGGCGCCGCGGGCCGCACCCTGCCCGCCGGCTCCTGCCCGACGGTCGGCATCTCCGGCCTCACCCTCGGCGGCGGCCACGGCGTCATCAGCCGGGCCTACGGTCTGACCTGCGACAGCCTCACCTCCGCGGAGATCGTCACCGCGGGCGGACGGGTGCTGCGCTGCAGCGCCGACGAGAACCCCGAACTCTTCTGGGCCCTGCGCGGCGCGGGCGGCGGCCAGTTCGGCGTCGTCACGAACCTGACGTTCACCACCCAGGCCGCACCCCAGGTCGTCACCGGCTACCTGACCTGGTCGTGGAGCAAGGCCGCCGCGGTCATCCGCGCCTGGCAGGAGTGGGGCCCCACGCAGCCCGACCAGATCTGGTCCGCGCTGCACCTGGACAAGTCCGGCTCCGGCTCCCCGAAGATCAGCATCGCCACCGTCGGTATCACCTCCCGCACGGAGCTCGCCAACGCCGTCGACCGGCTCGCCGACAGCGTCGGCGCCCCCGCGAGCAGCGTCTCCCTCCACCCGCGGCCCTACCTCGACGCGACGCTCGCGTACGCGGGCTGCTCGGACCTGAGCACCGCCCAGTGCCATCTGCCCGGGACGACCCCGGGCCGCAGCCCCTCCGGCCGCCTCGGCCGCGAGACGTACACCGCGCGCTCGGACTTCTACGACCGCTCCCTGACGGAGGCCGGCATCCAGACGCTGCTCTCCCAGGTCGGCGCGCTGCGCTCGGGCGCCGGCAGCGTCTCGCTCACGGCGCTCGGCGGCGCCGTCAACCGGGTCTCCCCGACCGCCACGGCCTTCGTGCACCGCCGCTCGCGCTTCCTCGCGCAGTACATCGAGACCCCCGGCACCACCCAGTGGCTCGACGGCCTGCACAGCGCGATGCGCCGGTACGCCTCGGGCGCGGCCTACCAGAACTACACCGACCCCACGCTGGCCGACTGGCGCACCGCCTACTACGGCTCCGCCGCCGACAAGCTCACCCGGCTGAAGACCCGCTACGACCCCACGCGGCTGTTCGCCTTCCAGCAGGCCCTGTAGCGCTCGCGCCCGCCCGGCGCGGGGAAACCCGTGGGAGCCCTCAGGCCGCCAGATCCCTGTCGGCGGCCGTGGGCTCCGGGAACGGCTCCCCGCGCCGCGCCGCGGCCTTCCCGGCCGGCTGGGGCACCCGGACGAGCACCCCCGCCCGGGAAGCGGCCACAGCGGACGCCAGCGGCGTCAGCAGGGCCAGCGCGAGGGGTGCGAAGAGCAGCGCGACGGCCGTGCCGAGGGCGAAGCCGCCCAGCACGTCGGTGGGGTAGTGCACGCCCATGTAGACCCGGCTGAAGCCCTCGGCGAGCGCGATCCCGACGGCGGCCAGCCCCCACTTGCGGCTGACCAGGAAGAGCCCGACGGCCACCGCCATCGTCACGGCCGCGTGGTCGCTGACGAAGGAGAAGTGGACCCGGCTCCTGACGAGCACGTCCAGGCCCTGGTGCTCGACGAACGGGCGCGGCCGGTCCACGAAGTTGCGCAGCGGGACGTTCAGCAGCACCGACACGCCCCCCGCGAGCGCGGCCCAGACCACGCCCGCCACCGCCGCCGGGGCCTCGGCACCGCCGCGGCGCGCCACCCGCCACCAGCACCATCCGGCGACCAGCACCATGAGCAGCAGGAGTCCGTACTCGCCCACGACCTCCACGGCGCGGTCCAGCCAGCGCGGCGCGTGCTTCGCGAGCCCGTTGATGTCACGGAGCAGGCTGACATCCGGGTTGGAGCCGTCCAGTGAAAGCGCAGCCACCGGTGCACCCCTAACTGTCTCCGCGGCACCCCCGCACACAGACGACACGAGGCCGGGAGTGCCATTGTCCCCCGTCCAACGAGCCGCACGGTACGCGGCGTTCCGGTCTCCACCGGATGATCACCAGGACGTTACCGAAGGGAGACCCGGCCGGCCGCGGCGGAGCCTGCCCGCGCCGCGGCCGCGACCGGCCGTCAGACCGCCGCCGCGCCCGCCGCCGTCACCCGCGTCGCGCCGATGTAGTCCGGGCTGTCGATCTTGTCGAAGCGGATGACCGCGCCCGTGTACGGGGCGTTGATCATGTACCCGCCGCCGACGTAGATCCCGACGTGGTGGATCGAGCGCGGGTCGGTCAGGTCGTTGGCGAAGAAGACCAGGTCCCCCGGGAGCAGCTCGTCGCGCTTCGGGTGCGGCCCGGCGTTCCACTGGTCGTTGGCCACGCGCGGCAGCTCGATGCCGACCGACTCGTACGCCGCCTTCGTCAGACCCGAGCAGTCGAAGCGCCCGCCCTGGTCCGCCGTGCCGTTGCCACCCCACAGGTAGGGCGTGCCCAGCTTCTCCTGCGCGTAGTAGATGGCACCCGCCGCCTGCCGGGAGGGCGCGACCGCGCCGACCGGCGCCGCGAAGCTCTTCTCCAGCGTGGTGATGATCCGCACGTAGTTCTGCGTCTCGCGGATGCGCGGTACCCCGCCGGCCTGGATCACCCGGTACGCGCCCGCGTTGTACGCGGCGAGCATGTTCTCCGTCGGATCGCCCGGGACGTCCTTCACGTACTGCGCCAGTTCGCAGTCGTACGACGCCGCCGACGGGATCGCGTCCCGCGGGTCCCAGACGTCGCGGTCGCCGTCACCGTCGCCGTCCACACCGTGCGTGGCCCACGTCCCGGGGATGAACTGCGCGATGCCCTGCGCCTGCGCCTGGCTGCGCGCCTGCGGGTTCCAGCCGCTCTCCTGGTACAGCTGGGCCGCCAGCAGCGCCGGGTTGATGGCGTCGCACAGATTCCCCCACTTCTGCACGATGCCCTGGTAGGCCGCGGGCACGGCCCCCTTGGCGAGCGCCACCGCGCCCCCGCCGCCGCCCGCCAGGTTGGCCGCCACCAAGTACGTGCCGACGACGAGCAGCGTCACGAACGACATGAACAGCCCGCCGACCACCCCCGCCAGCCACCAGGCCTTGCGCGCCGAACGACCCGCCGCCGTCACCCGCCCCACCCTCTCCGTGTGCTCGCCCGCTCAGCCTGCCCGGCACGGAAGGTGACGGAGCGCCAGGCCCCCGGAAGCATCCCCGGGCAGCGCGCCGCCAATCGTTGCCCTCCGCTCACCACCGTGATACACAGAGTAGTCAACTAAGTCCCATCGAACACCGGCTCGCACGCCGCTGCGACCATTTTGACGGCTGCGGCCCGGATCACACGAGGGAATCGGCTGAGAAAGTCGCTGAGTCGACATACGACGGCGACATCCTCCGCCAAGATAGACCTTGGCTCCTTGCGCCCCGGCGAGGATGCCAACTGATCTAGCGTGGTGGTGAGTTCTCATGTTCCTGGCGGCCGACAAGGGCGACATCAACACCATCATTGGTGGTATCGCCCCGGACTGGGGGCCGTTCGGCTCCCTGGGGAACGAAGCGCGCGTGATGATCGAGGTGGTGATGGCAGTAGCGATTCTGCTCTGTCTCGCCATCGCGATCTGGGGCGCCGCGAAACAGCGCATCGGAGCGACCGCGCTCCGCGACACCTTCAGTGCCGAACAGGGCAAGGGCCTGATCATCGCCGGACTCACCGGCGTGTTCATCATCGGCTCCCTCGGCACCCTGTTCACCATCGTCTACGGGATGGCGGTCTAGCGACCGCGCTCCGGGCTCCCCGCCCCGTCCCCTGCGCACTGTCCCCAAGGGGCCCGTCCCGGCCCCGTTCCCCACCCGAGGCTGCGTACTGATGCCCACTCACCCGACGATCCCCAAGGGGGCGAGCCCCCGATGAGCCTCGGCCCGGACGGCCCGCCCACGCGCACCCGGCTCCCCGAGTCCACGGCCGGCACCGGCGTCCCGGCGCGCCGCCCCGCGCGCTCCGGGCGCAGCCTCGTCACCGTCGTCGGCGTCGTCGTCCTCCTCATCGCCGCGATCGCCTTCGTCAACCGCGGCGGCGACCACGGCGGGGAAACCGCGGGCTCCGGCAACGGCAACCGCGCCGCGGGCGGCGGCACCGCCCCCCAGCCCACCGCCGCGACCGGCACCCGCCCGGTCGACGGCAAGTCCGCGGGCATCCCCACGGGGTACTCCCGTACCGACCAGGGCGCGCAGTCCGCCGCGGCCAACTACGCGGTGGCGCTCGGCTCCGACGGCATGTTCACCGCGGACCGGCGCCACGCGATCGTCGCGGCGATCCACGCCCCGGACGTCGTCGGCCGTCTCCAGGCCGACCTGGACCGGGCGTACTCGCCGAACTTCCTGCAGAACGTGGGCCTCAACGAGGACGGCAGCGTCCCGGACGGCTACACCTTCGTCTCCCGCACGATCCCCGTGGGTTCCAGGGTGACGGAACTCTCCGGCGGCAGCGCCACCGTGGAGGTGTGGTGCACCGGACTGGTCGGCCTGGCCGGTGAGGGATCGACGAAGCCGGTGACCCAGACGTGGTTCACCATCACCGAGCAACTCACCTGGGCCGACGGGGACTGGAAGATCGAGTCGTCGGGCCAGAAGGAAGGCCCCGCCCCGGTCAACGGCGACAACCGGGCGGCGAGCGCGGACGAGATCGCCAACGCGGTCGAGGGATACGGAGGTTTCACCTATGCCCGGTAGCCGCCTCCGCCGTGCGCTGTCCGTCACGGCCGTGGTCACGGTCGCCCAGACCGCGCTCGTCCTGGCCGCCTCCCGTGCCGCGGCCGCCCCCTCGCCGACGCCCAGCCCCAGCGGCACCAAGAGCGCCTGCGACTACATCGTGGGCCAGGCACGCGACTACTGCGAGAACGGCGACGGTTCTGGCGGCCACACCCCCTCCGTCGTCGATCCGCTCGACCCCCTGTCCTCGCTCGCCAAGGGCTGCGCCGACGCCGCCGCGTGGGTCATCGACGGCCTGTCGAAGGCGGTCACCAAGACCGCCGCCGTGGACTTCACCAACAAGGCGTTCCTGACCCAGTACGCGGTCGTCTTCGCCGCGTCCACGTTCCTCACGCTGCTGCTGTGGCTGCTGGCTGTCGCCAAGCGCGCCGTGCGCGGCGTGCCGCTGACCGAGGCGCTGACGGAGGCCGTCGGCTTCCTGTGGCTGACCGTCATCGCCTCCGCGTTCACCCCGCTGATCCTCTACACCGTGGTGTCCGCCACGGACGGCATCACCGAGGTCATCGCCTCCGGCACGGCCGCCAACACCGATGTGTTCTTCGGGTCGTTCACGGACGCCCTCACCAAGGGCTCCGACATCGGCGGCGGCCCGATCATGCTGATCGTGGTCTCGCTGGTCTCCGTGCTCGCCGCCGGCGTCCTGTGGCTGGAACTGGTGATCCGGGCCGCCCTGCTGTACGTCGGCGCCCTGCTCGGCACCGCGGTGTACTCCGGCCTGGTCGACAAGAACATGTGGCACCACGTGCGCCGCTGGGCCGGGATCATGATCGCGGTGATCCTGGTGAAGCCGGTCATCGTGATCGTGCTGGGCCTGGCAGGCGCGCTCAGCGGTTCCGACGGGCCCACCGCCTTCGGCGCCGTCGTGTCGGGCCTGGCCATCATCCTGCTGGCCATCTTCGCCAGCGCGATGATCTACCGCTTCGTCCCCGGTTTCGGTGACGACGTGGCCAGCCTGCGCAGCAACCGCAAGGCGAGCTCCGAGTCCCAGGCGGCCGCCGTCATCTCCTCGCCGGCCGCGCTCGTCAAGCAGGGCATCAAGACCCACAGCACCCGCGGCGGCGGCCAGGAGCAGCCCACGGGCGGCGGCGGAGGCCAGCCCGCCAACACCGTGCCCAGCGGCATCGCCGCCCACAGCAGCCGGAACGGCGGCTCGAACGCCCCGGCCCCCACGCCGTCCCCGCGGACCAACCCCGACCGCGGCAACGGCGGCAAGAGCACCACAGCAGGAGGCGAAAGCCGGTGACGTCCCAGCCCTATGCCGCCCCGCAGCAGCGCCGTACCTATCTGATCGGCAAGGCCCGCCCCAACGCCATCGTGGGCAAGAACCGCGAGACGGGCGAGATCGCCCTGATCATCGCGGGGGCCTTCCTGGGCATGATGTCCGGTCTGCTCATCCCGATCCTGCCGCTGCGCATCCTGGGCCTGACGGGCTGGCCGCTGCTGGCCTTCGCCGCCGTCTACATGCCCTACCGGCGCCGCACCTTCTACCGCTGGTTCGAGATCAACCGCACCTACCGCCGGACGCTGCGCTCCGCCCCGACCTACCGCTCCGCGGCCCTGGAGGCGGGCACCCGGCTCGACGGCCGGGAGGTCGAGATCGGGCCGCCGCCGGGCATCGGGCGCATCACCTGGCTGTCGGCCCCCTTCGGCCCGGACGAGATCGCGGTCCTGCTGCACGTCGACCGCCGCACGGTCACCGCGGCCATCGAGATCGAGGGCCCCGGCGTCGGCCTGCGCGACAGCGAGGACCAGGAGGCCCTGGTCGACCGGTTCGGCACGCTGCTCAAGCACGTGGCCAACGGCGACGGCTTCGTCACCCGGCTGCAGATGCTGGCCCGCACGCTGCCCGCCGACCCCGACGCGCACGCCAAGGACGTCGCGCAGCGCGGCGACGAGCACGCCGAGCAGTGGCTGAAGGACTCGTACGAGCAGCTGCAGTCCATGGTGTCGACCTCCTCCGAGCAGCACCGCGCCTACCTCGTGGCCTGCATGCACTACAGCCGCGAACTGGCCGCCGAGGGCAACGCCATCGCGCGCGCCGCCGGCGCCGGCCGCAAGGGGCTCGACAAGGACGCGGGCATCGCCGCGGTCATGGCCCGCGAGCTGACCGACATCTGCGCCCGGCTCACCGAGGCGGACATCCGCGTCCGGCAGCCTCTGGGGCAGGCCCGGCTCGCGTCCCTGATCCACTCGATGTACGACCCGGACCACCCGATCGACCACATCCAGGCGATGACCCGCCGCAACGCCTGGCCGGCCGAGCTGGACGCCACCGAGCCCACGTACCTCCAGGCCAAGACCCGCGAGTCGGTCACCCGCGCCCCCTGGTGCCACTCCACAGCGTGGGTCAAGGAGTGGCCGCTCACCCCGGTCGGGGTCAACTTCCTTGCACCGCTGCTCGTCCACACCCCGGACGTGATCCGCACGGTCGCCGTCTGCATGGACCTGGAACCCACCGACGTCGCCATCGAGCGCATGCTCACCGAGAAGACCAACGACGACGCCGACGCCAGCCGGGCCGCCAAGATGAACCGCGTGGTCGACCCCCGCGACATCGCCCACCACAGCCGTATCGACCAGCGCGGCGAAGACCTCGCCTCCGGAGCCGCCGGCGTCAACCTGGTCGGCTACATCACGGTCTCCTCCCGCTCCCCCGAGGCACTCGCCCGCGACAAGCGCACGATCCGCGCCGCCGCGGGCAAGTCGTACCTCAAGGTGGAGTGGTGCGACCGCGAGCACCACCGGGCGTTCGTCAACACGCTTCCGTTCGCGACCGGCATCCGCCGGTAGCCGTGAGGACGAGCATGCGCCCGTGCGCGCTTGACGCCCCGCCCGCAGGGGCGGGACCAATGGGAAGGACGACAGGGACAACGATGCCGAGCCGAGGCCCGCGCCGCGGGCGCGACGACGACCGCTGACGCCGAGGAGGCGCTCCACCCATGGCCATGCTGGACCCCCTCGCAGCGATCACCGACGCCTTCACCGGCTTCCTCTTCGGCAAGGTGGAGAGCACCCGCCTCCCCGTCCGCACCTCCACCGGCCAGGCCCAGGCCGTCTACCTGCCGACCGCGGCCCCCGGCCTCGGCGACTCCGGCGTGATCATCGGCCGCGAGGTCTACTCCGGCAAGGGGTACATCTACGACCCCTTCCAGCTGTACGGACAGCAACTGCCCGCCCCGCACTGGCTGGTGCTCGGCGAGTCCGGCAACGGCAAGTCCGCCCTGGAGAAGACCTACGTGCTGCGGCAGCTGCGCTTCCGCGACCGCCAGGTCGTCGTCCTGGACGCCCAGGGCGAGGACGGCGTCGGCGAGTGGAACCTGATCGCCAAGGCCCTCGGAATAACTCCCATCCGGCTCGACCCGCTGGCCGCCCTCGACGGCGGCATCAAGCTCAACCCGCTCGACCCCGCGATCGCCACGACGGGCCAGCTGGCCCTGCTCCGTACGATCATCGAGGTCGCCATGGGCCGCGGTCTGGACGAACGTTCCGGCTTCGCGCTCAAGGTGGCCCACGCCTACGTGCACGAGACGGTGACGGACCGCCAGCCGATCCTCACCGACATCGTGGAGCGGCTGCGGCACCCCATGGAGGACTCCGCCGACTCGATGAACGTCGACCTGGAGGACGTCCGCGCCTGGGGCCTGGACGTCGCCCTGGTGCTCGACCGGCTCGTCGACGGCGACCTGCGCGGCATGTTCGACGGCCCGACGACCGCCGGCATCGACCTGGACGCGCCGCTCATCGTCTTCGACCTGTCCCACATCGACCGCAACTCCATCGCGATGCCGATCCTCATGGCGATCGTCGGCGTCTGGCTGGAGCACACCTGGATCCGCCCCGACCGGAAGAAGCGCATCTTCCTGGTCGAGGAGGCCTGGCACATCATCAACAGCCCTTTCGTGGCCCAGCTGTTCCAGCGCCTGCTGAAGTTCGGCCGCCGGCTCGGCCTGTCCTTCGTCGCCGTCGTCCACCACCTCTCCGACGTCGTGGACGGTGCCGCCGCCAAGGAGGCCGCCGCCATCCTCAAGATGGCCTCCACCCGCACCATCTACGCCCAGAAGGCCGACGAGGCCCGCTCCACCGGGCGGGTGCTGGGCCTGCCCCGCTGGGCGGTGGAGATCATCCCCACGCTCACCCCCGGCATCGCCGTCTGGGACGTCAACGGCAACGTCCAGGTGGTCAAGCACCTCATCACCGAGTCCGAACGCCCCCTCGTCTACACCGACCGCGCCATGACCGAGGGCTCCGTCGACTACGGCGAGGACCCGGACGAGGGCGAGCCACGGGTCTCCCTCGACAAACACATGGCCGACGACGCGGTGGCCTGAACGGTGGCCTGACCATGGCGAGACAGCACCACAGCGGCCAGGAGCGCGAGGGCGGGATCCCCGACGGGCTCATCCTCGGCGTGATCGGCTTCCTGCTCGGCATGACGATCCTGGTGTGGACGGGCACCGGGATAGCCGGCTTCCTGTCCCACGGCGCCTGGCCGGCCGACGTCCACTTCACCCGGACCCCCCTGGCCATGCGCCACCTCATCGCCCAGCCCCACGACATCGCGGGCGCCTGGGCCCCCGCCCCCCTGGCGGGCCTGCCCGGCTCGGGCCTGTTCTGGGGGGTCTTCATCGGGCAGCTGATGGTGCTCTTCGTGCTCACCGTCTTCGTCATGGGCGCCATCGCCCGCACCCGGCTGCGGCACGCGGCCCGCCGCGCCGCCGCCAAGGCGGCGGCGACAGTGCCCGCGCAGAGCTCCCCGGCCGCCGCACCCGTCACGGCGCCGGTACCGGCCCCGTCCCCCGCGCCGGACCCGCCCGTGAACCTGCCCGTGGATGCCGCGCCGGTCCGCGCCGAGCCCCCCGCGGCCGCCGAGGTCTCCGTCGACCGCGAACTCACCCGCACCTACGCCGCCTTCGCGACGCACCGCGGCGACAAGGGCAAGCGCCTGGTCCAGCCCGCCGTCCTCAACGCCGCGGGCCCGGTCGTCGTCACCACCGCCGACCCCGACACCTTCCGCCAAACCGTCGGCAACCGCGCCAAGCTCGGCCCGGTCCACGTCTTCGACCCGGCCCACCTCGTCGACACCCCCGCCCGGCTGCGCTGGGCGCCCCACACGGGCTGCGAGGACGTCCCCACGGCCGTCACCCGCTCCCGGGCCCTGCTGTTCCCCGTACGCCCCCGTGCGAGCCTCGACGCGGCCCTGTACGACGCGGCCGAGACCCTGCTGCGCTGCTGGCTGCATGCCGCCGCCGTGGACGGCCAGCCCTTCCGCCAGGTCCACCGCTGGGCGGGCGGCACCAACGGCCAGGACGCCGTACGCATCCTGCGCACCCACACCCGGGCCGCCTCCGGCTGGAGCGGCGAGCTGGAGTCCGTGCTCCACGCCCACGCCGACCGCCGCGACGCCGCCCAGGCCCTCGTCCACCGCGCTCTGGAGTCGCTCAACTCCGTGCACATCAGGGACGCGTGCAATCCCGGCCGCGCCGACTCGCTCGACGTGGAGTCATTCCTGACGGATCTGGGCACGCTGTACGTGGTGGGCGAACCCAACGAGGACCCGCGAACCCACCCGGGTGCGATGCCGCTGCTCACCGCACTCGTCTCGAGCGTGGTCGAGCACGGCCGGCGCATGGCCGCGAAGTCACCCGCCGGTCGGCTCGACCCACCACTCACCCTCGTCCTCGACGACGTCGCCGCCCTGGCACCGATCCCGGAACTCCCGGACCTCCTCGCCACGGGCGCAGCCGGCGGCCTCCCCACCCTGGCCGTGCTCCGCTCCCCCGAGCAGGCCCGCGACCCCTGGCGCTCCCCCGTCTGGCAGCGCGCCGATGCCCGCCTCGTCCTCGGCCCCCAGCCCCCGGCCCTCCTCGACGAGATCCCGGACGCGGTCCTGCTGCCGTAGGGCCGGCCGCCGTTCGCCGCACGCCCGTTGATAGCGTCCCGCCCGTCCCCCGCGCATGCGAGGAGGACCCGGGTTCGCGACGACAACATCGAGGTGTGCATGAGATCGGGCAGAACAGCCGGCATGGCCGTACTTGCGGGTGCGGTAGCCCTGGCGGCGTTCACCGCGCCGGCGGCGCAGGCCGCGGCGACCGGCGTCACCGTCTCCAAGGCCGTCGTCAACGGCGGCAAGCCGATCGTGGTGGGCACCTCGCAGGTGGTGACACCCTCCACGTCGTACCACTTCACCCTCCCTGCCGGATACAGCACGGCACATCCGGAGCGCTACGCCGTCGTTCTCTTCCTCTACCACGGCACCACCGCCGACAAGGGCGCCAAGGCCGGAGGGATCTACTCGAACTTCGAGGACTGCCTCGAGGACGGCACCCGTGCATGGAACTGCAAGGGTGAGCTCTACATCGAACCCCGGTACCGCCTGGACTCCGACAACGACGCCACGACCTGGAAGATCGGCGCCTCCATACGCCTCTTCAAGTCCAACGGCACGCTCGCCGCCCAGGAGTACCGGACGGTCGCGGGCAGCGTGCAGGTCAAGCGCCAGGCGAAGGCCACGGTCAACGCCGCGCCCGAGCCGGTGAAGAAGGGCGGGACCATCACCGTCACCGGCAGCCTCGTCCGTGCCGACTGGGTGAAGCACTCGACCACGGGCTACGTCGCCCAGCCGGTCAGGCTCCAGTTCCTCAAGAAGGGCGCCACCGCCTACACCACCGTCAAGACCGTGAAGACCGGCACCAAGGGCGCCCTGAAGACGACCGTCAAGGCCTCTGTCGACGGTTCCTGGCGCTGGTACTTCGGCGGCACGCCCACCACGGGAGCGACGGCCTCCGCCGCGGACTACGTCGACGTGCGCTGACCCGCACACCCCCGCACATCGACGACAGCGGGTCGCGGACTGCGGCACCTTCAGCTCCGCGGCCCGCGTCCCGCGTCCCGCCGCTACGGGCGGTCCAGCGCCATCTCGTACTCGGTGCGGGACTCGTCCAGCGGGAACGCCATCGTCCGCCCGGTCCTGACGAATCCGAGCCGCTTGTAGAAGGCCTGTGCACGGTGGTTGTCCTCGTGCACCCACAGCCGCACCCGCCGCACCTCCGGCAGTCCCCACGACCATGCGACGGCGGCCCCGAGCAAGTCCGCGGCCGGCCCGTCGCCCCTGAACTCCGGCCGTACGTACACCCCGACCAGATGCGTCTGCGGCACGTCGTATTCGGCGCCGGTCTCGACGAGCACCGCGACATTCGCCACCCGCTCGCCGGCCTCGTTCTCCGCGATGAACGACTGCGTCCGCGCCCGTTCCTGCCACACCTCGTCCGGGAAACCCGCCTCGGTCTCGTAGGTGCTGACGAACGCCACCGCACTCACGGGGTCCTTGAGTGCTTCCAGCCGCAGTGCCCGCTGGGCACGCCATTCATCGGGACGGGAGGCTCGTATCGCATAGTTCGTCATGGCGTGATGGTACGCAAAAAAGCCTCAACCCCCGAGCATGAGCTCGGGGGTTGAGGCTGAAGAATTGTTCGGCGGCGTCCTACTCTCCCACAGGGTCCCCCCTGCAGTACCATCGGCGCTGAAAGGCTTAGCTTCCGGGTTCGAAATG
>NZ_JBIVLH010000037.1:0-68844 GCF_044751185.1 Streptomyces sp. NPDC088733
CAAGGGGCTCAACCGCATCCAGGACGCGGTGCTCGCCCGCCTGGCCGCCGAGACCGAGAAGTAGCCGGCGGGAGCGAACCGCTGTGCCGGGCCGGTAGCCCAGGCAGCGGGAGGCTTCCTCGGCGGCCTCGACGACACCAGGGGCGAGCCGTCCCACATCTGCCGGGGTGAGCCGCTGGGTCGGCGCGCCGATACCGAGGGCGGCCACCACCTCGCCGGTGCTGCCGAAGACCGGCGCGCTGATCGAGGCCGCGCCGATGTCGCGCTCCTCGAAGGTGGCGGAGAAGCCCGTTCTGCGGATCTCCTCCAACTGGTCGTCCAGCAGGTCGATGTCCACCACGGTGCGCGGTGTGTGGCGGGTGAGGCCGTGGCCGACCGCGTCGCGGCGGGCCGTGGGGTCGAAGGCCATGAAGACCTTCCCCGCAGAGCCCGCGTGCAGGGACATCACCATGCCCACCGCGAACATCCGCATCACCACATGGTGCGTCTCGGCGAGCGAGACGACGGTGCGGTGCGCGCCGTCCCGCACATAGAGGCAGGCCGTCTCCCCGCTCCGGTCGCGGAGTTGCTGCAGCGCGGGCCGGGTGAGCCGCACCAGGTCGAGGCCGAAGGTGCCCGGCGCCGCCCACTGCACGAAGTGCAGCCCGATGCGGTAGACGTCCCCGTCGCGGTCGAGGAACCCCTCCCGCAGCAGGTTGTGCACCAGGCGCTGGCAGGTGCTGCCCGGCAGGCCGGTGGCCCGGGTGATCTCCTGCAGATTGAGTTCGGGCCGCTCGATGGTGAAGCACTCCAGGATCTGGCGGATCTTCTGCAGGACCAGCAGTGGCGCGGTCCCCGCCTTCTCGCTCATGGGTATCACCGCGTCTTCCGGGCCGGACGTCCGTCGCGTACGACGGCTACCGTATGTCAGCCGGCCGTCCCCGCCGTCGCGGCGCCCAGGCACAGAGGCACCGGTGCGGAGGACACGGCGGCGAGCGCGGAGTCGAGCCGGTGGCCGAGGAGGATCCGCAGTTGCTCGCGCACCGCGGTGAGGCGGCCGACGTCGATGCCGGTGGCGATGCCCGCGTGATGACAGAGATGGACCAGGTCGTCGGTCCCCAGGTTGCCGGCGGCGCCCGGGGCGAAGGGGCAGCCGCCGATGCCGCCGAGCGCCGCGTCGAAGCGCCGCACGCCCAGCCGGAGCGCCTCCCACACGTTCGCCGGCGCCATGCCGTACGTGTTGTGCAGGTGGAGCCCGAAGGGGAGTTCGGGCAGCGCCTCCCGCACGGCGGTGACGGTGCGGCGGATGTGCAGGGGACCGGCCGCCCCTATGGTGTCGGCGAGATGGAGCACGCGGATGCCGAACCCGGCCAGCCGGCGGGCCGCTGCGACCACCGTGGCCGGGTCCGTCTCACCGTCGTACGGGCAGACGAACGCGGTCGCGATCGTGGCCTCCAGGCGCACACCCGAGTCCGTCAGGATCTCGACGGCCGGAGCCAGCCGGTCCAGGGCCGCGTCCCGGGGCACACCGGCGTTGGCGAGGCTGTGGCCGTCGCTCGCGGAGACCGTGAGCCGGACGTCGCGCGCCCCGGCCTCGACCGCCCGCCGCGCGCCCCGTTCGTTGAACACCAGGGTGTGCAGGGCGACCGACTCGCCGGGCCGCACCCGGGCGAGCAGGAGGCTGGTGTCGGCCATTTGCGGCACCTTGTCGGGGCGGACGAACGATCCGGCCTCCAGTGAGGTCACCCCGGCGTCCAGCAGGCCGTACGCCAGGCGCAGTTTGTCCGCGGTGGGAATCACGACGGGCTCGTTCTGGAGGCCGTCACGGAGCAGGACGTCCGTGATCAGCACATGGTCGGGGGTGCCGGGCATTCACACCACCCCCAGGTCGCGCAGTTCCTGCCGGCGGCCCGCCCCTATGCCGAGTTCGGCCAGGACGGCGTCGGTGTGCTCGCCCAGGTCGGGCCCGAGCCAGCGGGTGCGGCCGGGCGCCTCGGCGAGTTTGGGGACCACGCCGGGGAAGGCCACGTCCTGGTGCCATCCGGGGGCTATGGCGACCCGATGGCGTTCGAGCATGCCGCGTGCCGCGAAGTGCGGGTCCTTGGCGATCTCGGCCGCGGTGAGGATCGGGCCGCAGGGGACGTCTCCGGCGTCCAGCCGCATCAGGACCTGCTCGTGCGGCAGTCCGGCGGTCCAGGCCGCGATGGCCGCGTCGAGCTCGGCGACGTGCCGCACCCGGCCCGCGTTGTCCGCCAGGCGCGGGTCGTCCGCCAGGCCGGGCCGGCCGATGACGGTCATCAGCCGCCGGAAGACGGCGTCACCGTTGCCGCTGATCACCACGTAACGCCCGTCCTGGCACGCGTAGGTGTTGGAGGGCGCGATGCCCGGGAGCGCGCCACCGGTGCGCTCCCGCTCGATCCCGAAGGCGTCGTAGTCGGGCGTCAGGGACTCGGTCAGGGAGTACACGGCCTCGTACAGGGCGACGTCCACGACGTCCCCGCGCCCGGTGGCGGCGCGGCGGTGGAGCGCGGCCAGGGTGCCGACGACGGCGTACAGGCCGGCCACGGAGTCGGCGAGGCTGATGCCGAGCCGGGTGGGGGGCCGGTCGGGATACCCCGTGAGCTGGCGCAGCCCGCCCACCGCCTCCGCGACCCCGCCGAAGCCGGGACGGTCGCGGTACGGCCCGGTCTGCCCGTAGCCGGAGATCCGGGCCAGCACCAGACCGGGGTTGGCGCCGCGCATCCGCTCCTCGCCCAGGCCCCAGCGCTCCAGGGTGCCGGGGCGGAAGTTCTCCAGCACCACGTCGCAGCGGCGGACCAGCGCGAGGGCGATGTCGCGGCCTTCCGGGCGCCCCAGGTCGAGCGTGAGCGACCTCTTGTTGCGGTTCATCGCGCGGAACAGCAGGGAGGTGTCGCCCTCGTGGAGCCGCCACCGGCGCAGTTCGTCGCCGCCGCGCGGCCGTTCGACCTTGACGACGTCGGCCCCGAGATCCGCCATCAAGCGGCCGGCCGAGGGGGCGGCGATGAAGTTGCCCATCTCCAGGACGCGCAGCCCCGCGAGGGGGCCGGGCGCCTCTCCATGACGCGCAGACGATTCGGGCATCTGCGATCACCTCGCAACCCATATCGTGATGTCAACTTCCAGCATGTGGGTCACGAGGCTTCCCGTCAAGAAATCCGTTATATCGCTTCAAATGGGTGCTTACTGAGCTGACAGGACGGGGTATACGGGGTGCCGGCCCATGCATGCGCAATGGATCGCGCAGCGGAGTACCCTCATGATGAGATGCCGTCTCACAGAGAGCCGGTTGTGGACGAGCCCGCCTCCGCACCACGACGGGGCGCCTGGCCGTACTCGCCTTCCCCGGCACCGCGTGTGCAAGGAGCGAGCGGATGTCGCAGATCCCCGTACTGGTCAACACCGGCGTCGCGATCGTCGCCATTGTGGTGCTGATCGTCCGCTTCCGCGTGAACCCCGTGATCTCCCTCGTGGTGGGTTCGCTCTACCTGGGGCTCGCGACCGGGCTCGGGCCCGACAAGACCGTCAGGACCATCACCACCGGCTTCGGCAACATCATGGCCGAGGTGGGCCTGCTGATCGCCTTCGGTGTGCTCATGGGCTCGCTCCTGAAGGAGATGGGTGCCATCGAGCGGCTGGTCGAGCACCTGCTGAGACTCTTCGGCCCCCGGCGGCTGCCGCACTCCATGGCGCTGACCATCGCCACCCTCCTGCAGGCGATCTACCTCGACGTGCTCCTGGTGATCTGCGCGCCGCTGGCCCGCACCGCCTCCCGGCGGATCGGGCCCTGGGGGCCCGCGCGCATGGCCGCCGCCCTGGCGATCGGCCTGGAGAGCGGAATCGTGCTCACGGTGCCGGGTGTCGGGGCGCTCGCCCTGGCCGCCCTGCTGCACGTACCGCTGGGAACGATGCTGCTGTGGGGCCTGGTCCTGGTCGTCCCGACCGTCCTCATTTCCGTGTCGATCATGACGTTCTTCTTCCGGCGGGGCTTCTGGAACAGCGCCACCGACGAGAACACCGCCATGGAGCCCGTTGCGCCCGAACCCCCGAGGACGGCGGAGAGCGAAGCCAAGGAGGACACCAAGGACACCAAGCGGACGGCATGGCCGGTGAGGGTGCGGTCCTTGCCGACGGTCGCCCTCGTGGGCGCCGTCCACGGACCCGGCCGTCCGAGGACGGCGGGGCCGGTCCGGCCCCCGGTGAGCCGGTCAGGCACTTGTCCGGCCGCCGACGCCGAGGGGGCTTCGGTCCCGGTGTTCGCTGACGGTCCGGGCCTGTTCGTCCGCTTCGCCCCGCTCCTGGCCGCCCTGCTGATGATCGCCATCGGCGCGGTCTTCGACGCGCTCGGCGTCAGGAACGCCGTCCTGTCCTTCATTGCCAACCCCGTGGTGGCTCTGCTCACCGGACTCGTCGGTACGGTCCTCGTCGGCAGGGCCGCCGTGGGCAGCGAAGGCGTGGAGCGCGCCGTGGTGCGCGGGTTCAAGGACAGCGGCCAGATCCTCATCCTCACGGCCGTCGGCGGTTCGCTGGCCGCGGTGGTGGCCGCGAGCGGTCTGGGCCACATCCTGCGCGGCTACTTCACCACCGGTGACGTGGCGCCCCTGCTGCTGGTCTGGGCCGTCGCCGCCGTGCTGCACATGGCCATCGGCTCGGTCACCATCTCCGCCATCACGGCCGCCGGCATCCTCGCCCCGATCTCGCCCGCCCTCGGGCTCGACCCGGTTCTGGTCGCGCTCGCCGTGGGCGCCGGCTCGCTCTTCGCCGTGCACGTCACCAGCAACACCTTCTGGCTCCTGCAGTCGCTGATGGGGCAGACCACCCGGGGCACGCTCAAGACGTGCACGGTCGGCGTCTCGGTCGCCTCCGTCGTGGCCGTCCTGCTGCTCCTCCCGCTGAGCCTGCTCCTGTGACGGCGGTCCGCCGACAACCGTGCGCCGACCATCGTCCGCGTCCGGCGACCGCCGCCCCATGGGCACGGGCCTGCGAGTTGGTCACTTGAACGGGTGGTTCTGCACGTCCACGGCGCATTCCCGGGCCTTTTGGTCGTTGTCGAAAGGTCAGGCGCGACGAGGGGAGTGGACACGGCGATGGGCGGCACGATGGCGACGACTCTGACCGATCGGAGCGAACCCCTCGCCGACGAGCCCGGCGCCGGAGCGGGCGCGGGCGCGGACGACGGCGCGTCCTCGGGCCACGGGATTCCCGCCGCCGACCTCACGCCCCGCAGGGTGCGGCTGGTCTTCCTGGGGCTCATGCTGACCCTGCTGCTCGCGGCGCTCGACCAGATGATCGTGGCGACCGCGCTCCCCAAGATCGTCGGGGAACTGCACGGGCTGGACCGGATGTCGTGGGCCGTGACGGCCTATCTGCTCGCCTCGACCATCGGGCTGCCGCTGTACGGCAAGCTGGGCGACCTCTTCGGACGCAAGATCGTTTTCCAGTTCGCCATCGTCGTCTTCGTCATCGGCTCCGCGCTGGCCGGCTGGTCGCGCACCATGAACGAGCTCATCGCCTTCCGCACCGTGCAGGGCATCGGCGGCGGCGGCCTGATGATCGGCGTGCAGGCGATCATCGCGGACATCGTCCCGCCCCGGCAGCGCGGCCGCTACATGGGCCTGATCGGCGCCGCGTTCGGTCTGGCGTCAGTGGCGGGACCGCTGCTCGGCGGCTTCTTCACCGACCACGCCTCGTGGCGCTGGTGCTTCTACATCAACGTGCCCTTCGGACTGCTGACCCTCGCCATGATCGCCGTCGTGCTGCGGCTGCCCCGGCCCGCGGTGCGGCCGAGGCTGGACGTGCTCGGGGCGCTGCTACTGGCCGTGGGCTCCACCTGCGCGGTCCTGCTGACGAGTTGGGGCGGCAGCACCTACGCGTGGGACTCGGACGTCGTGATCGGACTGGGCGCCGGAGCGGCGCTCTGCGCGGTGCTCTTCGTGGTGGTGGAACGGTTCGCTGTGGAACCGGTCATCCCCCTGCGGCTGTTCCGCGACGGGATCTTCACGGTGTCGGCCCTCATCGGCGCCGTCACCGGCG
The DNA here is from genome assembly GCF_044751185.1 of Streptomyces sp. NPDC088733. Lineage (NCBI taxonomy): Bacteria > Bacillati > Actinomycetota > Actinomycetes > Kitasatosporales > Streptomycetaceae > Streptomyces > Streptomyces sp. NPDC088733. Next base: position 6,031 of record NZ_JBIVLH010000037.1, read on the forward strand.
TCGGGCTCTTCGGCGCGGCCAGCTACCTGCCCACCTTCCTGCAGATGGTGAACGGGGTCAGCGCCACCGAGTCCGGGCTGCTGATGCTCCCCATGATGCTGGGCGTCGTCCTGGCCTCGGTCGTCTCCGGACAGCTCATCAGCCGTACCGGCCGCTACAAGGTCTTCCCCCTGCTCGGCGGAGCGCTGTCGGTGCTCGGCATGTGGCTGCTCTCGCGGCTGGACATCGACACCCCGCGTGCCGAGTACAGCGTCTACATGGCGGTCCTGGGACTCGGCATCGGCCTGGTGCTGCCCGTGCTGATCCTGGCCGTGCAGAACTCGGTGCGCCCTGCTGACCTTGGCGCTGCCACCAGCGCCAACAACTACTTCCGGCAGATCGGCGGTTCGGTCGGCGCCGCCGTCTTCGGCACCCTGTTCGCCAACCGCCTCGCGGACCGGCTGGCCGAGGGTCTGCCGCGCGGCTCCGCACTGCCCGACGCGCAGTCGATCACACCGCAGATGGTGCACGCGATGCCGGCCGCGTTGCGCGACGCCTATGTGCAGGCGTACGCCACCGCGATGCCGCGCATCTTCCTCTACCTGGTGCCCGTCCTGGCGACCGGATTCCTGCTCGCCTTCCTCCTGAAAGAGAAACCCCTGGTGACCCAGCACGTCCCCACCGCCCGCAAGGCCGACCTCGCAGGTGTCCCGGTGTGCGGAACGGTCCAGCACGCCGACGGCAGCACCGTGGGGCGGGCCGCGCTCACCCTCATCGATGTGACCGGGCGTCAGGTCGGTCGCGGCGCCACAGGGGACGACGGCCGGTACGCGCTGAGCACACCGGGCGGCGGCAGTTATGTGCTGATCGCGGCGGCCGGGGGACACCAGCCGCAGGCCGTGAGCGTCACCGTCGGCGAGCGTGCGGTGGAACTGGACGTCGTGCTCGGCGGCGCCGGGCGGCTCGCCGGGATCGTGCACACCGCCGACGGCACCCCGGTGCGCGAGGCGACGGTGACCCTCACGGACGCCGGGGGCGACGTCGTGGCCAGCACGCGGACCGGCCGCGACGGCGACTACACCCTCACCGAGCTGATCGCCGGCGAGTACACGCTCGCGGCCAACGCCCCCGCGTACCGGCCCGCGGCGCTCCCGGTCTCCGTCCAGGCCGCCCGGGAGACCCGGCAGGACGTCGAACTCGCGGGTGGCGCGATGCTGCGCGGCACCGTGCGCGCCCCCGGCGGGCGGCCGGTGGAGGACGCACGGGTCACGCTCCTGGACGCGGCGGGCAATGTCCTGGACACCGTCACAACCGGGGCGGACGGCACCTTCCGCTTCGTGGACCTGGCCGCGGGGGAGTACACGGTGATCGCCTCCGGCTACCCGCCGGTGGCCACCGTCCTCCGCCTCGCGGGCGGCGGACGCGCCGAGCGCGACGTGCTCCTCGGCTACGAGGACTGACGCGCGGGTTCCTTCGTCAGTGACGTTCTGTCAATTTCACATTGGAGTACGCAAGTTTGCCGCAATGACGCGCGCGGCACCCGGTGGCGGTCGTACCGTGGTGGCGGAGCCGCAGATCATGCGCGGGGCGCCGACCACGCCCGGCCGCGATCGGTGTCCGGCACCACAGGGGAAGGAGCCGAAGCGCGTCATGGAACGTCGCACCCCGCTCGGGGAGGGCAGCCGTCCGGCGCTGCCGCCGCAGCGTACGGGCCTTTCGGGACGCATTCCGCTCGCCGTGGTCGTCGTGGACCGCGACGGGCTGGTCTCCCACTGGAGCACAGGTGCCCGCAAACTCTTCGGCAGCACACGCGAGCAGGCGATCGGCCGCTCCGCCATCGACCTGCTGCCGGTCTCCGGTGCCCTCGGCGACGGCGCGGGCGGTCCCTACGGCACGGACACCGTCAGCGGCGCCGCCTACGGGCCCGGTTCCCTCGGCCCCTACGAGGGTCCCGACCTCGACGCCTCACTGAGCGGTGAGACCTCCTACCCCACCGCGGGGCGCGCACGTCTCAACCGCAGCCATGACACCGTTGTCGACGACGCCCCGGTGGACGTGCTCTGGTGGTCCTACCCCCTGGTCGGGCCGGGGCCCGAGACGCTCCTCGTACTCGCCGCCGACGCAGCCCAATTGCATGTCGAGGCCGGTCAGGAGGCAGAAGCCGGCGGCGAGTTCGAGCGGATCGCCCCCGGCTTCGCCCTGCACACCGAATTCCCCGGCGCCGAGGGACTCGCCAAGCGGCTGCCGGAGATCCTGCCCAGCATGGGCGTCGCCGAGAGCGGCCGGATCGTCTCCCAGGTCCTGGAACTCGGCTACCCCGTCCTGGAGATCAGCCGGCACGACCGCGTCCCGGTCACCCCCGACTGGGGCGTGCCCCGCAGGGCCGAGCGCCGCGCCGACGGGCTGCGCGCCGCCCGCGAGGCCGCCGCCGACCCGCGGGCCGCCGCGGCCGAGGACGTGGAACCGGACATCGAGTACGCAGCCGTCCGCGAACGCCTGGAGTTCCTCAACGAGGTCAGCGGCCGCATCGGCAGCTCCCTGGACCTGTCCCGCACGATCCAGGAGGTCAGCGCCGCCGTGGTGCCGCGCTTCACGGACGTGGCGGCCACCTATCTGCGCGCACAGGTGCCGGCGGGCGAGGGCTTCCCCGACGGGCCGCCGGACGTCACGACCGTGTGGTACCAGGTCGCCGTGGAGCACACCGACGAACCCGGCCGCTGGGACGACGTCGTGCCGGTCGGCGAGTCGACCACCTTCCCCGAGCACACCCCCTTCTTCCAGTGCATGACGAGCGGCCAGCCGGTCCTCGTGCCCAGGATCACCGAGCCCATGGGCGAGGAGATCGCCGCGCAGTTCGAGAAGCGCGACATCCGGCCGCTCATCACCGGCCGGTCGATGCTGGTGGTGCCGCTCAAGGCGCGTGACGTGGTGCTCGGCTTCGTGATCCTGCTGCGCCACCGCGAGCGGCCGCCGTTCAACGACATGGACCGTGTGACCGGCGCCGAACTGGCCGCCCGGGCCGGTCTCGTGCTCGACAACGCCCGCATGTACACGTATCAGGAGAACATCGCCGACACCCTCCAGGCCGGCATGCTGCCGCAGATCACGGCACGCATGCCCGGCTGCGACGTGGTGACCCGCAGCCGGCCGGGCAACGGGCGGGGACGCGCCGGCGGCGACTGGTTCGACGCCATCAAGCTCCCCGGCTCCCGGGTGGCGCTGGTCGTCGGCGACGTCATGGCGCACGGACTCCACGCGACCGCCATGATGGGGCAGTTGCGCACCGCCGTGCAGACCATGGCCGCGCTGGACCTGCCGCCCGCGCAACTGCTGCGCAGCCTCGACGACCTCGCCCAGCGGCTCGGCGAGAACTACCTGGCCACCTGCTCGTACGTGGTGTACGACCCGGTCCACGGCGAACTGTCGATCGGCAACGCCGGACACACCCCGCCCGTGCTGGTGCGTGCCGGGGACGGCCGCGCCGAGCTGCTGGACGTGCCCACGGGCGCGCCGATCGGCATCGGCGGCGTGGCCTTCGAGACGGTCCGGGTGCCGGTCGCGCCGGGGGACCGGCTGCTGCTGTGCACCGACGGACTGGTGGAGGCGCGCGACCAGGACACGGGCACGGGACTGGCGGCGCTGTGCGAGAGCGCCACACGCGAGGCCTCCTCGATGGACGACGCGTGCGACACGGTCATCCGCGCGCTGGGCCGGCCCGGCGGCCGCACGGACGACACCGCCCTGCTGATGGCCCGCCTCGGCGGCATCGCACGGGAGGACGTCGTCACCTGGCAGCTCGCCCTCGACACGCGCGAGGTGCGACGGGCCCGTGCGCTCACGCGCGACACCCTGGAGCGCTGGGGCGCGCCGGAGGCCGCCGAGACCGCCGCGCTGCTGGTCGGCGAGGTCGTCACCAACGCCGTACGGCACGCGCACACGCGCCACGTCGAACTGCGGCTGGTGCGCGCGGACGCGTTGCTGTGCGAGGTCACCGACGACGACCACGCCCTGCCCGTTCTGCTCGGCTCGGGCCCGGAGGAGGAGCGGGGCCGCGGGCTGCGCATCGTCAGCCGGCTGGCGCGGGAATGGGGCGCGAGCCGCACGGCGCAGGGCAAGACGGTCTGGTTCGAGCAGCAGCTGCCGTGCCGGAGCGCCGCCGCGCGGACGTGACCGACGTGACGGATGTCGGGGCACGACACGCTCGCCAGGCTCGGTTCCTCCCGCGGCCGGGACGGGCCGGCGATGCCGGCCGGGGCCGATCGGGGGTTGCCGCGGGAAGTTTTCCACAGGCCGGGTGGGGGCCTGGTGTGCGCCGATGACCTTGCGTAACGTTCCGTGGCATGAAGATCCTGATCAGCGCGGACATGGAAGGCGCCACCGGGGTGACCTGGCCCGGTGACGTCGTGCCCGGCAGCGGGCAGTGGGAACGCTGCCGGCACCTGTTCACCTCGGACGTGAACGCGGCGGTCGCCGGCTTCTTCGACGGCGGGGCCGACGAGGTCGTGATCAACGAGGCGCACTGGAGCATGCGCAATCTGCTGCTGGAGCAACTGGACGAGCGGGCCCAGTTGCTCACCGGCCGCCACAAGGACCTGTCCATGGTGGAGGGCGTCCAGCACGGTGACGTGGACGGGGTGGCCTTCGTCGGCTACCACACGGGCGCGGGAACGGAAGGCGTGCTCGCCCACACCTACCTCCCCAACTCCATCACCGGTGTGTGGGTCAACGGCGACCGGGCGAGCGAGGGGTGGCTGAACTCCCTGGTCGTCGAGGAGTACGGGGTGCCGGTCGTCCTGGTCACCGGCGACGACCGCACCGCGCTGGACGCCCACCGCTACGCGCCGTCGGCGCGGACGGTGGCCGTCAAGGACTACGTGTCGCGCTACGCGGCGGTGTGCCGGCCGCCGGCCCGTACCGCGGCGGACATCCGGGCGGCGGCCAAGGACGCGGTCGGCGTCGCGGTACGGCACGAACCGGCCCAGGCCGGGCCGTTCGCGATCGAGCTCGAACTGGACGCGGAGCACCTGGCGGGCGCGGCGGCCATCGTGCCCGGCGTCGAGCGCACGGGTGAGCGCCGCGTCGCGTACACCTCACCGACCATGTACGAGGGGATCCGCTGCTTCAAGGCCGTGACCACCCTCGTCTCGTCAGCAGTGGAGGAGCAGTATGGCTGACACCCAGGCACTCGACGAGGCGGTCCGCTTCACCTCGGAACTGATCCGGATCGACACCACCAACCACGGCGGCGGGCAGGGCAACGAGCGTCCGGCGGCGGAGTACGCGGCCGGGCTGCTCGCCGAGGCCGGCGTCGAGGCGGCCGTCCTGGAGTCCGCTCCCGGGCGGGCGAACGTGGTGGCGCGCATCGAGGGCACCGGGGCGGGCGCCGACGGCGCCCTGCTGGTCCACGGGCATCTCGACGTCGTGCCCGCGCAGGCCGAGGACTGGAGCGTGCACCCCTTCTCCGGGGAGGTGCGCGACGGGGTGGTCTGGGGCCGCGGCGCCATCGACATGAAGAGCACCGTCGCCATGGTGCTGGCCACGGTGCGCTCGTGGTCACGCGAGGGCGTGCGCCCCGCACGGGACATCGTGCTGGCGCTGACCGCCGACGAGGAGGACAGCGCGGCCTACGGATCGGGCTTCCTCGCCGACCGGCACCCCGGGCTCTTCCACGACTGCACGGAAGGCATCAGCGAGTCGGGCGGCTTCACCTTCCATGCCGGACCCGGCAAGCGCATCTACCCCGTCGCGGCCGGGGAGCGCGGCACGGCCTGGCTGAAGCTGACCGCGGACGGCAGGGCCGGCCACGGCTCCAAGGTGAACCGGACCAACGCCGTGACGCGTCTCGCCTCGGCCGTCGGCCGCATCGGTGAGCACCACTGGCCGGTGCGGATCACCCCCACCGTCCGGGCCGCCCTGACCGAACTGGCCGCGCTCTACGGCGTCGAGCCCGACTTCGCGGACGTGGACGGCCTGCTCACCAAGCTCGGCACCGCGGCCGCGCTGGTCGAGCCGGTTATCCGCAACAGCGCCAACCCGACGATGCTGGAGGCCGGGTACAAGATCAACGTCATTCCCGGCCATGCGACCGCCCACGTCGACGGACGCGTGCTGCCGGGCGGCGAGGAGGAGTTCGCGGCCACCATGGACGAACTCACCGGCCCGGACGTGCGGTGGGAGTACCACCACCGGGAGATCCCCCTGGAAGCTCCCGTCGACAGCCCGGTCTTCGCGGCGATGCGCGAGGCCCTGGTGCACTTCGACCCCGGGGCACACGTCGTGCCCTTCGTGATGGGCGGCGGGACCGACGCCAAGCAGTTCTCCCGCCTGGGCATCACCGGGTACGGCTTCTCCCCGCTCCGGTTGCCCGAGGGCTTCGACTACGCGGGCATGTACCACGGCGTCGACGAGCGCGTTCCCGTCGACGGCCTGCACTTCGGCGTCCAGGTCCTGGACCGGTTCCTGCTCGGCGCGCACACCCCGGCCACCGGAGGAGAACGATGAACCCGACACCGCGCACCGCACCGTACGGTGCCTGGGAGTCGCCGGTCGACGCCCGCACCGCCGCCGCCCACGACGGCCGCCCGGAGTTCCCCGGCTTCGTCGGCGAGGAGGTGTGGTGGACCGAGCCCCGCCCCGCGGAGGGCGGCCGGCGCGCACTGGTGCGCCGGCTCGCCGACGGCCGCACGGAGTCACCGCTGCCCGCGCCGTGGAACGTCCGCACCCGCGTCATCGAGTACGGGGGCCGGGCCTGGGCGGGCACGACGGTCGCGTCCGGTCCGCTGATCGTCTTCGCCCACTTCGCCGACCAGCGGCTCTACGCCTACGAGCCCGGGTCGGCCGACGCGGTGCCCCGGCCGCTGACCCCCCTCTCCCCGGTGGGCGACGGCCTGCGCTGGGCCGACCCCCAGATCCACCTCGACCGCGGTGAGGTCTGGTGCGTACTGGAGGAGTTCACCGGTGACGGCCCCGTCGACGTGCGGCGAGTGCTCGCGGCCGTGCCGCTGGACGGCTCCGCCGCGGAGTCCCGGGACGCCGTGCGCGAACTGTCCGACGACACACACCGCTTCGTGACCGCGCCCCGGCTCTCCCCGGACGGACGGCAGGCCGTCTGGATCGCCTGGGACCACCCGCGCATGCCCTGGGACGGCACCGAGCTCATGCTCGCGGAGGTCGCGGCCGACGGCACCTTCGGCGCCGCGCGCTCGGTCATCGGCGGACCCGCCGAATCGGTCGCGCAGGCCGAGTGGGCTGCGGACGGGACGCTGCTGGCCGCCACCGACCGCACGGGCTGGTGGAATCTGCACCGGGTCGACCCCGCCACCGGCACGGCCGTCAACCTCTGCCCCCGGGAGGAGGAGTTCGCCGGGCCCGCCTGGCAGATGGGGGCACGCTGGTTCGCGCCGCTGGACAGCGGCACGGTCGCCGTGCTCCACGGGCGCGGGGCGCAGCGGCTCGGGATACTCGAGCCGGCCACCGGTGAACTCGCCGACGTGCCGGGCCCGTGGAGCGAGTGGACCAGTCCCCTCGCGTCGTCCGGGACGCGGGTCATCGGTGTGGCGGCCTCGGCGCGCACTTCCTTCGAGGTCGTCGAACTCGACACGTGCACGGGCCACAGCCGCGTCGTCGGCGCCGCCCACGAGGACGTCGTGGACCCGGCGTTCGTGCCCGAACCCGTCGAGCGGGTCTTCACCGGGCCCGGCGGGCGGGAGATCCACGCCCAGGTGTACCCGCCGCGCAACCCCGGTTTCGCGGCGCCCGAGGGCGAACTGCCGCCCTACGTGGTGTGGGTGCACGGCGGGCCCACCAGCCGCACCCCGCTCGTGCTCGACCTGGAGATCGCCTACTTCACCTCCCGCGGCATCGGCGTCGTCGAGGTCAACCACGGCGGCTCCACCGGCTACGGGCGTGCCTACCGGGAAAGGCTGCGGGGGCAATGGGGCCTTGTCGACGTGGCGGACTGCGCCGCCGTCGCCGAGGCGCTGGCCGCCGAGGGCATCGCGGACCGGGCCCGGCTCGCCATTCGCGGCGGCAGCGCCGGCGGCTGGACCAGTGCGGCGTCGCTGACGACCACCGACGTCTACGCGTGCGGTGTCATCCGGTACCCCCTGCTCGACCTCACCGGCTGGGCCGCGGGCGGTGAGACCCATGACTTCGAGTCGCAGTACCTGGACTCGCTCGTCGGCGCGTGGGCCGAGGTCCCGGACCGCTACCGCGAGCGGTCGCCGATCACCCACGCCGACCGGCTCACGGCGCCCTTCCTCCTCCTGCAGGGCACAGACGACGTGATCTGCCGGCCCGTGCAGTGCGAGCGCTTCCTCGACCGCGTCGCCGGGCGCGGAATCCCGCACGCCTACCTGCTGTTCGAGGGCGAGGGTCACGGCTTCCGGCGCGAGGACACGCTCATCACCTCACTGGAGGCCGAACTCGCCCTCTACGGGCAGGTCCTCGGCTTCACCCCGCCCGGTGTACCCCCTCTGGAGCTCGGCAAGTGACATCTCCCCGTCCCCCGCGTCCCCTCGCCCCCCTGGTCCGTCCGCGCCGGCTCGTACCGGGCGACCGCGTCGCCGTCGTCGCCCCCAGCGGGCCGGTGCCCGCGGAACGGCTGGAGGCGGGCCTGGCCGTCCTCCGTGACTGGGGGCTCGACCCGGTGGTGGCACCGCACGTGCTGGACCGCCGGCCCGGATTCCCCTACCTCGCGGGGGAGGACGCCGCCCGGGCCGAGGACCTCCAGCAGGCGTGGTGCGACCCCGGCGTGGCCGCCGTCCTGTGCGCACGCGGCGGCTACGGGGTCCAGCGGATGACCGACCTGCTGGACTGGGACGCCCTGCGGGCGGCCGGCCCGAAGGTGCTGCTCGGCTTCAGCGACATCACCGCGCTGCACGAGGCCTTCGCCCTCCGGCTGGGCCTGGCCACCCTGCACGGCACGATGGTCGCGGCCCAGGCGTTCATCAAGGACGAGCCGACCCGCGACCACCTCCGGGCGACGCTTTTCGCGCCGGAGACCGTGCGGGTGCTCGGGTCCGCCGACGCGTGCACGCTCGTCCCCGGTACGGCACGCGGGATCACGGTCGGCGGCTGCCTCTCCCTGCTGGCCGCGGGGATCGGCACCCCCGACGGCCGCTCCGAACTGACCGGCGGCATCCTGCTGCTGGAGGACATCGGTGAGGAGCCGTACCGCATCGACCGCATGCTGACGCAGCTGCTCCGCTCCGGCCTCCTGGACGGCCTCGCCGGCATCGCCCTCGGCTCCTGGCAGGACTGCGGCCCCTACGAGCGGGTCCGCGAGGTGCTGCGCGACCGGCTGGGCGGGCTGGGCGTACCGGTCGTGGAGGAACTCGGGTTCGGCCACGGCGACAGGAGCCTCACCGTGCCGCTGGGCGTGCCCGCCGTGCTCGACGCGGACGCCGGCACGCTGACCCTGGAGGTGCCCGCCCTCGACCGGTGACGGCTGCGCCGGGGCCGCGCGGCGGGGGCCGGTGCGGCGCCGCTCCCAGATGCCCCGGAAGCTTACGAACCCCTGACGGCCGCGCGCGTCCGGGCGGGGCCGGGCCTGCCAGGACCTACGGTCGACAGCATGCTGGTACTTGTCACGGGCGGCGCGGGCTTCATCGGCTCCCACATCGTCACCGCCCTCCTCGAAGACGGCCACGGAGTCAGGATCCTGGACCGCGCGGACGGCCCCGCGCCCGAAGGGACCGAGCTGCTGCGCGGCGACGTCCGCGACCCCGCGGCCGTGGCCGAAGCGCTGCGCGGCGTCGACGCCGTGTGCCACCAGGCCGCCATGGTCGGCCTCGGCAAGGACTTCGCCGACGCTCCGGACTACGTGGCCTGCAACGACCTCGGCACCGCGGTGCTGCTGGCGGCCATGGCCGGGGCCGGCGTGCGCGAACTGGTGCTCGCGGGCTCGATGGTGGTCTACGGGGAGGGCCGCTACACCTGTGAGCGGCACGGCCTCGTCCGCCCCGGTCCGCGGCGGCCGGAGGACCTCGCCGCGGGGCGCTTCGAGCCCCCGTGCCCGCAGTGCGGCGAGCCGTTGCGCCCCGGTCTCGTCGAGGAGGACGCCCCCGCGGACCCGCGCAACGTCTACGCGACCACCAAGCTCACCCAGGAGCACCTGGCCGCCTGCTGGGCACGCGCCGTGGGGGGCCGGGCGGTCTCCCTGCGCTACCACAACGTCTACGGCCCGGGCATGCCCCGCGACACCCCCTACGCCGGAGTCGCCGCGCTTTTCCGCTCCGCCCTGGCGCGCGGCGAGGCCCCCCGCGTCTTCGAGGACGGTGGCCAGCGGCGGGACTTCGTGCACGTCCGCGACGTCGCGGCGGCGAACGCGACCGCTCTTGCGACTGTTCGCGCCGCCGGGGACTCCGGTGGCGCCGTCGGTACGCTGCGTGCCTACAACGTGGGCAGTGGCGAGCCCCGCACTGTCGGCGATCTGGCCCGTGCGCTGTCTGCGGCGTGCGGTGGGCCGGAGCCGGTGACCACCGGTGAGTACCGGCTCGGCGACGTTCGGCACATCACGGCTTCGTCGGCCCGGTTGCGCGACGAGCTCGGGTGGACGCCGGGTGTCCGGTTCGCCGAAGGGATGGCGGAGTTCGCCGCGGGGGCGTGAGCCGCATGGTGCCGGCTGCCACGTCCGCGATGCCGCGGCGGCGAGCGCCACCGCTCTCGCGGTGTCCGCGCACTGTCGGCGATCTGGCCCGTGCGCTGTCGGTGGCGTGTGGCGGGCCGGGACCGGTGACCACCGGTGAGTACCGGCTCGGCGACGTCCGGCACATCACCGCTTCGTCGGCCCGGTTGCGTGACGAGTTCGGGTGGACACCGGGTGTCCGGTTCGCCGACGGGATGGCGGAGTTCGCCGCGGGGGCGTGAGCCGCACGGTGCCGCCGGACCTTCACCCCGCCAGCGGGAGCACCACCTCGAAGCGGCAGCCGCCGGGGACGTTGCGCACCGCCGCCCGCCCGTCGTGGGCCTCGACGATGCCGCGCACGATGGCGAGCCCGAGACCGGCTCCCGCGGGCGGTGTGCGCGCGTCGGTGCCGCGCCAGCCGGTGTCGAAGACGCGCGGCAGGTCCTCGGCCGGGATGCCGCCGCAGCCGTCCGTCACCGACAGCACGACAACGTCCTCCGCGCGGTGCGCCGCGACCGCGACGGTCCCGTCGGCCGGGGTGCGGTGGATGGCGTTGACCAGCAGATTCGCCAGGACGCGGGTCATCTCCCGGCCGTCGACCTCCACCGGCACCGGGTCGCGGACGCCGTCATGGCCCCCGACGAGCAGCACCCCGTGCTCGCGGGCGAGGGCGTCCGCTCCGGCGAGGGCGTCGTCCACGAGGTCGTGGACGGACATGCGGGTCGGCGCGAGGGCGAGCACGCCCGCCTGGATGCGGGAGAGTTCGAAGAGGTCGCCGACCATGCCGGAGAGCCGTTCGACCTCGCCGCGGATCCGGCGGTGGTAGCGGGCCGGGTCGTCCACGACCCCGTCCTCGAGGGCCTCGGCCATGGCCCGCAGACCGGCGAGCGGGGTGCGCAGGTCGTGCGAGATCCAGGCGACGAGCTCGCGCCGGGAGGACTCCAGGGCGCGTTCGCGCTCGCGGGAGGCGGTGAGTTTGGCGCTTGTGGCGGCCAGTTCGCGCCCGAGGGCCGCGAGTTCGGCGGTGGGTGCCGCGGCGGGCGCCGAGAAGCCGCCGCCGTCCCCGAGGACGCGGGTGGCCTCGGTCAGGGCACGGCTGCCCGCGACGACCCACCGCCCCAGGAGCAGCGCGACGGTCAGGGAGACGGCCGCCGCGATGGCGCAGACGGTCGTGACCACGCCCAGGTCGTGCGAGGACAGGAACATCGCCCAGGCGACCGACAGCGTCCCGGCGAGCATCGCGCCCACCGCCACGGAGGCCACCACCGCGAGGGACAGGGCCAGCGAACGGCGCCGCAGCAGACGCAGGGCGAAGGCACCGAGCAGTCCGGCGGCGGCCGCGCCGAGGGCGGCGTATGCGGCGATGAGCAGCAGGTCATGCATCGGCGGGCTCCGTGGCGGACGCGGTGGGCGGGTCGAAGCGGTAGCCGACGCCCCAGACGGTACTGATCAGCCGGGGCCGGGCCGGGTCGTCCTCGATCTTCTCGCGCAGCCGGCGCACATGGACGGTGACGGTCGACAGGTCGCCGAACTCCCACCCCCACACGCGGTGCATGAGCTCCTCGCGGCCCACGACCCGGCCGGGGTGCTGGAGGAAGAACGCCATCAGTTCGAACTCCCTCATGGTGAGGGCGAGTTCGACGCCGTCGCGGGTCGCGCGGCGGGCGGCCGGGTCGAGGGTGAGCCGCCCGGACCGCAGCAGCGCGCCGGCGCCGGGGCCGCCCCCCGCACCGGCCGCGGCCTCGCGGCGGGTGCCCGCGCGGCGCAGCACCGATTCGACGCGCAGCACCAGTTCGCGCGGGCTGAACGGCTTGGTGACGTAGTCGTCCGCGCCGACCTCCAGACCGAGGATGCGGTCGTCCTCGTCGCCGCGCGCCGTGAGCATGACGACCGGCACCTCGCCGTGGTCGGCGCGGATGCGGCGGCACACCTCCAGCCCGTCCAGGCCGGGCAGCATCAGGTCGAGGACGACGAGGTCGGGCCGGGCGGCCGCGGCGCCGGCGAGCGCCGCGTGGCCGTCCGCGGCGCGGTCGACGACGAAGCCCGCGCGGACGAGGTAGCCGGTCACGACCTCGGCCACGGTGGGGTCGTCGTCCACCACGAGGACACGGGCGGGGGATGCGTCGCTGGTCACGCCCCGAGTGTCGCACCGGGCAGGTGCCGGACGGGTGGGCCGGTGGCCCCCACAGGGGGGACGTCCGTGTTTCGTAAGGACTGCATGTCCGAAATGCCCGGTCCGTGTTCGTAGGGTGAGGGAGGTGACCGACACCTTCCCCTCGCACCCCTCGCAGGTCGATGTGATCCTGCCCTGCCTCGACGAGGCCGCCGCGCTCCCGTGGGTGCTGGAGCGTGTTCCGGCCGGCTGGCGGGCCGTCGTCGTCGACAACGGCTCCACCGACGGATCGGCCGCCCTCGCCGAGCGCCTCGGTGCCACCGTCGTGCACGAGCCGCGCCGCGGTTTCGGCGCCGCCTGCCATGCGGGGCTGCTCGCCGCGACCGCCGACGTCGTCTGCTTCTGCGACTGCGACGGCTCCCTCGACCCCGCCCTGCTGCCTTCCGTCGCCGGCCCCGTCCGCGACGGCGAAGCGGACCTCGTGCTGGCCCGCCGCCGCCCCACCCGGGCGGGCGCCTGGCCGCTGCACGCCCGGCTCGCCAACCTGGAGCTCGCCCGGCTGATCCGCCGCCGCACAGGCCTGCGTCTGCACGACCTGGGGCCCATGCGCGCCGCCCGCCGGGAGGCACTGCTCGGGCTCGGCCTCACCGACCGGCGTTCCGGCTACCCGCTCCAGATGCTGGTCCGGGCGGCGGACGCGGGCTGGCGGGTGCGGGAGACCGAGGTGCCGTACCTGCCGCGCACGGGACGCTCCAAGGTCACCGGCACGTGGCGCGGCACCTGGCATGCGGTGCGCGACATGCGCGCCGTGCTGGCGGAACCGCCGGGTCCGCCGTCGCCCCCGTCCGTGCCCGGGCACCCGGAGGCACCCCTCGCCGGCTCCCCGGCGGGGGAGCGGCGATGACGGCGCGTCCGCACGGGGACGGGCCTCCATCCCCACCGGCCCACGTCCGCCCTGCCACCGGACCCACCACCCTGCTCGTCATCGCCAAGGAACCGCTGCCCGGCCGGGTCAAGACCCGGCTCACCCCGCCCTTCACGCCGGAGCGGGCCGCCGCCCTGGCCGCCGCCGCGCTCGCCGACACCCTGCACGCCGTGCTCCGGGCCCCCGCGCGACGCCGCGTGCTGGTCCTGGAGGGCGGCCCCGGACCGTGGCTGCCGCCGGGGATCGAGGTGGTCCCGCAAGTGCCGGGCGGTCTGGACGAACGCCTCGCGGCGGCGTTCGCCGGCTGCGACGGGCCCGCGCTGCTGGTCGGCATGGACACCCCGCAGATCTGCCCGGAGCTCCTCGCGCCCGCGCTGGCCGCCGACGCCTGGGCGGACTGCGACGCCTTCCTCGGCCCGGCGGCCGACGGCGGCTTCTGGGCGCTCGGCCTGGCAGTGCCCGACCCCCGCCTGCTGCGAGGGGTGCCGATGTCCACGCCGCGCACGGGCGCGTTCCAGCGGCAGCGGCTGCTGGACGCGGGCCTGAGGGTGCGTCACCTGCCGGTCCTGCGGGACGTGGACACCGCCGCCGACGCGCTCGCGGTGGCGGCCGCCGCGCCCGGCACCCGGTTCGCGGCGGAGCTGGGCCGGTGACGGCGCCGTCGATCGCGCCCGTACCGCGCGCCGGTTGTTCCGCCGGCACGGGCGCGACGGCCTGGGTCGACGACCCGTACGCCCAGGCCCTGCGCACCGGGCGCGGCCCGCTCTTTCTGCGGCGTTCCGACGGCTGGCTGCTGCCGCTGGAGGTCGAACGGTGGTGCGCCGAGCCGGACGCGGCCGACTCCGCCCTGCTCGGCCGCTGTCGCGGGCCTGTCCTCGACATCGGCTGCGGCCCGGGCCGTCTCGTCGCGGCACTCGGCGGGCGCGGCCTGCCCGCCCTCGGCGTCGACGTCTCCCCGGCGGCGGTCGCCCGGACCCGTGGCGCGGGCGGAACGGTACTGCGCCGTTCCGTCTTCGACCGCCTGCCCGCCGAGGGCCGCTGGCGCACGGCCCTGCTGGCGGACGGCAACATCGGCATCGGCGGCGACCCCGCCGCCCTGCTCGCCCGGGTCCGCGAACTCCTCGCCCCGGGCGGCTCCCTGCTGGCCGAGGCGGCCCCGTACGACGTCGACGAGCGCCTCACCGTCCGGGTGGAGGACGCCGGCGGCCGCCACGGCGGCGACTTCCCCTGGGCCCGGCTCGGCACGGCGGCGCTGCGCCGGACGGCGGAGGCCGCCGGCTGGACCACGGCGGGGGAGTGGGCGGTGGGCGGGCGATTCTTCATGGAGCTGACGCGCTGAGCCCCGGGGCCCGCGCGCGGGCGGGACGTCGCGTCAGGAGGGCTGCGCCGCCGACAGCGCGGTGACCGTGACGACACCGTCGCACTCGGCGAACACGCCGTCGTCCAGGGCGACCTGGTGGCGGCCCGCAGCGCCCGGGAGGCCCAGCACCATCGTCGGGTACTGCACGGGAGCCTCGCCCGACGCGCAGTAGCCGTCCCCCTCGCCCTGGACCTGGTGGAAGGTCAGTTTCACCCACACCCGGCCGCCGGGCGCGACCGTGACCGGCGCGGAGGTGCCGCTGTTCTCGACCGTCAGCGGCACGTTGAGCTCCGGTGAGCCGTTGGCCGCTCCGGCGACCGTGGGGAATCCCTGGACCGTGCAGGCGGATCCGGAGGTGTTCGTGAAGCCCACGATCGCCGCCCCCGTGCCCGTTCCCTGCGGGCGCTGAGCCGCCTGGCGTGCCGGGCCCGCCTCCAAGGCCGTGTCCCCGCACGGGGATTCCGCCGGCGCGGCGGAGGTCGGGGAGGCCGGGGAGGCCGCGGATGCCGACGGGGTCGGGGATGCCGAGGGCACGGGTGAGGCCGAGGACACCGGCGACGCCGCCGATGCCGAGCTCGTCGGAGCGGGCGGAGCCACCGTGCCGTCGTCCCCCCGGCAACCGGTCAGCAGTACCGCCGCCGCGCAGGCCAGCACCGCGGCCACCGCCGTGCCGCGCGTCTTCGTGTGCTCCATGACGTCCCCCTGTGGTTCGGCCGCCCGGCTCGCCGCCCGGCGTTCGGCTCGGAACACGCGGCCGGCGGCGGGGGCGGTTTCGGGCCGTACGCGGCTGATACGTGATGGTGACGTACCGCGGTCATGTCGTCACATTCCGGGATCTGCGGCCGGCCCGCTCACGGCGGCGGCGCAGCCGCCCCAGCAGCAACCGGCCCGCCGTCACGACCGCCACCCCGCCCATCGCCAGGCCCCAGTTGCGCACGTAGTCCAGCGGCAGCACCGACGGGTTCGCCCCCTGCCCCTGCCTCAGCATCACCGGGAGCGCCACCGCCGTGAGGCAGCCGGCGGTGATCAGCGCGGCCCGCAACGGCCTGCGCGCACGCGGCGGGAGGAGCGCGCCGACGGCGAGGACGAAGGGGACGAGCACACCGTCGTGCAGGAGGACCGCGGCCGCCAGCCAGCTCAGCACGCCCGCCGGGGAACCGACCTGGCGATCCGTCAGCAGCAGTACGGCGCCGAGCGCCATCGCCGCCACGCCGGCGGCGCCCAGCGCACCGCGCAGCAGTCGTGACGGGGTCACGGCAGCAACACCTCCAGCCGGGCGACCCACTTGGTCTGCAGCACGCCGGGCCGGTTCGGGGCGATGATCCGAGCCGGATGGCCGTGGTCGGGGGACAGGGGGGCGCCGTTGAGGGCGACCGCCAGCAGCGTCAGGGGGTCGCGGGCGTAGGAGGCGCCCATCTCGGTCACCGCGTAGGCGCCGTCGCGCTCCAGGGAGACGACGCGCAGGCGCGCGTCCGGCGGGGCGCCGGCGCGGTCCAGCAGGTCGCGTACCCGGGCGCCGGTCCAGTGCGCGTTCCGGCTCCAGCCCTCGACGCATGCGATCGGGAGAACGGCCGAGTGCCGTGCCAGCGCCCGCAGTTCGGCGAGGCTCAGCTCGTACGGCCGCGGGCCCGCCACCTGGAGCCGCCAGCCGGCCGTCAGCTCCCGGGTGATGCCGGCCGCCGCCGCGGTGCGGTTCACCGGCAGTCCCTGCGGGCCGTGTCCGGGGCTGCGCGGGGCGAAGAGGGCGGCGCGGCCGAGCGGGGTCAGGGACTGGCCGACGGTCGTCAGGGTCACCGCGCCCGTGGCGACCGCCACGGCCGTGACGAAGGACCGCCGGTCGGGGCCGTCGTCCGCGGGCAGTTCCCGCGTGCCGGACGACCGCCGCGTCCAGTGCGCGGCGACGACCGGTGCCTTCACCGCCAGGTGCAGCAGCAGCGCGCCGACGGCGACCCAGGCCAGGGCCCAGTGCGCGGGGCGGAAGTTCCACGGCCAGGGGTACCACTGCACGGTGTTGAGCAGCCCCGTCACCAGTTGCAGCAGCACGCTGCCGACCAGCACGCCGACCGACAGCCGTTCCAGCGCGTGCGCGAACGAGCGCACCGCGGGCCGGGCGAACAGCCGCGGGTAGACCGTCCACAGCTTGGCGAGGAGCAGCGGAAGGGCGGCGATCCCGCTCGCCACGTGCAGTCCCTGGGTCAGCCGGTAGCCCCACACGGGACGGCTGGGCAGGGCGTCGGCCGCCCACGACGGCGGTTGCTGGAGCCAGTGGCTCACCAGCCCGGTGACGAAGCAGACGGTGATCGCCGCCCCCAGGGCGCGGCCGACCACCGTCGCCGTCCGCGGGTCGTGCAGCCGCCCCGTGAACACCGGGGACGGCGGGGTCTTGGGCAGGGGGAGCCCCGGGGGAAGGCGAAGGCGAAGGCGTCTCATGCGTCCCATCACACCGCCCGGGACCCCCGCGGAAGGGCCTTCGACTCCTTACGGAATACGGACGGACGGCCGCGCGTGATCGCCCGCACCGCCGTGACCTGCGACGGTGGGTCCGTGGGTACCCGCGCTGCCACCGCTGTCACTGCCGCCACCGCCGTCCTGCTCGCCGCCCTCACGGCGGCCGTCGCCACGGCCGTCCAGCACGACACGCCCGGCCGCACGCTGCTGCGCCAGGCCGTCGCCTGGGCGCTGTTCGCCGCGGCGGCCGTGGCCGTGCGCAAGGTGCCGGTGCGCCGCGCCGTGGTGCTGGTCGCCGCGGGCGGCGCGGCGCTCGCGCTGGCGGGGCTCGCCGGGCCGCCGGGCACCAGCGACGACATGTACCGCTACGTCTGGGACGGCCGTGTGCAGGCGGCGGGCATCTCCCCGTACGCGTACGCCCCTTCGGCGCCCGAACTCGGCGCGCTGCGCGACCCGTGGCTCTTCCCCGAGGACGGCGCCTGCCGTGCCTGGGACGAGCACCCGCTCCCGGGCGGTGGCTGCACGCTGATCAACCGCCCCGCCGTGCACACTATCTACCCGCCGGTCGCCGAGGGCTGGTTCCTCGCCGTGCACGCCCTCTCCCCGGACGGCGCGCGCCACAAGGCCGTGCAGACCGGCGGCGCGCTCCTGGCCACGGGCACCACCCTCGCCCTGCTCCTCGTGCTGCGCAGACGAGGCGGCGACCCGCGGCATGCCGCGCTGTGGGCCTGGTGCCCGCTCGTGCCGGTCGAGGCCGTCAACAACGCCCATGTGGACACCCTCGGCGTGCTGCTGCTCGTCCTCGCCCTCGGTGCCGGCGGAGCCAGGCGCGGCGCACTCCTGGGCGCCGCCGTCGCCGTCAAACTGCTGCCCGTCCTCGCCCTGCCGGGTGCGCTGTCGGGGGTGCTCTCCCGGGGCCGCGGGCCGCGCGAGGCGGCCCGGCTGCTGCTGCCCGCCGTGCTCGTCGTCGCCCTCGCCTACCTCCCGTACGTCCTGGCCTCCGGTGCCGGCGTCCTCGGCTACCTGCCCGGCTACCTCCAGGAGGAGGGCTACGACTCGGCGCACGTACGGCGTTTCGCGCTGCTGCGCCTCGTCCTGCCCGACACCGCCGCGGGGCTCGCCGCCGCGGCCGTGGTCGGGCTCGCGGCCCTGTACGTGCTGCGCCGCGGCGACCCCCGGCGCCCCTGGAGCGGAGCGCTGCTGGTGACGGGCACCGCGCTGCTCGTCACCTCGCCCTCCTACTCCTGGTACGCGCTGCTGGTGGTCGCCCTGGTGGCCCTCGACGGCCGGTGGGAATGGCTGTCGGTCGCCGCCGCGGGTGCCGTGCTCTATCTCGCCGGGGGCCCCGCGCAGCAGGCGGTCTGCTACGGGACCGCGGCCCTGGCCGTCGTCGCGGGTGCGTTCGTACGACGGGCGATGGAACGGCGCCCTCCCGGGCAGAAGGAGGAATACGACTCGACCGGGGAGGATCCGACCCATGCATTCCGACCGGATACCGCGCGCGTCCGCCGCGGTCCTCGCACTGTCCGTCGCCGTGTCGCTCTCCGCGTGCAGCGGCTCCGGTGACGCCGGGGGCAGCAAGGGCGCGGCCGCCCGTCCGGCGATCACCGTCACGCCCGCTTCCGGCGGGCAACCCGTTCCCGTCGACCGCAAGGTGACCGTCCGCGTCACCTCGGGCCGGCTGGACTCCGTCCGCGTCACCGCCCCCGGCCCCGGGGCGCTGTCCGGCGCCCTCGCCTCCGGCAAGGACGGCTGGACGTCCACGGGGCACCTCGCGCCGGGCGTCACCTATGACGTCGTCGCCCGCGCCACCGGTGACGACGGCAAGGCGCTCACCCAGCACGTGCGCTTCACCACCGCCGAGGCCGACCGCACTTTCGTGGGGGAGTACCACCCCGACAAGGGCACCACCGTGGGCGTCGGCATGCCCGTCTCCATCGTCTTCAACCGGCCCATCCGCGACCGCGCGGCCGTCGAGCGGAAGCTCGCCGTCACCGCGTCGCCCGCCGTCGACGGCTCGTGGAGCTGGATGAAGGACTGGAGCGGACGCGACCGCGTCGACTGGCGGCCCCGCGCCTTCTGGAAGGCCGGCACCGAGGTGACCCTGCGGATGAACCTCGACGGCGTCGACGCGGGCGGCGGGGTCTACGGCACCCAGAACCGCGTGGTGCACTTCCGGATCGGGCACGCCGTCACCACCACCGTCGACACCTCCCGCAAGACCCTCACCCTCAGCCGCGACGGCAAGGTCGTGCGGACGCTGCCGGTCTCGGCCGGCAAGCCCGGTTACGAGACCTGGAACGGCACGATGGTCGTCCTGGAGAAGACCCCCGGCATCACCATGAACTCCCGTACCGTCCGCATCTTCGGCCCCGAGGCCTACAACCTCAAGGACG
Source organism: Streptomyces sp. NPDC088733 (assembly GCF_044751185.1). Classification (NCBI taxonomy): domain Bacteria; kingdom Bacillati; phylum Actinomycetota; class Actinomycetes; order Kitasatosporales; family Streptomycetaceae; genus Streptomyces; species Streptomyces sp. NPDC088733. The sequence continues at coordinate 25,879 of NZ_JBIVLH010000037.1, forward strand.
TCAAGTGGGACGTCCGCCTGACCACCTCGGGCACCTTCACGCACGCCGCCCCCTGGAACGACGGCAAGTTCGGGAAGGTCAACGGCAGCCACGGCTGCGTCGGCATGAGCACCGCCGACGCCAAGTGGTTCTACGAGCAGGTCGGTATCGGGGACCCGGTCACCGTCGTGCACTCCACGGACACCGTGCAGCTGAACAACGGCTACGGCGCCTGGAACGCCGACTGGGACGACTGGCGAGCCGGCAGCGCCCTGTGACGGAAGGGCGGCGGACCGGCGGACTGCCGGGGCCCGGACCCGCCCGGACACGGCGGAGCCCGCGCGGCGTGCGCGGGCTTCGTCGACGACCTACGAGGTGGGACTCCCTTCGCCGGCATGGTCCGGATCAGGTGCTAGGGGTCGCTCTCCGGTCCTTGCCTCTTCCCTGACCTTCAAGCCTCTCAGCCCGGCCGTTGAACCCGGTCGCGGGGGAAGTGGGACCTTCCCTGTCCGCCGCCGGTGCTACCGAACTCCCTCGCTCGCCCCGTAGGCCTTCTCCAGGTTAGTACCGTTCGCCGTGGAGCACTAGCGGCAAATGCCCCGATTTCATGATTTTCAGGCGTCAATACGTACGTACCTGCTCAGACGCGGTCGAACGGCTCCGCGTAGCGGAACGCCCCGCTGACCGACGGTGTGTACGCGGCCAGCGGCCGCACCTGGAAGTAGGGGCCCCAGGCCGGAACCGGCGGCAGGATCCGGTAGTCCGTGCTGGCCCGGAAGCCGAAGCGGCCGTAGTACGCGGGGCTGCCCAGCAGGGCCACCAGCGGCTCCCCGAGCGCGTCCGCCGCGCCCAGCACGCTGTGGACCAGGGCGAGCCCGACCCCGCGCCGCTGGTGCCCCGGCGCCACGCTCAGCGGGCCGAGCGCCGCCACGGGAACCTCGTCCACATGACCGCGCGTGCACAGGACATGCCCGACGACGCCGCCCTCGTCGTCCGTCGCCACCAGCGACAACGGGGGCAGCCACGCCCCCGACTCCCGCAACTCGGCCACCAGCGTGGCCTCCACCGGCACCTCCGTGCCCGGTTCCGCCCCCTGTTTCGCGAAGGCGGCCGCCGTGACGGCGTGCACGGCGGCCAGGTCGTCTGAGGTCTCCCGTCGGATCAGCACCCGGGCAGTCTCCGGTCCGCGCGCCCGCCGGGCAACCCGTTTTCCCCGCCGGACGCGGCGCGCGGACGGTGTGCGAGCCCTCAGCCGCCGCCGACGACCAGCCCGCGCGGCCCGCCGCCGGGGACCGCGCCGGGGAAGGGGCCGCGCAGCAGGCCGACGAGCCCCTGGGCGAGGTCGTCGCGCCAGCAGAGGTAGTCGTGGCCGCCGTTGTACTCGTGGTGGGCGACCTCGTAGCCCTTGGCGCTCAGGGCGTCGCGCAGCCGGTGCCCGGCGGCCGGGACGCCCCACTCCTGGAGGCCGGCCGACAGGTGGAAGCGGACGGGCCTGCGGGCCAGCGCCCGGACGCGCCCGGTGAGCCATTCCTCCGGGCACGCCCCCTCGCGGCGGGCCGCCGGCCACCAGAACGCGCCCGACTGGGCCAGGACGTTGCCGAAGCGCTCCGGCCGCCGCAGCGCGGCATAGGCCGCGGCCAGACCGCCGAGCCCCTGGCCCGCGACGACGGTCCTGGACGGGTCGCCGGAGACGGGCCAGCGACGGGCCGCCCAGGGCAGCAGTTCATGCGTCAGGAAGGCCACGAAGCGCTCGTCGCAGGCGAGTTCGCGGCGCCGGGTGTCGCTGTCGAGCGCGTCCGGCAGGAGGGCGATCAGCGGCGGCAGCCGGCCCGCGTGGACGAGTCCGTCGAGCAGCTGGGAGATGCCCAGTTGCTGCCACACGTCGCCGTCGAGCAGGACCACGACCGGCAGCCCGGTCAGGTCCTCGTGGCCGGCGGGCGCGTACGCCCACACCCGCCGCCAGTTGTGCAGGTGCCCGCTGCGCAGCGTGTGCACGGACAGCTCGCCCGCCCTGGCAGCGGGGTGGGCCCGGTCGCCGCCGAGCGGGACGGGGGCCGCGGGGAGCGCCACGACGGAGAGCGGTTCGGCGCCCCAACGGCTCGGGAAGACCGTGCGGTTGAGGGGATCGCGCCGGGGATGCCGGCGCAGCCTGCGCAGGTACGCCTGTCTCGCCCCGGGCGCGGAGCAGCCCTCCGGGCCGTCCCCGGTGCCCTCGTCGCCCTCAGCGCTCCCGCCGCTGCCGTCGGAGTCGGCGTCGTCAACGCACAGCGCGTACGTGGCCCGCCAGTCGGCCCGCATCCGTATCGTCCAGTGCCACACGTCCGTTCCCGGGACGCGGGACATGAGGTTGCCCGCCAGGTCCTCCGGGTCCGCCACCTGGTTGGGCAGCACGAGCACCGTGCGTGTCGCGGCGGTGCCCCGCCACAGGAAGGTGACGGCGGCATGCCCCGGGTCACCGGCGACGGCCTCCACCAGCGGCGTTCCCTCCGCCTCCACGGCCCGCCAGAAGTCCCGCTCCCGCTCCGGACGTTCGGCCAGTGCCGCGATCCGCGCGCTGCGGGCGCGCTCCACCGGTGCGGGCCGGGGGAAGCGCGGCGCGCGCAGCGACGCGCCGGACGGCGGGCTCCACAACGCGGACAGCATGACCGGCAAACCCTCCTGGACGTCTCCGACGGCAAAGGTCATTTAAAGTCACGCTCCCCTCAACCTGAAGTCGCCGTGAGGCCTGTCGCACCGGGACCAAACCCCTGTCGGCGCGGCCCGATCCGGGGTTCCATGTCCTCACCTGCCCCTTGGCGCCGAAGAGAGGGAGCCTCTTGGCCACCACCGTGCGACGCAGCACCCTCACCCTCCCCGCAGCCCCGCTCGGCCCGGAGAACCCGCTGCCCGCCCTGCTCGCCCCGCGCGAACTGCACGCGCCGGAAGCGTTCGACGAGGCCGAGAGCACCGCGCTCCCGCCCGCGATGGCCCGCCGTCTCGCCTACGGGCACCTGCGCACGCTGCTGCCCGTACCGCGGCTGGACGGCTACACCCGCGAGCGCACACCCACCGCCCTGGACACCCTCGTCATCGAGAACGACCGCCTGCGCGCCACCGTCCTGCCCGGGTTCGGCGGCCGCCTGTACTCGCTGCACCACAAGCCGACCGGCAGGGAACTGCTGCACGCCAACCCCGTCCTGCAGTTCGCCGACTTCGGGCTCGCCGGGGCCTGGTTCTCCGGCGGCGTCGAATGGAACCCGGGTGCCACCGGCCACACCACGATGACCTGCGCCCCGATGCACGCCGCCCGCGTGACCGCGCCCGACGGCGGCGAGATGCTGCGCCTTTGGGAGTGGGAACGGCTGCGCGACCTGCCGTACCAGGTCGACCTGTGGCTTCCCGACGGCTCCGACTTCCTCTATGCCGGCGTCCGTGTCCGCAATCCTCACCACCGGACCGTTCCCCTCTACTGGTGGTCCAACACCGCCGTGCCCGAGACACCCGGCACGCGTGTCCTCGCCCCCGCCGGCCACGCCTGGCACTTCGGTTCCAACCGGACACTGCACCGGGTACCCGTTCCCGACGAGCCCATCGCCTCCGAGCACCCGGCCGACTGGTTCTACGACCTGGCCGACGGCGCCCGGCCCTGGATCGCCGCGCTCGGCGCCGACGGACGCGGCCTGATCCAGACCTCCACCGACACCTTGTGCGGCCGCAAGCTCTTCGTCTGGGGCCGCGGCCGCGGCGGGCGCCGCTGGCAGCGCTGGCTCGCCGGGGACACCGGGGAAGCCAGGGCCGACGGCTACCTGGAGATCCAGGCGGGCCTCGCCCCCACCCAACTGGAGCACCTGCCGCTCATCGCGGGCGGCGCCGTCTCCTGGCTGGAGGCCTACGGACCCCTCGACACCGCGCCCGACGCCGGAACGGACACCGTCGAGGCCCATCTGGAGGCGGTCCTCCCGCGCGAGCGGGTGCACGCCGCGTACGAGGCGTGGCTCCCGGCCGCCGACGCCGCCCCCGATCCCGGAGCCCCGGAGGACATCCTCGCCACCGGCTCCGGCTGGGGCGCCCTGGAGGTCCTGCGCGGCCGGTACGACCTGCCCGGCACGCCCTTCGACCCGGGCACCATGGGCGAGCAGCAGAAGCCGTGGCTGGAACTGCTCCTCGCGGGCGTCTTCCCCAAGGCCCCCGGCGACGACGCGCTCCCGGGCCCCGCGCTCGTCTCGCCGGAATGGCGCGAACTCCTGGAGACCGCGGGCACGTACGACGGCAACGAGTGGTACCTGGACCACCATCTCGGCCTGGCCCAGTGGGACGCCGGCGATCGCGCCCAGGCCGTCCGCAGCTGGGAGCGCTCCGCCGCCCGCACCGGCTCGTGGCTGCCGCTGCACTGCCTCGCCGCCGCCGACCGGGCCGACGGCAACCAGGCGCGCGCCGCGGAGCGTTACCTCGCCGCCGTCCGCGCCCAGGCCGCGGGCACCTGCCCGGAGGGTGTCCGCGCCGCCCTCGCCCGCGAGGCGGTCCCCGCGCTCCTCGAGGCCGGACGTCCCGGCGACGCGGCCGCCGTCCTCGGCGCCCTCCCCGACGACGTCCTCGCCCGCGGCCGGTTCCGCCTCCTGCACGCCCAAGTCCTGGCCGCCCAGGGTGACATCGCGGGCGCCCGCGCCGTCTTCGACGCCGGCTTCACCGTGGACGACCTGCGGGAGGGCGAGGACTCCCTGCACCTGACCTGGCAGTCCCTCACCGGCGGCGCCGAACCGCTGCCCGAGAGTTACGACTTCCGCATGGCCCCCTGAAAACCGTTGGCCTGCGGCGCACGGCACGTCCCACAGTGGTGACTCCCGATCACCACCACGGAGGGGGAAGAACGTGTCGACACTGCGGGTCACCGCCGAACGGCTCACGGTCCACGACCACCCGAACGCGGACGCCCTGGAGCTCGCCCAGGTCGGCCTCTACCGGGCGGTCGTGGCCAAGGGCGTGTACCGGACAGGGGACTTCGCGCTCTACATCCCCGAGCAGTCCGTGCTGCCGGACGCCCTGATCGCCGAACTCGGCCTGACGGGAAGGCTCGCCGGCGCCGCCGCCAACCGTGTCAAGGCGGTCCGGCTGCGTGGCGAACTCTCCCAGGGCATCGTGTGCCGCCCGGCCGCGCTCGACGGCACGGACCTGGCCCGCGCCGCCTCGGACGACGCCGACTTCGCCAGGGTGCTCGGCATCACCAAATGGGTCCCGCCGATCCCGGTGTCGATGAGTGGCGACGTGGAGTCGGCACCGGACCTGCTGCCGTGGGTCGACATCGAGAACCTCAAGCGCTACCCCGGCGTCTTCGCCCCCGGCGAGCCGGTCGTGATCACGGAGAAGCTGCACGGCACCGCCTGCGCCCTGACGTTCCTGGCGGCGACCGGGCAGGTGCTGGTCACCTCCAAAGGTCTCGGCGCCCAGCGGCTGGCCCTCAAGGAGTCCCCGCACAACCTGTACTGGCGCGCCGCGCACGGCCACGGCCTGCCCGCCGCCGCAGCGGCGCTGGCCGCCCGGCTGGGGGCCACGCGGGTCGGGCTCTTCGGCGAGGTCTACGGCTCCGGCGTCCAGGATCTCGGCTACGGCGCCGACGGGCGGCGCGCCGTCCCCGGCTACGCCGCCTTCGACGTCGCCGCCGAGATCGACGGCACCGTGCGCTGGCTGGACCCGGCCGACCTGCTGCCCGACGGCACGCTGCCCCTGGTGCCCCGGCTCCATGCGGGCCCCTTCGAGCTCGGCCTCGCGCTGGAGCTGGCGCGGGGCACGGAGACCGTGTCCGGACGCGGCCTCCACCTGCGGGAAGGCGTCGTCGTGCGTGCGGCCCCTGACCGTCACAGCCCCGTGCTCGGCGGCCGTGCCATCGCCAAGGTCGTGAGCGACGCCTACCTCACCCGCAAGGGCGGCACCGAATTCGAGTGAGCGGCACGCATGTCCGCCCCGTCGCTGGGCAGGCGCAGCCCCCGAGTCACTTCACACAGCGCACGCATGAGAAGGGAACGGCCATGACCGACTTCAGCGCCCCCAACGGCGCCCAGCCGCCGGCACAGCGCGCCCTGCACGAGATCGCCACGGGCGGTGACAACGCCTCCGCGCTCAGCACCCTCGCGGCCAGTGACGTGCTGCTCCCGGTCCCCGGGCCGCCGGAGGAGGCCGCGGGCGGCGGCGACGCGGAGCAGCAGACGATCAGCCTGCCCGTGTTCGAGCAGGAGGACGGTACGAAGCTCGTGCCGGTCTTCACCTCGGAGGTGCGTCTCGCCCACGCCCTGCCCGACGCCAGGGGCTACCGGATACTGCCTTTGTCCGCGCTGAGCAGCGGCTGGCCCTCGGACGAACTCACGCTCTCCATCGACGCGGGCTCTCCGGACACCCTCACCATCAAGGGCGAAGGCGTCAGGGCCCTGGCGGGTCTGTCGGGTTGAGGCGTTCGGCGCGGCCCCGAGGCATGGCGTCGCCCCCGTCCGGCCGTGGCCGGGCGGGGGCGACACCGCGTCGAGGCTCCGTCACATCGGGCGGTAGACCGTCAACGCCTCATTGACCTTGTCGACGACCAGTCCGCCCGGGGCGGGGGCCACTTCGCCGTCCGCGGCGAACCGGGTCCCCGGGCCGATGCCGCCCAGGCGCACCCGCCGCAGCAGGGCCGTGGTCGAGCCGGTGACGGCGGCGGCGAGCAGCCGGGTCCTGGCGTAGGGGCTGCCGGGCACGATGCGGACGTCGAGCTGCCCGTCGGCCAGGTTGCGGCGGCGGACGGGGGCCGGCCCGAGACTGCGGTACGCGCCGTTGCCGGCGAAGAGCATCCACACCGAGTGGCGGCGGCCGTTGATGTCGACGTCGAGCGGGCTGGAGGTGCGCAGCACGTGGATCGCGGCGAGTATGCCGGCCGGCCAGCTCCCGACACGGCGGGACCAGCGCTCGCGGTAGCGGACGAGGTCGGGGTAGACCCCGATGCTGAACGTGTTGAGGAACAGCGACGGCCGGTCGGCGCCGCCGCCGCTGTCGCCGTCCAGCGGCGTGATGCGGGCGACGTCGGCGGAGATGGCGGTGCCCGCCTCGACCGCGCGGGCCGCGTCGTCGATCGACTCGATGGCCAGGTCCATCGCGAAGTGGTTGTACGTGCCGCCGGGGGAGACCATCAGCGGCACCCTGTGCCGCAGGGCGATCTCCGCCGCGAGGCGGACGCTGCCGTCGCCGCCGTGCACGCCGAGCGCGCCGCCGGCCTCGGCGGCCTGGCGGGCGGCCTTCTCCAGCATCTCCGCGAGGTCGTCGTCCTCGGAGCACTCCTCGACCACGGCCTCCGGCAGCGCGGCCCGCAGCCGGTCCGCGGGCATCCCGAGCAGCGGCGGCGGTCCGGAGACCTCGTTGACCACCGCGTACAGTCCGCGCCCGCCCGGGAGGGCGGGCGCATCGGCCTGCGGCGTGGGCGGTACGGCGAGGTCCCGGCCGGTCGGCACCAGACCGCGCACGGCCAGCGCCGCGCCGGCGCCGAGCGTCATACCGGCGAGCACGTCGCTGGGGTAGTGGACGCCCGTGTAGACCCGGGAGAACGCCACCGACCAGGCGAGCGGTGCCACGACCGCCCCCCAGCGGGGCGACTCGACGGCCACCCCCGCCGCGAAGGCGACCGCGGACGCCGCGTGACCGGAGGGGAAGGACGTGCTGCCCGGCTGCCGGGACAGGCGCCGGATCACCGGGACGGAGTCCAGCACCGGGCGGGCGCGGCGCACCGCGCCCTTGCCGACGGTGTTGACCACCGCCGAGGCGAGGGCGAGCGACCCCACGCCGCGCAGCGCGGCCCGCCGTCCCGGGCGGCCGCCCACCGCCGCGATGCCGGCGGCCACGCCGAACCACAGCGCGCCGTGGTTGGCGGCGCGGCTCAGCCGGGGCAGCACGCGCTCGGCGGCCGGCCACTCCCGTGTCGCGACGCGCAGGAACAGCTCCCTGTCCCATGCGCTCAGCTTCGGGCGCACATCGACTCCCTCCTGATCGGTTCCACTGCCGGGGTGTGTCCGGGGTCAGGCCTGCGGGCCCATCCCCAGCGTCCTTACGACGTCCTGGACGTTGGAGTACCGCCGGTTGTCGCCCGGCAGGCCGTCCACCAGGTCGGTGAGCGGGTCGGGCGCGTGGTGGTCGCGCAGCGTCCGCAGCAGGTCGCCGCGGCGTGCCGGGAAGGTCTTGCGGGTCAGGTGGCGGGCCAGTTCGAACCGCAGCGACGGGCCGTCGGTGGCGCCGGACAGGACCGGGCCGTTGACCACCGCGAGGTCGTCGTCGGCGGCGGGCTCGGGGTCGTGCCACTCCTCGGCGCGGGTCGGGTGCCCGGAGCGCAGCAGTCCGCGCAGTTCGTGCTTCATCTCGTCGTCCCGGTGGACGCTCAGGCGGTCGCTTCCTCGTTGCACGATGGCTCCTTTCCTCGGGGGCCGGGTACTTCCTCGTCTACCCGTTCGCGGCGTTGAATGCCCGCTGAATACGGTACGAAGCGGATGAATCGGGTCTTCCTGGGTACCAAACGTGCGAGGCCACCGGCAGCGAAAGGAAGGTGCGCGGCCCATGAGCCCTTACCGCGGCGGGGTCGACCCCGCAGAGCTGGACGAACGGCAGTTGGTGCACGAGCTGGAGTCGGTCCACCGCACCCGGCACGAGACGCTGCTGTACGGATCCTCGTCGGCCCTGGACGCCCACAACTCGCGCATGGTGGCGCTCGAAGGGGAGTTCCTGCGCCGCCACCCGCAGCGGATGGTCGCCCCCGGCCGCACCCGTGCCGGGGCACGGGCCCGGATCCTGCAGATGCCGGCCCAGCCCACGTCCGCGCAGTAGCCGTCGCCGGGGCACCGGGAGCCGGGGCGTGCGGCGGCCGAACAGCCGCCGCACGCCCCGCGTTCGTTCCCTCACCACCGGTACCAGCGCGAGCCGCCGGAACCGCCGCGGGCCACGAACCCGAGCAGCCACAGCACCAGCACGACCAGGGCGACCCACCAGAGCACCTTGACGGCGAAACCCGCCCCGAAGAGCACCAGGGCGAGGAGCAGGACGAGCAGAAGCGGGACCATCGGAACACCTCCTGGAATCCGGTTGCCCCGGGCGGCCGGGGATACGCCCTGCGATTCGCGCGCCGGGGGCGCGCGAGGCCGGCACCGCGTGCGAGGCTGGCGGAAGGCCCGACCCCACCACCGGAGGTACGGATGCAGCGGACGTCCCCGCCCGCCCCGGCCGGCCGCGCCGTGCCGTACGCCGTCGCACGCCCCGACCCGGGGCTGCCGGTCCCGGCGTACTGGGCCGAGCGCATCGCCGCGGGGCTGCCGGGCCGCGCCGCCGCCGGGCCGCCGGGCGGCGGTGCCGAGGTACGCGCCGCCGCGGCGGGCCACTGGGACCGCCGGGGACTGCCGACCGACGCCGCGCAGACCGCCGCCGGGCCGGGCGCGGAGCCGCTGCTGCTGGCCCTGCTGGCGGCGATCGGCGGGGACGTCGTGGTCGCCCGGCCGTCCGCCGCCTGGCACGCGCCGCCGGTCCGGCTGCTCGGCCGCACCCCGGTGGCTGTGCCGACCCCGTCGGTCGGCGGCGGCGCCCCCGACCCCTTCGCGCTCCTGGAGGCCGTGCGCCGGGCCCGCGAGGACGGCGCGGACCCGCGCGTCGTGGTCCTGGCGGCCGCCGACGACCCCAGCGGCACGGTGACCCCGCCCGAACTGCTGCACGAGGTGTGCGAAGCGGCGGAGGAGGCCGGCCTGCTGCTCGTCTCCGACGAGACGTACGGCGACACCGTGCACCGGCCGCACGGGACGACGCTGCTCTCCCCGGCCGAGATGCTGCCCGCGCGGACGGTCGTCCTCAGCGACCTCGGCGCCGCCCTCGCCCCGCCGGGCTGGCCCGCGGCCGTTCTCCGCTTCCCCGCCACGGAGCGGGGCATGAGCCTGCGCACCGCGGTCCTGCGGCACTGCGCCGAACTGGGCGCCCTGCTGCCGGGACCGGTCGCGGAAGCGGCCTCCCACGCCCTGTCCGAGCCCGCCGCCGTCCGCGCGCACCTGGCCGCGGCCAACCGTCTGCACGCCGCCGTGGCGCGGGCCGCCTACGACGTGGTGGCCGGGGCCGGGGCCCTGTCCCGCCCCCCGGAGGCGGGCTTCCACCTGTACGCCGACTTCGGCCCGCTGCGTTCCGGACTCGCCGCGGCCGGCGTCACCGACGCGGCCGGCCTCGAAGCCGTCCTCACCGAACGCCTCGGCCACCCCGCCCCCGGCGGCCACCGCTTCGGCGACGACCCCGCGGCGCTGCGCGTCCGCATCGACACCGGCCCCCTCCATGGCGGTGACGACGCGCAGCGCCGTGCCGCCCTGGATTCCCCCTCACCGGTGGCGCTCCCGCACGTCGCCGCCCGTCTCGCCGCTCTCGCGTCGGTCCTCACCGCGCTGGGCGGGACGGCCCGCTGATCCGGGGGCGCGACAGCCCCGCGGCGCCGTGCGTCCGTATCGCCGACGGCGGCCACCCGGCGGAGCGGGCCGAGGGAGCCGAACAGGCGGGCAAGGCCCGGCCGGCCGTTCGCCGGACGGCCCCACCTTCACCCTCTGACCGGTCGCGAATTCTCTGGCGTGCGATCCGGCCACAAAAAGTAATGCGAGGGTCGAGAAATTCGTCCGGCTGCTCCGGGCGCCGCCGTGGTGCGCGGCATGGCCCGCTCACGCGGGGGCGCAGTCGGCGCCGGACCTGGGGCGCCGTGAGCACCGCTTCGGCGACGACCTCGCGGCCCTGCGGCCGCGTAACGACACCGGCTGCTCCGCGGTGGCGACGACGCGCAGCGCCGCAGCGCACCGCGCACGGGCGCCGTCAGTGCGCCGACGCGTCGTGGGGGTCGGCGGTGTCGGGGTGGGGGCGCAGGCGGCGCCAGATCTGGGGGGCGGAGGCCACGGCGAAGGTGAGGGCGACGGCGACGACGACGCCCTGCCAGGGTTCGGGGAAGAGCGAGCCGCCCAGGATGCCGATGAGCTGGTACGCGGCCGCCCAGGCCAGGCACGCGGGGATGTCGCCGCGGGCGAAGCGGCGCGGGGGCATCTCCGCGAGGAGGCAGGCCAGCATGACGGGGATGCGCCCCGCCGGGATCAGCCGGGACAGGACGAGGACGGCGACCCCGTGCTCGTCCAGCCGGCGCTGCGCGTCGGCCAGGCGTGCGGGGTCGGCGCGCTCCTGGAGCCGCCGCAGCCAGCGGGAGCCGCCCCGGGAGTGCACGCCGCGGTGGCCGAGCCAGTACAGGGCGATGTCGCCGAGGAAGGCGGCGCCGGAGGCGACGACGAAGACCAGCGCCAGGGAGAACGGCGCCGTCTGGTGGAAGGCCACGACGGCGGCGCCGCTGACCAGGGCTCCGGTCGGCACGACGGGCACGAGGGAGCCCAGGACGACGAGCAGGAAGAGCGAGGGGTAGCCCACGGCCTGCCGGGCCGACTCCGTGGAGGTCTGCTGGGCCAGCGTCACGAGGCCGTTCAGGCCGCTCACCGGGCCGCCTCCAGCCGCAGGCTCTGCCCGTGGTCCAGCCGGTGCACGGCCACTCCCGGCGCGAGGTCCCCCGCGAGGCGGGCGAACTCGTCGCCGGGGGAGTGGAATTCGTGGGGGCGTACGGCGTCCATGCCGATCGGCCAGTACGTGCCGTAGTGGATGGGCACCGCCGCGCGCGGTGCCAGCCGGGCGAGGGCCTGGGCGGCGCGCGCCGGGTTCAGGTGGCCGTCGCCGAGGAACGGTCCCCAGCCGCCGACCGGCAGCAGGGCGGCGTCGCAGGGCCCGACCTCCTCGGCCATGGCGTCGAAGAGCCCGGTGTCCCCGGCGAAGTAGGTGCGCTCCTCGCCCTCCAGCACATAGCCGAGCGCGGGCGAGCGCTCCGGCCCGTAGGGCAGCCGCCGGCCGTCGTGCGCCGCGGGCACGGCGCGCACGGTGAGCTCGCCCACCCGTACCTTGTCGCCGGGGGCGACCTCGGTCACGTCCAGCCGCAGGTCGACTGCGAGCCTGCGCAGGCGGGGCACGGCCGCGGAGGCGCCGCGCGGCACCAGGACCCGGGTGCCGCGGGAGAGCCGGGCCAGGGACCCGGTGTGCAGATGGTCGGCGTGCAGGTGCGAGACGAGCGCCACGTCCGCGAGCGCCGCCCCGGGCGGCGGCACGGCCCCGCGCCGTCTGCGCAGGTGCGCGAGGCGTGGGACGAGGAGCGGATCGGTGAGCACCCGCACCCCGGAGTCCCGTACGGTCACCGTCGCATGACCCCACCAGGTGATCTCGACCGCCACGCCCGCCTCCTCGCCTCGCCCCGAGCCTATGCTCCGGCGCGCCCGCGATGCGCCGGAGGGGTTGTGTCAGGCTTGGGGGTGTCGCAGGCCGTTCGGACGTGAGGTGAGGTGGGCCGTGCTGCATCGGTGGCGGGCCGCCGGATACACGGTTGCGCGCGTGCTGCTGGTCTGGGCGGTGTCGACGGCGACGATGGCCGCGCTCGCCGGGGTCCTGCCGGATTTCCGCATCCAGTCGCCGGGCGGTGACAGCCCGACCCGGATCGCGATCACCGCGGCTGTCGCGGCGGGGGCGTTCGGTCTGCTGGGCGCCCTGGTCTGGCCGGTGCTGGTGCGTGCGGTGCTGCTGGTGCCGGCCTTCGTGCTCGGGCTGCTGGTGTTCTTCCTCAACGGCTCCTTGCTGCTGATCGCCTTCCGCTTCACGCCGGACTGGCAGGGTGACATCAGTCCTGCCACGGCCGTTGTGATCGCCGCCGTGATGTCGGCGGCTTCCTCGGGCACCAGTACGGCCCTCGCGATGCGCGACGACGCGGCGTACGGGCGCCGGCTCGCCCGGCTGGCCGGGCGCCGCAGGCGGCCGCGGGGCGGGGGCGACGGGGCGCCGCGGGCGGAGCAGGAACCGGGCTTCGTCTTCGTGCAGCTGGACGGTGTCGGGCACGACGTGCTGCGCGAGGCGGTGCGGCCGACGTCCACCAGGGGCGGCCGGTTGCGGCCGCCCGCGATGGAGACCGTGGCGCGGTGGCTGGACAGCACTCATCGCCTCGTGCCGTGGATCACGGACTGGAGCAGCCAGACCGGGGCGAGCCAGCTGGCGATCCTGCACGGTTCCGACACGGATGTGCCGGCGTTTCGCTGGTACGAGAAGGAGACGGGGCAGGTGATGGTCTGCAACCGGCCGTCGTGTGCCGCCGAGCTGGAGCGGCGCGCGGTCGCCCGCACCGGCAGGCCCGGTCTGCTCGCCCCGGACGGCGCCAGCCGCGGCAACCTTTTCAGCGGGGGAGCCGAGCAGCTCGCCCTCGTGATGTCGGTCTCGACCCGGCGGCGGCGCTTCTCCGCGGACCGGCGGGCGATGGCCCGTGCCCTCGCGGCCTCGGCGGCCGCCCGGGTCTCCCGCGGCTTGGGGCGGGACGCGGCCGCCGTCGCGGCGCGGGCCGCCCGGGTGGGGGAGACCGGCTCGCGCACCGGCTACTTCGCGTACTTCTCCGACCCGGCCAACGCGGTGCGCACGGCCGCGTCCTTCGTGGCCGAGGTGGTGCGGGAGATCGGGGAGTCCGTTGCCGCCCGGCTGCGCGGCGACCGTCCGCGGGTGCGGCGCGGCGGGTTGTACCCGTTCCTGCGGGCCTTCGCGACGGTTGTCGAACGCGATGTCGCCGCGGCGGCGGTGGTCGGCGACATGCTCGCGGGGCGCACTGCCGTCTATGCGGATCTGGTCGCCTATGACGAGGTCGCCCACCATTCGGGCCCGCGGAGCCGGGACGCCATACGCGTGCTGCGGCGGCTGGACCGGGTCGTGCGGATGATCGCGGACGCCTCGCGGTACGCCCCCCGCCCCTACCGGCTGGTGCTGCTGTCCGACCATGGGCAGAGCCATGGGGAGACTTTCGAGAGCGCCTACGGCCTGACTCTGAAGGACCTGGTCCGGGCCGGGTGCGGGCTGCCGGTGCGGCGCCGGGCCCGGCGCACGGTGAGCGGGGCCGAGGCGCGTGCCGCGGCGCGCGCGGCGCTGAACCGCCCGGAGGGGGGCCGGCACACCGAGGAGGAGCACGCGACCGCGGGGCCGTCGACGGACCCGATCGTGCTGGCTTCCGGCAACCTCGGGCTGATCTCCTTCCCGGATCTGCCCGGCCGTGCGGACCGGGCCCGGATCGAGGCCCGCCATCCGGCGCTGCTGAGGACCCTCGCCGAGCATCCGGGCATCGGCTTCCTGCTGGTCCAGGACGCCGCACGCGGGCCGCTGGTGCTGGGTCCGGGAGGCGGGGAGCACGAGCTGGACAGCGGCCGTGTCACCGGTCCCGACCCGCTGGCGCCGTTCGGGCCGCACGCGGTCGCGGCCGTACGGCGCACGGCCGGGTTCCCGCACGCGGCGGACGTCATGGTCAACTCCGCCTACGACCCGGTGACGCGCGCGGTGCACGCGTTCGAGGAGCAGGTGGGCTCGCACGGCGGGCTGGGCGGCGACCAGAGCCGCGCGTTCCTGCTGCATCCCTACGAGCTGGAGGGGCCGGGCCCCGACGAGCGGCTGGTGGGCGCGCGGGCGGTGCACGGGCTGTTCGGCGACTGGCTGCGCCGCAAGGGCACCCTGCCCGCCCCGCGCGAGGAGGCCCCGGACGCGGCCGGGCCCACGGTGCACGCCGCCGCCGGAACTCCGGGCGCGGAGGCGGGCGCGCCGGACGCGCGCAGGATCACCGGCTGAGCCGCGGAGGGCCGGGACATCCGTCCGCCCGTGATCTCTTTCGGGTCCTCCTCGCGACCCCTTGCGAGCGCCTTGCCCGGCCCGTTCCCGCTGCCGATGCGCCCCTTGAGGTCCGACGGGCGGGACGCGCCGGGCGGACGGGTGATTGACCGGGCGGTCCGCGTGCTGGACGCTTTCCCGCGGTTGCACCGGTACCGCGCGCGGCGCGGAGCCCGCGGAGGGGCGGCATGACGTACTACGAGGACCTGAGTCCGTACGGCTATTTCACCGAGACGATTCCGTCCGAGGTCTCCGCGCGTGCCGTCGGGTGGCTCGACCCGGCCCACCCCTTCCCCCGCGCCGAGCCCGACGAGGTCTTCGCGGACCGGCTGTTCGCGCTCTGCCGCGACCACCGCTTCGCCATCACGCACGGCTGGTACGGCTGCGGGCTGTGCCGTCGGCGCTTCCTGGGGGGCGCGCGGCGGGCCCACCCCGTCACCGTGGCCCGGGGACGGGAGCGGATCCTGGTGGGCCATGGCGAGGTCCGTGTCCGGTCCGGCGACGCGGACACCTGGCTCATCGCGCCGGACATGGTCGCCCACTACGTCCTGGTCCATCACTACGCGCCGCCCGAGTCCTTTGTGGAGGCGGTGCTGGCGGGCCGCGTCGTGGCGCACTCGCTGTGAGGGCGCGGCCGGGCGTCAGGGGCTGATCGCCAGGACGACGTAGGCCGCCAGCAGGGCGAGGTGCAGGCCGCCCTGAAGGGGGGTGGCCCGGCCGGGGACCACCGTCAGTGTCCCGACGGCGACGGTGATCGCCAGCAGCACCATGTGTGTGGCGCCGAGCCCCAGCACCAGGGGGCCGGGCATCCAGAACGAGGCGACGGCCACTGCCGGGATGGTGAGCCCGATGCTCGCCATCGCGGAGCCGAGGGCGAGGTTGAGGCTGGTCTGCACCCGGTCCCGGGCGGCGGCGCGCACCGCGGCGATGGTCTCCGGCAGCAGTACCAGCAGCGCGATGACCACGCCCACGAAGGAGGAGGGCAGTCCGGCGACGGCCACACCGTGCTCGATCGTGGGGGCTTCCACCTTGGCCAGGCCCACCACCGCGATCAGCGCGACGGCCAGCAGCGCGAGGCTGAACAGTGCCGCCCGGGTGGTGGGCGGCACGGAGTGCTCGTCGTCGGTGACGACGTGGCCGGCGGAGGTCACCGGCAGGAAGTAGTCGCGGTGGCGGAAGGTCTGGGTGGCCACGAACAGCCCGTACAGCACCAGGGAGGCGAGCGCGGCGAAGGCGAGCTGGGTCGTGGAGAACCGCGGTCCCGGCGCGCTGGTGGTGAAGGTCGGCAGGACCAGGCTGAGGGTCGCCAGGGTCGCCACGGAGCCCAGGGCCGCCCCGGTCCCCTCGGGGTGGAAGACCGCGACGCGGCGGCGCAGCGCGCCGACCAGCAGGCACAGCCCCATGATGCCGTTGCAGGTGATCATGACTGCCGCGAAGACGGTGTCCCGGGCGAGCCCCGCGCTCTTCGGGCCGCCGTCCGCCGTCAGTGTGAGGATCAGCGCCACCTCGATGACCGTCACCGAGACCGCCAGCACCAGCGAGCCGAACGGCTCGCCCACCCGGTGCGCCACCACCTCCGCGTGGTGCACGGCCGCGAGCACCGCGGTCGCGAGGAACAGGGCGACCACCACGACCACCGCCACGGGCAGTGAGCGCTTCCAGGTGAGGGCCAGCACCACGACCGAGAGCACCGGCACGACGACCGTCCAGTGCAGGACGGCCGGACGGTAACGGGCGATCATGGGCTGAGTCTGACACCTCGTCAGGCAGGGCGCGACGCGGGCGCGGCCGGGCCCGGCGGGCCACCGGTCACAGGGCCTGCTCGGCCCAGATCGTCTTGCCGGTCGCGGCCTGCCGCGTCCCCCACGCCTGCGTCAGCTGCGCCACGAGCAGCAGACCGCGCCCGCCCTCGTCGTCCGAGCGGGCCCGGCGCAGGTGCGGGGCGGTGTTGCTGCCGTCGGAGACCTCGCAGATCAGGGAGCGGTCGCGGATCACCCGCAGCTGGACCGGCGGCGACCCGTGCCGGATGGCGTTGGTGACCAGCTCGCTCACCACTAGCTCGGTGACGTGCACCGCGTCCTCCATGCCCCAGGAGCGCAGCAGTTCGGCCGTGGCCTGCCGGGTCTCGGCGACGTGCGCGGGGTCGAAGGGTACGTCCCAGACGGCGACCTGGGCGGTGTTCAGCGCCCGGGTGCGGGCCAGCAGCAGCGCCACGTCGTCGACCGGCCGGTCGGGCGGGAGCGACTTCAGGATCGTGTCGCAGGCCGACTCGATGGACGGCGCCGGAGCGGCGAGCGCGGTGAGCAGCCGGGCCAGGCCGGCGTCCAGGTCGAAGTCCCGGCTGTCGATCAGACCGTCCGTGTAGAGGGCGAGGATGCTGCCCTCCGGCAGCTCCCGTTCCGTCGCCTCGAAGGGCAGCCCGCCGACGCCCAGCGGAGGGCCCGCCGACACCGGGACGACCTCCACGGTCCCGTCGGGCAGCCGCAGCACGGGCGACGGGTGCCCGGCGCTGGCCATCGAGCACCGGCGCGAGATGGGGTCGTACACCGCGTACAGGCAGGTCGCGCCGACCTCGGTGCTGGTCGACCGGCCGTGGTCCTCGCGGGTCTCGTCCCCCGAGTTCAGGTGGACGACGAGATCGTCGAGGTGGGTGAGCAGCTCGTCGGGCGGCAGGTCCACGTCCGCCAGGGTCCGCACCGCCGTCCGCAGCCGCCCCATGGTGGCCGAGGCGTGGATGCCGTGGCCGACCACGTCGCCGACGACCAGCGCGACCCGGGTGCCGGACAGCGGGACGACGTCGAACCAGTCGCCCCCCACGCCCGCCTGCGAACCGGCCGGCAGATAGCGGGACGCGACCTCCACCGCGGGCTGGTCGCCCAGCCGCTGCGGCAGCAGGCTGCGCTGCAGTGCCAGGGCGGTGCCGTGTTCGCGGGTGAAGCGGCGCGCGTTGTCGACGCAGACCGCGGCACGCCCGGCCAGCTCCTCGGCGAGCGTCATGTCGTCGTCGATGAAGCCCTCCGGCCGGGTGCCGCGGGCGAAGATCGCCACGCCCAAGGTGACCCCGCGGGCCATCAGGGGCACCGCCATCACCGTGTGGATGCCGTGCTCGCGCACCTTGGCGTCGCGCCGCGTGTTCTGCGCCAGCCACAGCGAGAAGTCGACGTGCCCGGCCTGGCTGAGCACGGACCGGCCCTCGGCCAGGCAGCGCGCCGGCGGGGAGAACTCGGGGTAGGTGTCCACCTCGCCCAGCTCCACCGCGGCGACCGGCGTCTCGTCCGTCCGCGAGCGGTGCGCGACGCGGCGCAGCACCACCGCGCTGTCCACGGGACCCGGCGAGGGCTCGTCGCCCTGCAGCACGGAGTCCAGCAGGTCCACGCTCACGAAGTCGGCCAGCCGCGGCACGGCCAGCTCGGCCAGTTCGTCGGCGGTGCGGACCACGTCCAAGGTGGTGCCGATGGCGGCGCCCGCCTCGTTGAGCAGGACGAGACGCTGCCGCGCCCAGAACTGGGCGGTGCTGTCGAACGCCGCCACCGCCACGCCCCGGACCCGCCCGCGGGGGTCCCGGATCGGCCACATGTCGGTGTTCCAGGCGTAGTCGCGCATCGAGACCGGATCGCGGGTGGAGCACTCGTAGTGTGTGGCCCGACCCGTCTCCGCGACCTGGCGCAGGTGGTCGCCGTATCCGTGCCCGGTCTCCTCCTCCGGGACGATCGCCTGGTACGGGGTGCCGCGCAGCGTCCCCTGGGGCACGTCCCCCATGGCCTCCCGCGCCGTCCCGTTGAGCCGCCGGTGGCGCAGGTCGCTGTCGTGCACGGACATGGACGCCGGGGACTGGTCGAACGCCCACAGCACCAGGGCCTCGTCGGACGCCTCCGGAACCGCGGTGACCACACAGCCGCTCGGCTCCCCGTCGCCGTCGAGGGCGGGGCTGACCCGGACCTCCAGGTCCAGCAGCCGGCCGTCCCGGTGGCGTACGGCGGCGGCGCTGCGCCACTCCCGGTCGAGCACCAGGACCGCCGGGGCGAAGATCTCCGCCACCGGGCGGCCCACGGCCTCGGCGGACGCGTACCCGAGCAGCAGGCGTGCCCCTTCGCTCCACGCGGTGACCGTCCCTTGCGCACCGACGACCACCACGGCCGTGCCGGCCGGGTCCCCGGGGCCGCCACTCGCGTTCATCGTCGCCGATCACACACCCGTCGAAGTCTCCTTACCCCAGAGTGCGCGCTCGGCGGGAGGCCATCAAATCGGTGGGACTCCCGAGACCGGGGCCGGTCCGCTGTCGGTGGCGGCACCGATACTGCTGCCATGCGCGCCAGCCGGCTGGTCTCCCTCCTCCTGCTCCTCCAGGCACGCGGCCGGCTCACCGCCCAGCAGCTGGCCGACGAGCTCGAGGTGTCCGTCCGCACGATCTACCGCGACGTGCAGTCGCTGCACGAGGCCGGCATACCGCTGTACGGCGACGCCGGCCCCGAGGGCGGCTACCGGCTCGTCGACGGCTACCGCACCCGGCTGACCGGACTGACCGCCGAGGAGACCCGGGCCTGGTTCCTCGCGGCGCTGCCCGACCCCGCCGCGCAGCTCGGGCTGGGCGAGGCCGCGGCGGCGGCCCGGCTGAAGTTCAGCGCCGCCCTGCCGCCCGCGCTGCGGGAGTCCGCCGAGCGGATACGCGAGCGCTTCCACCTCGACGCGCCCGGCTGGTACAGCCCCGGCGAGGAGACCCCCCACCTGCCCGCCGTCGCCGACGCGGTGTGGAACCGGCAGGCGGTACGGGTGCGCTACCGCCGCTGGCGCGAGCCCGCCGAGACCGAGCGCCGCCTGGAGCCGTACGGCCTGGTCCTCAAGGCCGGCCGCTGGTACGTCGTCGCGCGCGGGGCGGGCGGCCTGCGCACGTACCGCGTCGACCAGATCCTCGCCGTCGACGTCCTCGGCGAGGCCTTCGAGCCCGAACCCGGCTTCGACCTGACGGCCTACTGGCGGGCCTACCTCGCCGACTTCCACGCCCGGCTCCACCAGGGCGAAGCCCTGATCCGGGTCTCCCCGCGCGGCGCGGAGCGCCTGCCCTCGCTGCTCTCGCACGCCGTCGCGCGAGCGGTCGCCGAACGCGGCGAACCCGACGCCGACGGCTGGGTCCGCGCCCTGGTGCCGATCGAGTCCGTCGGCCACGCCCACGGCGAATTCCTCCGCCTCGGCCCCGACCTCGAAGTCCTCGAACCCGTCGCACTGCGCGCCCTGCTCATCGGCTCGGCACGCGGCCTGGCCGCTTTGTACGGGGCCGGCTGAGGGCGCTGTACCGGCGGGGGTCCCGGCGGGGGCGGTTCTGCGGGGTTGTGCGGTGCGGGGTCGTGGAGGCGGGGGAGCCGACGGCGACGGTGGCGGTTCGTCCGGCATCGCTGGCCACGTCGCCGTTCAGGCCGGGTGCGGGTCGGCAGAGTTCGCCGCGGGGTGGTGGTGAGGCTTGGGGGAATGCTCCGTCCTGCGGGCTGTACCGCCAGAAGGCGCGCTTCGCGGCTCAGGCCGGATGCCGGTCCGCGGGGGTGGCGGTGCGGTTCCGGGCCGGATGCCCGGTTGTGCGGGCCGTGCGGTGCGGGGTCGTGGAGGTGGGGGAGCCGACGGTGAAGCCTGCGGCGGTTCCGGCGCGGGCAGCGGCCGTGGCGGTGCCGAGCATGACGGCGACGGTGGCCGCGGCCCCGAGTCCTTGGCGGCATCGAAGGCGCGCCGCTGGGCCGGGTACGGGCCGGCAGAGTTCGCCGCGGGGTGGTGGTGAGGCCTGGGGAGTGCTCCGTTCTGCGGGCTGTGCCGCAAATTCTCGGCCGGTGGCGACACTGGGTGCGCGATCCTGCGGGCCGTGCCGCAGTCCTCAGGCCCTGGCGATTCCGAAGGCGCACTTCGCGGCTCAGGCCGGATGCCGGTCCGCGAGGTCCGTCGCGGGGGTGGCGGTGAGGGCGGGGGCGGGATGCGCGGTGCTGCGGGCCGTGCGGTGCCAGGTCGCGGAGGCGACCGAGGCGAGGGCGCTGACGGCGGCGACGGCGGCGAAGCCCGCGGCGGTTCCGGCGCGGGCGGTGACCGTGGCGGTGCCGAGCATGACGGCGACGGTGGCGGCCAGGCCCCAGCCGTTGGCCACGCCGAAGGCGCGCCCCACGCGGTGCTCGTCCACCGAGGCCATGAGCAGCGTGCGGGACGCGATGCGGGCCTGTCCGAAGAGGAACGCGCCGAGCGGTACGAGCAGGAGCAGTCCGGGCACGCCGAATCGCGGTTGGACCGCGAACAGGATGTTGCAGAGCAGGAAGCCGGCCAGCGCGAGCCGCAGGTCGCCGAGGCGGGCGCCGGTGATCCGGTAGGCGGCGGCCGCGACCAGGAAGCCGGCGCCGCCGAGTGCGTCGACCACGCCCACCACCGCCGGCCCCCGGTGCAGATCGGCGATGACGAGGACCGGCATGAGCGCGTTGAAGACGGTGACGACGACGCTGCCCTGCGCGTAGAGCATGATCACCGGGCCGAGCGGTGGGCGGACGGGCGCGTCCGGGGACGGGGCACCGGCCGCCGCGGCCTTCGGGGTGAGCGCCGGCCGTCCGGCGCGCCCGGTCGCCAGTACGAGCACCGCGGAGACCGCGAAGGTGGCCCCGTTGAACACGCACAGCGGGGTGGGCCCGAAGAACTGGAGGGCGATGCCGCCGACCGTCGCCGACAGCAGCATCCCGCTCTGCAGGGCCATCTCGTAGTGCGCGTTGAACCGCCGCAACTCCCGCGCCGGCACCCTTTCCTTGACGAGTGCGGCGCTGACCGGCACGAACAGTGCCGCGATCACCGCGAGCACGAAGTTGCTGCCGTAGACGACCGCGTTCCGCGGGCCGCCCAGCGCCAGCCCCAGCGGCATCGCGAGCGCGGCCAGTGCGCTGAGGGCGTCGCAGGTCACCCAGAGCGTCCGCCGGTCGAAGCGGTCGGCCAGCCGTCCGAACAGGGGGGAGAGCACCGCCTGCGGCACGGCGACGGCGATGAAGAGCCATCCCACGTCCAGTACCGACCCCTGGGCCCGCACGATGAGCAGGGCGGCGGCGATCAGTTGGATGTTGTTGCCGAGCGAGGTGACGAAGACGGCGGGCAGCAGCAGGGCGTGCGTTCGGTGGGTGCTCACACGTACCCATGGTGCGGAGGGTCCCTGACATCCTCTGTCAGTGAGGGGCGCGCCGCGTATCCTCGGTGCGTGCCTCGCCGTTCGAACAAGCCGCGCCGCCTGGTCGCCGACGGACGCGTGTACCAGTGGTCGATGAGCCACCGCCACCGAAGTGACGACGACGGCCGCGCCGTGGACTGCTGTCAGACGCTCACGCTGTTCCCGCAGCCGGCCGGTTCCGGCGGTCCGCTGCGCATCGTCTTCGCCTCGGGCCCCGACCGGTACGTGCCGGGCGGGGCACCGCTTGGCTCCGGGGACGTGGGTTTCATCCGGGGTGCGGGTCTGAACCTGCACGAACCCGGCGCCGTCCGGGCGTTGCTCGACGTGGCACTGGCCCGCGGGTGGCAACCGGACGAGCGGGGGCCGATCGACGTCGACGGCTGGTCCCTGCTGGAAGCGGCAGCAGCCGTGCGCGCGCGGGACGCGGGTGGCCCCGGGGGCCCGTGACGGGGGTTCAGGCCTCGTCGAGGCGGGGCACCCGGCCTGTTCGTGCCGCGGCGAATTCCTTCACCCTCGCCTCGGCGGCGTCCCACGCCGCCCGGTCCCCGTCCGGTTCGTGGCGGCGCAGCGGCTGGGTGGCGGCGACGAGGGCGCGCAGGGCCGGGAGGCCGTCGCCGACGAGGCCGTGGGCGCGGGCCTGGACGAGGATGTTGCCCAGGGCGGTCGCCTCGGCGGGTCCCGCGACGACGGGCAGGCCGGTGGCGTCGGCGGTGAGCCGGCACAGCAGTTCGTTGCGTGAGCCGCCGCCGACCATGTGGACATGGGTGATCTCGCGGTCGGCGAGCGCGGCGGCCTGCCGCAGTGTGCGCCGGTGGGCGAGGGCGAGGCTCTCCAGGATGCAGCGGACGACGGCGCCGGGGCTCTCGGGCGGCCGCTGACCGGTGCGCAGGCAGAAGTCGCGGATGCGGGCGGGCATGTCGCCGGGCGGCAGGAAGGCGGGGTCGTCGGGGTCGACGAGGGCGGCGAACGGCCGTGCCGCGGCGGCCTGGTCGAGCAGCGCCGCCAGGGACGGCGCGCCGGCCGGCTGCGCGGCCCAGGTGCGCCGGCACTCCTCCAGCAGCCACATGCCCATGATGTTGCGCAGGTAGCGGATGGTGCCGTCGACCCCGCGCTCGTTGGTGAAGTTGGCGGCGCGGGAGGCCTCGGAGAGCACGGGCGCGTCCAGTTCGAGGCCGGCCAGCGACCAGGTGCCGCACGAGATGTAGGCGAAGCCGGGCTCCGTGGCCGGGACGGCGGCGACCGCGGAGGCGGTGTCGTGCGAGGCGACGGTGACCACCGCGGTCGTCTCCGGCAGCCCGGTGGCGGCGGCGACGTGGGGGAGCAGGGTGCCCGCGGGGTCGCCGGGCGCCCGCAGCGGCGGCAGCAGCCCGGGCGCGAGACCGACCTGTTCGGCGAGCTCAGCCGACCAGGTGCCGGTACGGGCGTCGAACAGGCCGGTGGTGGAGGCGTTGGTCTCCTCGGCGCCGATCGTGCCGGTCAGCCAGTGGGTCAGCAGGTCGGGCACGAGCAACAGGGTGCGTGCGGCCGCCAGTTGTGCGGTGCCGGACGCGGCGGCGAGCTGGTAGACGGTGTTGAAGGGCAGGTGCTGCAACCCGGTGACCTGGTACAGCCGCTCCGCGCCGATCTCCTCCCGTACGCGTTCCGCGACGGTGTCGGTGCGGGCGTCGCGGTAGTGGAACGGGTTGCCCAGCAGGGCGCCGTCGGCGTCGAGCAGGCCGTAGTCGACGGCCCAGGTGTCGATGCCGACCGAGGTGACGTCGTCCGGCTGCCCGCCCGCCCGGCGCAGTCCGTCCAGCACGCCCTGGAAGAGGGCGAGCGCGTCCCAGTGCAGTCCGCCGGGCAGGCGCACCGGCGTGTTGGCGAAGCGGTGCACCTCGGTGAGGGAGAGGTCGTCCCGCGCGACCCGGCCGAGGATGACGCGGCCGCTGGTGGCGCCGAGGTCGATGGCGGCGAATGGCACGTGGGGGTCCTCGGGGTGGTCGTGGGGTGGGGGGACAGCAGGACAACAGGGCGGCGGGGCACGGGAGCCGGGTCCCGCGGGTGCGTCCGCGGTACCCGGCTCGCCGCCGCCCCCGGGTCAGCGCAGGAAGGCCGCCGCCACTCCGGCGTCGACCGGGACGTGCAGACCCGTGGTGTGGGTGAGGTCGCCGCCGGTGAGGGCGAAGACCGCGTTCGCGACGTGCTCCGGGAGCACTTCGCGCTTCAGGATGGTGCGCTGGGCGTAGAACTCGCCGAGCTTCTCCTCCGGGACGCCGTACGTCGCCGCGCGCTGGGCGCCCCAGCCCGAGGAGAAGATGCCGGAGCCGCGGACCACGCCGTCGGGGTTGACGCCGTTGACGCGGATGCCGTGCTCGCCGAGTTCGGCCGCCAGCAGCCGCACCTGGTGGGCCTGGTCGGCCTTGGTGGCGGAGTAGGCGATGTTGTTGGGCCCGGCGAACACCGCGTTCTTGGAGGCGATGTAGACGATGTCGCCGCCGAGCTTCTGCCGCGCCATGACGCGGGCCGCCTCGCGCGAGACGAGGAAGGAGCCGCGGGCCATGATGTCGTGCTGGAGGTCCCAGTCGCGGGCGGTGGTCTCCAGCAGGGGCTTGGAGATGGAGATGCCCGCGTTGTTGACGACCAGGTCGACGCCGCCGAAGGCGAGCAGCGCATGGTCGAACGCCGCGGTGATCTGCTCCTCCTGCGTGACGTCGACGGTGACGGCCACCGCCTTGTCGGGGCCGCCGAGTTCCGCGGCGACGTCCCGGGCGCCGTCCGCGTTCAGGTCCGCGACGACGACGCAGGCGCCCTCGGCGGCGAGGCGGTGGGCGATGGCCTTGCCGATGCCCGAACCGGCGCCGGTGACCAGGGCGATGCGGCCGGCCAGCGGCTTGGGCCTCGGCATACGCCGCAGCTTGGCCTCCTCCAGCGCCCAGTACTCGATGCGGAACTTCTCCGACTCGGGGATCGGCGCGTACGTGGAGACCGCCTCGGCGCCGCGCATCACATTGATCGCGTTGACGTAGAACTCGCCCGCGACGCGCGCGGTCTGTTTGTCCTTGCCGTAGCTGAACATGCCGACGCCCGGGACGAGCACGATCGCCGGGTCGGCGCCGCGGATCGCCGGGGAGTCGGGGCCCGCGTGCCGGTCGTAGTAGGCCTGGTACTCGGCCCGGTAGGCGGCGTGCAGTTCCTCCAGGCGCGCCACGGCCTGATCCAGCGGGGCCGTCGGGGGCAGGTCGAGCACCAGGGGCCGCACCTTGGTGCGCAGGAAGTGGTCGGGGCAGGAGGTGCCGAGCGCGGCCAGGCGGGGGTGCTCGGCGTGCGCGAGGAAGTCCAGTACGGGCGCGGAGTCGGTGAAGTGGCCGACCTGGGGCCGGTCCTGGGAGGCGACGGCGCGCAGCACCGGGGCGAGGGCGGCGGCGCGGGCGCGCCGTTCGGCCTCCGGCAGCGGTTCCCAGCCCGGCAGCGGGGCGCCGAAGGGCTCCTCCTTGCCGTGGCCGGCCAGGTACTCCTCCGCGGTGCGGATGATCCACAGGGCGTTGGCCTCGCACTCCTCGGACGTGGCGCCCCAGGCCGTGATGCCGTGGCCGCCGAGGACGACGCCGACCGCCTCCGGACTGGCCTCCTTGATCGCGGCGATGTCCAGGCCGAGCTGGAAGCCGGGACGGCGCCACGGGACCCAGGCGACCTTCTCCCCGAAGCACTCCCGGGTCAGCTTCTCGCCGTCGGCGGCGCAGGCGAGCGCGATGCCGGAGTCGGGGTGCAGGTGGTCCACGTGGGCGGCGTCGACGAGGCCGTGCATCGCGGTGTCGATGGACGGCGCCGCACCGCCCTTGCCGTGCAGGCAGTAGTCGAACGCGGCGACCATCTCGTCCTCGCGCTCCGGCCCGGGGTACACGGCGGTCAGGGCGCGCAGCCGGTCCAGGCGCAGGACGGCGAGGCCGGACTCGGTGAGCGTGCCCAGGTCGCCGCCGGAGCCCTTGACCCACATCAGCTCGACGGGGCCGCCGGTGACGGGGTCGGTCTCGGTGGCCTTGGCGGAGGCGTTGCCGCCCGCGTAGTTGGTGTTGCGGGGGTCGGCGCCCAGGCGGTGGGCGCGCTCCAGGAGAGCGGCGACTTCCGGGTGGGTGGCGGGTGCCATGCGGGTGTCCTTCGGGGAGGTGGGGGTCGGGAACGTACGCCGGACGACAGGCCCTACGCGCCCCATCCGGCCTGGGTGCCGCCGACGCGCTCGGCGACGATGCGCTGCTGCCACCCCGAGGCGTGGTAGGCCGCGACCGGGTCGGGGGCCAGGCCGCGCTCCTCGCGCACCTCGCGCAGCAGCGGGCGCACATCGGTGTTGTAGGCGTCCATGAGCACGGCGTTGGCGGCCAGCACGTCGCCGGACCGCTGGGCGGTGAGCAGGGCGTCGCGGTCGACCAGCAGCGCCTTGGCGGTGGCCTCCTGGACGTTCATCACCGAGCGGATGACCGCGGGGATCTTGGCCTCGATGTTGTGGCACTGGTCGAGCATGAAGGCGACGCCCGTCTCCGGTGCGAAGCCGCCGTTCTGGGCGACCTCGTGCAGGATCCGGAAGAGCTGGAAGGGGTCGGCGGCGCCCACCATCAGGTCGTCGTCGGCGTAGAAGCGGGAGTTGAAGTCGAAGCCGCCGAGCTTCCCCTGGCTCAGCAGGAGGGCGACGATGAACTCGATGTTGGTGCCGGGCGCGTGGTGGCCGGTGTCGACGACGACCTGCGCCTTGGGGCCGAGCCTGAGGCAGTGGGCGTACGCGGTGCCCCAGTCGGGGACGTCGGTGGTGTAGAAGGCGGGCTCGAAGAGCTTGTACTCCAGCAGCATCCGCTGGTCGTCGCCGAGCCGCCCGTACACCTCGGCCAGGGCTTCGGCCAGGCGCTCCTGCCGGCCCACGATGTCGTCCTGGCCGGGGTAGTTGGTGCCGTCGGCGAACCACAGCTTGAGGTCGCGGGAGCCGGTGGCGTCCATGATGTCGACGCACTCCAGCAGGTGGTCGACGGCCTTGCGCCGGATCGCGGCGTCCGGGTGGCAGATGCTGCCGAGCTTGTAGTCGTCGTCCTGGAAGGTGTTGGAGTTGATCGCGCCGATCTCCAGTCCGCGGTCGGCGGCGTGGCGGCCGAGGGCGGCGTAGTCGTCCACCTTGTCCCAGGGGATGTGCAGGGCGACGACGGGGGCGACACCGGTGAACTCCTGGACCTTTCCGGCGTCGTCGAGCTTCTCGTAGGGGTCGCGGGGGACGCCGGCCTGGGCGAAGACCTTGAACCGGGTGCCGGAATTGCCGTAGCCCCACGAGGGCGTCTCGATCCGCTGGGCAGCGAGTGCGGCCTTGACGGCAGGGAAGTCAGGCATGGTCACCTCTTGAGGTCCAGGGAATCGCTCATCAGTGAATCGATTCATTCCGCTGCGAAGCTATCCATGCCCTCACCGTGGCGTCAAGGGGTGTGCGGTGCCCGCGGGCCCGTTATTGAATCGTGTCATCACGGAGGTTGTCGCTGATGGCGCGGCGCGGCCCGCCCCTTTACCGGGGTGCTTGGAGAGGCCGCAGGTCAGCTGGGGACTGCGGCGACTCTTGACGCACGCGACGGGCAGAGCTAGCTTCCCGGCAACTCCGTTGAAACATTTCATGTCTTGGAGGGCGCAATGACGCACCCCGAACCGGAGACGACTCCGGTGCTCGCGCTCGAGGGGGTGAGCAAGTCCTTCGGTGCCGTCCGTGCTCTGCGCGGCGTCTCGCTCCGGCTGTACGCCGGCGAGGCCCACGCCCTCGCGGGCGAGAACGGCGCCGGAAAGTCGACACTGATCAAAGCACTCGCGGGAGTGCACCGGCCGGACACGGGCACGGTGCTGCTCGACGGCGAGCCGGTCGAGTTCCACGGCCCGGGGGACGCCCGCGACGCCGGGGTCGCCGTCATCTACCAGGAACCGACCCTCTTCCCCGACCTGTCGGTGGCGGAGAACATCTACGTCGGCCGTCAGCCGCGCCGCTCCTTCGGCCGCGTCGACCACCGGGCGGTGCGCCGCTCGGCCGCCGCGCTCTTCGAGCGCCTGGGCGTCGACCTCGACCCCGACCAGCCCGCGCGCGGACTGTCCATCGCCGACCAGCAGTTGGTGGAGATCGCCAAGGCGCTCTCCTTCGACGCCCGCGTCCTGATCATGGACGAGCCGACCGCCGCGCTCACCGGCAGCGAGGTCGCCCGGCTCTTCGGAGTCGTCACGTCGCTGCGCGAGCAGGGCGCCGCCGTGCTCTTCATCTCCCACCGCCTGGAGGAGATCTTCGCGCTGTGCCAGCGGGTCACGACCCTGCGGGACGGCGCCTGGATCGCCAGCGAGCCCGTCGACGGGCTGACCGAGGACGACCTCGTGCGCCGCATGGTCGGCCGCGACCTCGACGAGCTCTACCCCAAGCAGGCCACCGAGATCGGCGAAGTGGCCCTGAGCGTGCGGCGGCTGACCCGCGAGGGCGTCTTCACCGACGTCTCCTTCGAGGTCCGCCGCGGTGAGATCGTCGGGCTGGCCGGACTGGTCGGCGCCGGACGCAGCGAGGTCGCCCGCGCCGTCTTCGGCGTGGACGGCCGGGACGCCGGCGAGGTCGTTGTCAACGGCCGTACGCTGCGCGCCGGCGCGCCGAGCCTGGCCATGGCCGCCGGCGTCGCGCTGGTCCCCGAGGACCGCCGCGCCCAGGGCCTGGTGATGGACATGTCCATCGAGCGCAACATCGGCCTCACCGGCTTCGGCGCCACGTCGAAGGCCGGTCTGATGAGCCGCAGCGCCGAGCGCAGCCGCGCGGTGGACTGGGCGGTACGGCTCCAGGTGAAGTACGCGCGCCTGGCCGACGTCGTCGGCACCCTGTCGGGCGGCAACCAGCAGAAGGTCGTGCTGGCCAAGTGGCTCGCCACCGCGCCGCAGGTGCTCATCGTGGACGAGCCCACCCGCGGCATCGACGTCGGCACCAAGGCGGAGGTGCACCGGCTGCTGTCCCGGCTCGCCGGCGAGGGCGTCGCCGTCCTGATGATCTCCTCCGACCTGCCGGAGATCCTCGGCATGGCCGACCGCGTCCTGGTGATGCACGAGGGCCGGCTGACGGCCGAGATCCCCCGGTCCGAGGCGACCGAGGAGACCGTGATGGCGGCGGCCACCGGCCGCGCGAGGAGGGCGGCGTGACCGTGACCGCAGACACCGTGCAGCCGGTCGCCGAGGACGCCCCGGCCGCGCCCCGGCGCTTCCTGGACCGGGTGCTCAGGCTCCGCGCGCTCGCCGTGCTCGGCGTGCTCGTCGTGATGCTGGCGGCGACCCAGATCTACAACTCCGCGTTCCTGTCCCAGCAGGGCGTCAAGGACCTCCTGCTCAACGCCACCATCCTGGTGCTCGTCGCCGTCGGCCAGGCCATGGTCGTGATCACCCGCAATGTCGACCTGTCGGTCGGCTCCGTCCTCGGTATCTCCGCCTTCGCCGCGGGCAGTTACCTGCACGGCGGCGGCAACCCGCTGGTCGCCGTGCTGCTGGCGGTCGCGCTCGGTGTGCTCTTCGGGGCCCTGAACGGCCTCCTGGTGAGCCTCGGCCAGGTCCCCGCCCTGGTGGTCACCCTGGGCACCCTCTACATCGTCCGCGGCATCGACTCCATCTGGGTCGGCTCCCGCCAGATCACCGCGGGCGACCTGCCCGGCGGCTTCACCGACTTCGGGCACGACGGCGTGTGGGTGGTCCCGTACCTGGCGCTGCTGACCGTCGCCGTCCTCGTCGTGGTCGGCTACTACCTGCGCAGCTACCGCGGCGGGCGCGACATGTACGCGCTCGGCTCCAGCCCGGAGGCCGCCCGGCTCGCCGGTGTCCCGGTCCGCAAGCGCATCCTGATCGCGTACGTGGTCTGCGGGGCGCTCGCCGGACTGGCCGGCGCGCTGTACCTCGCCCGCTTCGGCAACGTCGACTCGGGCACGGGCAGCGGCTACGAACTCACCGTCGTCAGTGCCGTCGTGGTCGGCGGTGTCGCCTTCACCGGCGGCTCCGGCACCGTCTACGGCGCCGCGCTCGGCGCCCTGCTGCTGACCTCGATCAACAGCGTCCTGCCGTCCATCGGCGTCAGCTCGGTGTGGGTGCTGGCCATCGACGGCGTCCTGCTGCTGCTCGCCATCGCCGTCGACCGGATCCTGGCGCTGCGGGTGGCCGGCGTCCTCCGCAAGCGGGCCGCACAGATGAGGAGTGCCCACCATGCCTGAGACCACCAAGGCCGCCGCCCCGGCCCCGGTTCCGGCCGCCGCGCCCGGCACGGGCCATGGCTCCCGCTTCGGCGGCGCGGTCCGCTGGGACACCGCGGTGGGTGCCCTGCTGATCGTGCTGCTGATCTGCTCCTTCTCCTTCGTCGGCAACTTCGGCAACGCGCTGAACGTGTCGTTCCTGATCGGCAACACCCTGCCGATCGCGCTCATCGCCTTGCCGATGACGATGCTCGTGGTCTCCGGCGAGATCGACCTGTCCGTCGGCTCGACGGCGGGCCTGGCCGGCGCGGCCATGGGCGCGATGTGGAACGGCGGCATGGCCATCGAGACGATCATCCCGCTGTGCCTGCTGCTCGGCGCGGTGTGCGGCCTGGTCAACGGCCTGCTGGTGACCCGGCTCGGGCTGCCCTCACTGGCCGTCACCATCGGCACGCTGGCCGCCTACCGCGGCATCGCGCAGATCGTCCTCGGCGCCGACTCCGTGACCGACTTCCCGCAGAGCTACCTCGACTTCGGCTCCGGCCGGATCGACGGGACCTTCGTCCCGTACGCGGCGATCCCCTTCGCCGTGCTGCTGCTGATCGCCGTCGTCGTCCTGCACGCCACCCCCTTCGGCCGCTCGCTGTTCGCGGTGGGCGCATCCGAGGAGGCCGCCCGGTTCGCGGGCGTACGGGTCAAGCGGGCCAAGCTGGCCATGTTCGTGACGACCGGGGTGGTCTCCTCGCTCACCGGCGTCTTCTGGGCCCTGCACTACGCCAGCGCCCGGTACGACAACGCCACCGGCCTGGAGCTGTCCGTCATCGCGGGCGTGCTGCTCGGCGGCATCGACTTCGACGGCGGCAAGGGCACCCTCGGCGGCGCGATCGCCGGTGTGTTCCTGCTCGGTGCGGGCCAGAACGTGATGAGCCTGCTCAACGTCTCCGCCCAGTCCCAGATCGTCGTCACCGGCGTGCTCCTGGTGATCTCCGTCCTCGCCCCGAGGATCGGCCGCCAGATCGCGCAGTCCCGGGCCCGCAGGAGGGCCGCCGACCGGGCACCGGCCGTGCTCGCCCCGTCCTGACGTCACGTCACTTCGATTCCGGGGCACCCCACTTCACCGCCCCGGCGTTCCTCGGCATGTCCTCCCCCCGCACGTCATCACCATCCCCCGTGTTCCGGTACCCGCGTCCGGCAGCGAAAGGATCACCATGTCCAGCAGAACCCTCACCCGTCGCGCCACCGTCGTCCTGGCCCTCACCACGGCGGTCGCCCTCGGTGCGACCGCCTGCGGGGGGACCACCAAGAACTCCTCGAAGGACAGCGACAGCAGCAGCAGCGCCGCCGCCCCCAGCCAGGCCGCCAGCGCCGACCCGGGCGCGGCCACCAAGACCGGCCTGACGGTCGCCTTCCTGCCCAAGCAGGTCAACAACCCGTACTTCACCATCTCCGACAACGGCGGCAAGCAGGCCCTCGACGCGCTCGGCTCCACCTACAAGGAGGTCGGCACCAGCAGCGGCACCGACACCGCCGGCCAGGTCTCGTACGTCAACACCCTGACCCAGCAGCAGGTCAACGCCATCGCCGTGTCCGCCCAGGACCCGGGCGCCCTGTGCACCGCGCTCAACCAGGCCCGCAAGAACGGCATCAAGGTCGTCACGTACGACTCGGACACCAAGCCCGAGTGCCGCGACCTGTTCGTGTCCCAGGCCAGCTCCGAGGACCTCGGCCGCACCGAGGTGCAGCTGCTCGCCGAGCAGATCGGCTACAAGGGCGAGATCGCGATCCTGTCGGCGGCCCAGACCGCCACGAACCAGAACACCTGGATCGACTTCATGAAGGACGAGCTGAAGGACCCCAAGTACAAGGACGTCAAGCTGGTCAAGGTCGCCTACGGCAACGACGACGCCCAGCAGTCCTTCCAGCAGACCCAGGGCCTGCTGCAGCAGTACCCGAACCTGAAGGGGATCATCTCCCCGACCACCGTCGGCATCAAGGCCGCCGCCCAGTACCTGTCCGGCTCGAAGTACAAGGGCAAGGTCAGGCTGACCGGCCTCGGCACGCCCAACGACATGCGGTCGTACGTCAAGGACGGCACCGTCGAGGCCTTCGAGCTGTGGGACCCGGCCAAGCTCGGCTCGCTCGCCTCCTACGCCGCCGTGGCGCTGGCCTCCGGCCAGATCAGCGGCGCCGAGGGGCAGACCTTCAAGGCCGGCGACCTGGGCAGCTACACCATCGGCAAGGACGGCGTCGTGGTGCTCGGCAAGCCGACCGTGTTCACCAAGGACAACGTCGACCAGTTCAAGTTCTGAGAGCGCCGGCGTGACGGACAGGGCACGGGCCGTGGGGATCAAGGACGTCGCCCGGGAGGCGGGAGTCTCCGTGGGCACGGTCTCCAATGTGATCAACCGGCCGGACTCGGTTCCCGAGGGGACCCGTGCCCGGGTCCAGCGCGCGATCGCCCGGCTCGGGTACGTGCGCAGTGAATCGGCCCGTCAGCTGCGGGCGGGCCGCAGCCGCATCATGGCCCTGCTCGTCCTCGACATGGCGAACCCGTTCTTCGTCGACGTGGCGCGCGGCGCCGAACGGGCCGCCCGGCAGGCGGGCTTCGGCGTGATGGTCTGCAACAGCGCCGAGAGCCCGCAGGAGGAGGCCGCGTACCTGTCGCTCTTCGCCGAGCAGCGGGTACGGGGTGTCCTGGTGACGCCCGCCGACGCCGGGACCTCCGGGAACCTGGCCGCCTTCCGGCGCCACCGCATCCCCTTCGTGCTGGTGGACCGGGTGTCGGCGGTCGCCGACGGATGCTCGGTGTCGGTGGACGACGTGGCGGGCGGCCGGCTGGCGCTCGCCCACCTGCTGGCGGCCGGGCACCGCCGCATCGCGTACGTCAGCGGACCCGCCCACCTCCAGCAGGTCCGCGACCGCCGCACGGGCGCCCTGGCCGCGATCACCGAGGCCGGGGCGCCCGCGGAGGTCCTGCGGGAACTGCCCACCGAACGGCTGGACGTGGCCTCCGGCCGCGACGCGGGCCACCGCCTCCTCGGCCTCGCCGAGCGCCCCACCGCCGTGTTCTGCGCCAACGACCTGCTCGCCCTCGGCGTGCTCCAGGCGCTGTACGCGGCGGGGGTCGGCGTGCCCGGCGAGATCTCCATCGTCGGCTACGACGACATCGAGTTCGCGGCGGCGGCCGCCGTACCGCTGACCTCGGTACGGCAGCCCGCCGTCACCATGGGCGCCATGGCCGCCGGGATGCTCCTTGAGGAGACCGACCCGCAGGGCCGCGACCACCGGCACCGCCAGGTCGTCCTCCAACCCGAACTCGTTGTCCGCGACTCCAGCCTGGTCAGACGCTGACACGTGCCCGCCGTGGCCCTCCCGGGTGCCCGGGCCGCGCTGCGGCGGGCCCGAGTCCTCTGCTCGCCCTGCGGGCGTCGGCCGCTTGACCTCGGCGTGCCGCCCGCGCCGTGGCCGTCGCCTTCGCGGTTGACCGGGCCGTTGCGGCGGGGCGGCGTGCCTCCTCGCCTCGTGGTCGGCCCGTTGGACGCCTGGGTGGGCCGCCGGCGCTGCGGCCTTCGGCTTCGCGAGCGTCCGGGCCGTTGCAGCGGGGCCGCGTTCCTGCTCGCTCCGGGCGGCCGTTGCCGGGTGCCGGGCCTTCACCTTTGCGGAGGCCTGGGCCGTTATTGACGGCGGGGCCTGCGGTGGCGCCGCGCTCCTGCCCGCTCCGCGGTCGTCGCTGGACTGCCGTGGCTGTGCCGAGGACGGCCTGGCTCCGCTGGGCGGCCTGCCGCGTGCCGCGCCTTTCCCTGCGGGCACCGGGGGACGGTCCTGACCTTGGGGGTGTCGGGTTCCTGCTTGCTTCGGGCCGTCGTTGCCGGGTGCCGGGGGCGGCCTGGCTGTGGGTGTCGTGCTTTCACCTTTGCGGTTGCCCGCGCCGTCATGGGCGGCGGTGACCGGCCACTGTGGTGCTGCGCTCCTGCTCGCCTCGCGGGTGCCGAGGGCGGCCCTGACGTGAGCGGGCCGCCTGTGCTGTGGCTTTCGCCTTCGCGGGCGTCCGGGGCGCCGTGCGACGAGGCGGATGCCTGCTTGTTCGGGCCGCCGGTGCCGGGGCCGGCCTGGGCTTGCAGGGGCAGGCTGCTGCGTGCGGCGGGGGCCTGCGGTGGCGCAGCGTTCTGGCCTGCGGGCGCGACCGGCCGTCGTGCGGTGGCGAAGGCACCTGAACTGGGCGGGCCGCTGCGGCGGCCCGGGTCAGTGGCCTGTGGTCAGGGCGAGTGCGCACAGGTGGGACCAGTCGAGGCGGGCGCCGGTGATGGGGACGCCCGGGCGGTTGCGGGGGAGGCGCACGCGCAGGGCGCCCGGCCGGATTTCGCAGTGCAGAGGCACGGGGAGGAGCAGCGCCTCGCCGTCGACGCCGGCCTCGATCGCCGGGGCGTCCGCGGTGACGACGACCTGGCGTGCCGTCAGGGCACTGAGTCCCGGGGCCTGCGGCCCCATCAGCAGGGCCGCCGCCTGGGCCGCGTTGTCGACGGTCACCCCGAGCACCCCGAGCATGCCCGTGTCCAGCCGGTCCCTGCGGCCGAGCCCCGCGGGGTCGCCGGTGCGATAGGGGTTGTTGCTCACCAGGACGGCCTGCGGCTCGTGGAGCACGGTCGCGCCCGCCCGCGCGGTGAGCCGGCTGCCGGTGCGCCGGGTGAGCAGGTCGGGCAGCATCTCCAGGATCGTGCCGACCTTGTCCTCGCGGTAGGCCGGGCTCTGCACGACGGCGGCGTAGGCGCCGAAGGAGACGTTGTTGACGAAGGGCCGGCCGTCCACGGAGCCCAGGTCGACGCGGAGTTCCACGCCGTCGGTGAGCGCGTCCAGGCAGGCGGCCGGATCCTCCCGGTCGAGCCCCAGGTCCATGGCGAAGTGGTTGCGGGTGCCCGCACTGATCACCAGGAAGGGCAGCCCGCGCTCCGCGGCGACGGCCGCGACCAGTGCCTGCGTGCCGTCGCCGCCCGCCACGCCGAGCAGGTCGGCACCCTCGTCCGCGGCCGCGCGGGCGAGCGCGGCCACGTCCTGCGGATGGTCCGGGTCGAGCAGGGTCACCCGGGCGCCCAGGGCCTCCGCCTTCTCCTTCAGGCCGAAGCGTGCGACCTTCCCGCCGCCGGAGCGCGGGTTCATGATCAGGAACGGGCGCCGCGGCGGGGGAGCCCGCCGTTCGCGGACGCGCCGTTCCTCCTGACCGGCCCTGTGCACCGCGGCACGCCCGCAGCTCAGCGCCAGGATCCACAGGGCGAGCGAGGTGAGCACCACCCAGAGCAGGTCCGCGTGGGCGTAGTAGAGGAGCACACCCACCGGTGCCGCCACGGTCAGGGCCACGGCCAGCACCCTGACCGCTCCGCGCCGGGTCAGCACCCACCAGACGCCGGCGGCCGTGACCCCGGTGCCGGCCAAGGCCACGGCGACCAGCAGGAGGCTCTTCAGTCCGGCGACGACGACCGGCAGGACCAGTGCCGCGGCCCCGGCGGCCAGGGCGAGGCGGGCGAGCCGGCGCGGTGCGCGGCGGACGGGGGAGGCGGGACGTTCCATGGACCGACCCTGCCACCGCCCGGCGCCGGTGCGCCGTCGCCGCCACGCCGCGAACGGCGGTATTTCGTGGTGGCGACGGCGCACCGGGCCGCGGTCCTCAGGCGGTGCAGGTGAGCACGCCCGCCGCCTCCTTGGCGGCCAGCACGCGCAGGACGCTGTCGTGCACCCGGGTGCGCACCGCCGGTTCGTGCCGCATGGCGTAGCGGATGCCCTCGGCCATGGCGGGAATGCCCGTCGGCTGCACCGTCAGCACGAGGTCCCCGCCGGCCCGCAGGAAGGCGAGCCCGCGCTTGCCGACGGCGAGGGACTGCGCGGAGGCCGCCTTGCCGAGGTCGTCGGAGATCACGACCCCCTTGAAGCCGAGGTCCTTGCGGAGCATCCCGCTGATGACCACGGAGGAGTACGCCGCCTGGTGCGCGGCGTCGATCCGCTTGTAGATCGCCGTGGAGATCATCACCAGTGCGGCTCCGGCCCCGATACCGGCCTTGAAGGGGGCGACGTTCGCGCCGGTGCGGGTCAGGGTCGTGTCGGTCACCCCGGCGGTGACGTCGGTGTTGCCGCGCACACTGCCCAGGCCCGGGAAGTGCTTGGGCGTGGTGAGCACCTTGGAGCGGGTGGCGCCCTGGACGTAGGCCGTGACGTGCGGGGAGACCACGGCGGAGGTCGATCCGAACTGCCGGCCGTACTTGCCGATCGGGGCGTTGGCGGTGCCCAGCGATGCGGGCACGATGTCGGCGACCGGCGCGAGGTTGACGTTCACCCCGGCGCTGCGCAGCTGGGCCGACCAGGTCGCGGCCTGCTGCCGCAGGTAGGTGGTCGTGTACTTGCCCTGGGTGACCCCGCTGGGGATGGTGGAGAAGCCGGGGCCCTTGAGGACCTGTACCTGGCCGCCTTCCTGGTCCGTGGCGACCAGCAGTCCGACCCGCTGTCCGGCGACGGTCTGCCGCATGCCCTGCAACTGGTCGGCGAAGGCCCGGATCTTCGTCACCCCCGCGGTGCTGCGGCCCGCGAGCATCACCGAGCCGACGGCGTAGGTCTTCATCGCGTTGAGGTCCGCTTTGGGCGTCGTGGGGAGTACGGCCGCGCCCATGAAGAGCTGGCCCACCCGCTCGGTGTCGTTCATGGCCGCCTCGACGCGCTGGGCGCACGACGGGGTGCTCGCGGCGGCGGTCCTGGCGGACATCGCGCGGGCCGTTCCGGAGCTGTCGGGGGAGCGGTGGGCGTCGCAGGCGGCGACGGCCAGTGTCGTCGCGAGGAAGGCGAGGGAGGCGCGGGAAGCGAAGTGGCGGGAAGTCACATCTACAGCAAATATCTGTGGGTATCCGCCATGTCAAACGCTGCCAGGCGATCGGGGGACGGTATGACGCCGGTCTATGTGGCCGTGGTGGGCCCTGGTACCGCCGGGGACCGTGAGCGCACGCACGCCCGGCGGGTGGGCGAGCTGCTGGCGCTGCGGGGCGCGGTGGTGGTCTGCGGCGGCCTCGGCGGTGTGATGGAGGCGGCGTGCGAGGGCGCCCGGGCGCACGGCGGCGTCACCGTCGGGCTGCTGCCCGGCCGGGACCGTGCCGAGGGGAACCCCTTCCTGACGGTCTGCCTGCCCACCGGGCTCGGCGAACTGCGCAACGGGCTCGTCGTGGCCGCCGCCGACGCGGTCGTCGCCGTGGGCGGGAGCTGGGGCACCCTGAGCGAGGTGGCGCTCGCGATGCGCACCGGCAGGCCCACGGTGGTCCTCGCCGGCTGGGACGTCGCCGCGGACGCCGGGGACGGGATCCCCCTGCGCGCGTCGAGCCCGGAGGAGGCGGTCCGGGCGGTCGTGGACGCGCTGCCGGACGGCAGGGGCGGGTTCGCCGCAGAGGGCTGAACTCCCCATCTGCAAAGAGGAATTGCCTGGAGCGCACCTCTTTGGGACGGGGTCCGCCACGGATCAGTGACTGAGTGGCTGTACCACTCCTTGCGGTCCACGGCCCCCGTGGGCCACCCTGGTCGGGCCCGGTCCGTGCCCGCCCCCGCATGCCCGTTCCCCTCCACGGTTCGTTCTCCCCCCACTCCGGTCCGTGCCCCTCCGCGTGTCCGCGGGGCGGCCCACCGAAGGACCGGCGCGCCCCCCTCCCGTCCCCTCGCCATGCCGTGCTGCCCGGCACGGCGGCTGACGACCGAACAGGATTCGGAATGTCCCTTTCTCGTCGAAGGATGCTGACGGTGACCGCCGCGAGCGTGGTGGCCGCCGCCGTCGATCTGCGCGGCCCGCTCGGCGTGGCCCTCGCCGCGACGGCGGTCGGCGACAGCGCCGCCTCCGTCCTGTCCACCGTGGACCGGACGCTGCAGCGCGGCCCGGACCTCGGCCGCGGTTACCGGGGGATCGTCGCCGGGCCCGGCGAACCCCACCTGATCCGGCGGGACCTGGCCGATGTCGCCGCGCCCGCGGTGACCCGGTCGCTCGCCGCCTTCGCCCAGATGTCCGACCTGCACATCGTCGACGACCAGTCGCCGCTGCGCGTGGAGTGCCTGGACCGCCTGGCCGACTACGGTCCGCCGCACTACAACTCGTACCCGACGGAATCCGCCTACCGGGCCCACGAGTTCCTGTCGACGCAGACCACCGACGCGATGTGCCGGGCGATCAGACGCACCGGCCGCGGCCCGAGAACGGGTGCCCCGCTGGCCTTCACCGTCGTCACCGGCGACGCCGTGGACAACTGCCAGTACAACGAGGCCCGCTGGTACATCGACCTGCTCGACGGCAACAGCGTGCGGCCGGACTCCGGCAACCTCGCCAAGGACGAGAGCGTCGCCGCCGGAGCGTTCGGCGCCGACGTCCACTACTGGCACCCCGAGGTACGGCAGTCTCCCCCCGACAACAACGACCTGGCCGGCTTCCCCCTGGTCACCGGGCTCCTCACCGCCGCCCGCCGGCCCTTCGCCGCCACCGGTCTCGGCATGCCCTGGTACGCCGCCTACGGCAACCACGACGGGCTCGTCCAGGGCAACGTCCCGCCCGACACGCTGCCGTTCGACCCGCTGAAGGCCATCGCCACCGGCTCCACCAAGCTGACCAAGGTCGAGGGCGTGCCCGACGTCCTCGACAACGGACTCGGCTACTACGTCGAACTGCTGACGGACATCCTCACCGGCGACTTCACCCTCGCCACGGCGAAGGTCACCGCCGACTCCGCCCGCCGGCTGCTGTCCCGGAGCGAGTTCGTCGCCGAGCACTTCCGCACCAGCGGTACCCCCGCGGGCCACGGCTTCACCTCCGGCGCCGACCGCGCCTACTACGCCGTGCCCTCGGCGCCGGACGACCTCTTCCAGTACCTCGTCCTGGACACCACCAACGCCGGGGGAGGGGCCGACGGCGCCCTCGACGAGGAGCAGTGGGCATGGCTGGAAGGGCGCCTGAAGGCCGTCTCCTCCCGGTACGAACTGGCCGACCCGGGCGGCACGGGGCCCGGGACCGTCGTGCAGCAGCCGGGTGTCCGCGACAAGCTCGTGGTCGTGTTCTGCCACCACACGCTCGACTCGATGGACAACACCGACGACGACGCGCCCTACGGCGGCGACGACCTGCGCGCCCTGCTGCTGCGCTTCCCCAACGTGGTGCTGATGGTGGACGGCCACACCCATACCAACACCGTCATTCCCCACCGGCCCGCCTGGCCGGCCTCGCTCAGCGGCGGCTTCTGGGAGGTCAACACCGCCTCGCACATCGACTGGCCGATCCAGAGCCGGATCCTGGAGGTGGCCGAGGGCAACGGCACCCTGTCGATCTTCACCACGATGATCGACGCGGACGCCCCGGTGTCCTACGGCGGCGACACCGGCTCCCCGGCCGCGCTCGCCTCCCTCGCCCGCGAACTGGCCGTCAACGACATCCAGGCGGTCGCCCGCGGCATCGACAAGCGGCGCGGCACGGCCGACGCGCGCAACACCCAACTGCTCGTCCCGCTGCCCTTCCCGCTCCCCGCGGGCCTCGGCACGCCCGCCGCCGACTGGCCGTACCTGGCGCAGGGGCAGAGCGGCAGCCGGGTCAAGGCCGCGCAGTACCTGCTGAACGCGCGCGGGGCGGCGCTCGCGGTGGACGGGGTGTTCGGTACGGCGACGGCGGCCGCGGTGCGGACGTTCCAGGGCGCCCGCGCCCTGCCGGTGGACGGCGTCGTCGGATCCGCGACGTGGCAGGCGCTCGTCGTGGCGCCGCTGGCACAGGGCGACGCCGGGGCCGCCGTGTCCTCGGCCCAGTCGCTGCTCAACACCCACGGGGCGGCGCTTGCTGTGGACGGGGTGTTCGGTACGGCGACGGCCGCCGCGGTGCGGACGCTCCAGGGCGCC
The DNA here is from genome assembly GCF_044751185.1 of Streptomyces sp. NPDC088733. Lineage (NCBI taxonomy): Bacteria > Bacillati > Actinomycetota > Actinomycetes > Kitasatosporales > Streptomycetaceae > Streptomyces > Streptomyces sp. NPDC088733. Next base: position 65,797 of record NZ_JBIVLH010000037.1, read on the forward strand.
TGCGCCCTGCCCGTGGACGGTGTCGTGCGGTCGGCGGGCTGGCTGCGGCTGCTCGCGCCGTGAGACCGCGGGGGCGGCACCCCGTCCCGGGTGCCGCCCCCGCGGAGCGCGGTCAGCCCAGCTGGGTGTGGAGGAACTCCAGCGTGCTGCGCCAGGCGCGGTCCGCCGACTCGGCGTGGTACGCCTCGGGACGCTGGTCGTTGAAGAACGCGTGGCCGGCCGGGTAGGTACGGAAGTCGGCCTCGACACCGGCCTGTTCGCGGATGGCGTCGCGCAGCGCGACCAGGGCGGCCGGGGGGACGCTCTCGTCCGTCTCCCCGAAGTGCCCGAGGACCTCGGCCTTGAGGCCGGTGAAGTCGGGCAGTTCGCCCTGGACGACACCGTAGAAGGGGACCGCGGCGCTCACCCGGGGGTCGCTCGCGGCCTGGTAGAGCACGAATCCGCCGCCCATGCAGAAGCCGACGGAGCCGACGTGCTCGGAGGTCACCTCGGGACGCGCGAGGAGGTAGTCCACGGCGCCGGACAGCAGCTCCACGCCGCGCGCGACGGGCAGCGCGCGCATCATGCGCAGCGCCTCGCCGGAGTCGTGGGCGACGTTGCCGCCGTACAGGTCGGGGGCGAGGGCGACGAAGCCCTCCTTGGCCAGGCGTTCGGTGACGTCGGCGATGTGGTCGTTCAGGCCCCACCATTCCTGGATCACGATCACGCCCGGACCGCGCCCGGCGGGCGGCAGCGCCAGGTAGCCGTGCGCGGTGGCTCCTGCGCTGGTGAAGGTGACGTTCTGACGGACGGGGGAACCGGTCTGCTGCGGAGTCTCGGCCATGGGATCACGCTATGCCCGGCGACTCGATCGTACAAATTTAAAGCACACGCAAAGTGGGGCGGACCGGCCCCCTGGCACCGGGCCGGGAGGGGCTGACGTGCAGGGGGGAACGGAGTGCCCCGATCGGGGTACTCAGTTCCTTATGAGGGGGATCGTTCCCCGTCCAGCGAGGACTCGATCTCGCGCACCACCCGCCACATCGGCGTGCGCCGCCGGGTGATCACCACCACGACGTCGTCCTCGGCCTCCGCCGGCCCCCCGGCCGCGGCGCCCTCGGGGTTCCAGCCGCGGCGCACGTAGTCCAGCGCGTGGTCCACCGCGGCGAAGGCGTCGCCCTCGCCGCCGGAACGCAGCCACGAACGCAGGCCGTTGTTGTGCGCGGCGACTACCGCGGCGGCGATGACGTCGGCCCGCAGCTTGCCGTCGGGCCGGTCGGCGAAGCGCGCCCCGAGGTACTCGGCGAGGGCCCGCTCGTAGCGCCAGACCACGGACAGCTCGTACGCCCGCAGCCCGGGCACCTGCTTGGTCAGGCGGTAGCGCTGCACGGAGAAGGTGGGGTTCTCGGCGTACATGTTCAGCACGAGGCGGGCGGCGCCGCAGGCCTTGGACACCGGCTCGTCGGTGTCCGCGCTCCCGTCCAGGAACTCGGTCATCTCGGCGAGCGCGCGTTCATGGTCGGGAAAGACCACGTCTTCCTTGGAGGGGAAGTAGCGGAAGAACGACCGGCGTCCGACGCCCGCCAGGGCGACGATGTCGTCGATCGTCGTCGCCTCGTAACCGCGTTCCAGGAAGAGCTGGAAGGCCGCGGCGACGAGGGCGTCCCGCATCGGGGGCTTCGTGGTCATGGTCCGAAAATCTAGCATCGGGGGCTTACGGATGGCACTGAGTGTGCATAATTGAGGGTACTCGATGCCATGGGCGCCGTACACGGACTGGAGTGACCGATCGTGAGCCAGGAATTCGACCTGTTCCGGACGTCGGAGGAGCACGACATGCTCCGTGACGCGGTGCGTTCGCTCGCGGAGGCGAAGATCGCCCCGTTCGCGGCGGAGGTGGACGAGGCGGGGCGGTTCCCCGAAGAGGCGCGGGAGGCGCTGGAGGCCAACGACCTGCACGCGGTGCACGTGCCCGAGGCCTTCGGCGGCGCCGGCGCGGACGCGCTGTCCACGGTGATCGTGATCGAGGAGGTGGCGCGGGTGTGCGCCTCCTCCTCGCTGATCCCGGCCGTGAACAAGCTGGGATCGCTGCCCGTGCAGCTGTCGGGCTCCGAGGAGCTGAAGACGACGTACCTGGGCGCGCTGGCACGCGGCGAGGGGATGTTCTCCTACTGCCTGTCCGAGCCGGAGGCCGGCTCGGACGCGGCGGGGATGAAGACCCGCGCGGTGCGCGACGGGGACTTCTGGGTGCTCAACGGCGTGAAGCGCTGGATCACCAACGCGGGGGTGTCGGAGTTCTACACCGTGATGGCGGTGACCGACCCGGACAAGCGCTCCAAGGGGATATCGGCCTTCGTGGTGGAGAAGGGCGACGAGGGTGTGTCCTTCGGGGCCCCGGAGAGGAAGCTCGGCATCAAGGGGTCGCCGACGCGTGAGGTGTACTTCGACAACGTGCGCATCCCCGCGAACCGCATGATCGGCGCGGAGGGCACCGGCTTCGCCACCGCCATGCGGACCCTGGACCACACGCGGGTGACGATCGCCGCGCAGGCGATCGGCATCGCGCAGGGCGCCCTCGACTACGCCAAGGGGTACGTCAAGGAGCGCAAGCAGTTCGGCAAGGCGATCGCGGACTTCCAGGGCATCCAGTTCATGCTGGCGGACATGGCGATGAAGCTGGAGGCGGCCCGGCAGCTGACGTACGCGGCCGCGGCGAAGTCCGAGCGCAACGACGGGGACCTGACGTTCTTCGGCGCGGCCGCCAAGTGCTACGCGTCGGACGCGGCAATGGAGATCACCACCGACGCGGTGCAGCTGCTCGGCGGTTACGGGTACACGCGGGACTACCCCGTGGAGCGCATGATGCGCGACGCGAAGATCACCCAGATCTACGAGGGCACCAACCAGGTCCAGCGCATCGTCATGGCCCGCAACCTGCCGTAAGCACCCAACCGAGAGTGTGAGGGGACATCAAGTGAGCTTGAGGATCGTTGTAGCGGTGAAGTACGTGCCCGATGCGACGGGGGATCGTCATTTCGCGGGGGATCTGACGACGGATCGTGATGCGGT
>NZ_JBIVLH010000038.1:0-65240 GCF_044751185.1 Streptomyces sp. NPDC088733
ACTCCGGAGGATAGGGACGAGGCATGACTGCCAGCCTTCCGTGAAGGGCTGTCAGTTAGCCACCAAAACTGGAACCTGAGAGGTGGGGCAGGTCAAGATGGCACCCGAACGTGCAGCAGACCCAATTGGCAAGGTGTCAGGTCAATGACCTTTAGCTAGACGCGGTCCTGGAAGACGGTGTACCAGGGGTACGTCCCCACCACGGCGCCGTCGGCCGTCAGGGCCTCCAGCGTGTAGAAGTATGTGTTCCCCTTCGTCGCCGTGGCGTCCTCCCATGTCCGGGCGTCCGCCGGGAGCAGTCCGTCGTGCTGGGGCTCGTACGCCTTGGTCACCGGGTTCCACCGGCTCACGCGGTAGCCGGTGACCGTGGCGCAGCGGGCCGTGTCGGTGCACTGCCAGTCGACGGACGGACGAGTGGCCGTCCGGTTGTGGCCCAGGCTGCCGAGGCTCCAGTCCCGGGTGACGGTCAGGGACGGCCGGACGTCGAGCTCGGTGGCTTCGACCACGGTGACCTTCGGGTCGCTCGGGTGCAGCGTGTTGCCCCAGTGGTCCTTGGCCATCACCGCGTACACGTGCGCCTCGCCGTCCGGCAGGTTGCCGCAGAGGATCGCGAGCCAGTTGCTCGTGCCATCCAAGCAGGTGTCGGGGCCGAGCCACTTGACCGTGCCGTCGGCCTGCCGGACGCCCTTCCACACCACGTACTCGTCGATGTCGTCCTCGAGCGAGGCGGCCCAGCTCACCAGCATGCCGTCGTTGCGCGGGGTGACCTTCACGCCGGTGACCGGGCCGGGCGCCACGGTGTCGCCAGTGCGGACGACGACCGGCGCGGAGTACGCCGACTCGTTGCCGTACGGGTCCACCGCCGTGACGGCGTACGTCACGTACGTGTTTGCGGGCATGTCCACGTCGTGGCAGTTGCCGCCGTTGCTCGCCTCGTCGCTCTCCTCCGCGACGCAGGTCACCTGGGTGCGCGCGGTCGGGTCGAACGTCTTGCCGGGCGAGCGGTACACGCGGTAGTGCCCGCCGTTGTCCCAGTCCTCGGAGAAGCCGTCGGGTTGGTTCCAGTACACGTTGGTGTAGCCGGGACGGGCGATGGCGGTGACGCTCGTCGGGGACTTCGGTGGCATCCTGTCGACGCCGTCGCTGGTGACCGCCGCGTACGCCCCCGGGTTGCCGGCTGCGTCGAGGGCCCGGACCCGATAGTACGTGTTCGTGTTCACGGCGCCGCTGGTCCGGTACGACGTCGTGGTCGTCGTACCGCGCAGCTCGAACGGTCCGGCAGCCGCGGACGAGGCATACACCTCGTACTTCGCCGCCTCGGCGACCCCCTGCCAGTTCAGGGTGTCCCACCACCCGTCGCCGGTGGCGACCGTGAGTCCGGTGGGGGCGGCCGGCCCGGTGCGGTCGACGGTCTTCGCCGTCACGTCCGGGCTGCCGGTGGACTCGTGCCCGGCCTTGTCGACGGCGCGGACCTCGTACAGGAAGGTCTGACCGGTGGCGGGCGGGGCGTCGACGAAGGACCGGGTGGTCAGCAGGGACGTCCCGCTGACCTTGGCCCAGTTGGTGGCGCTCAGCCGGCGGTACACGCGGTACCCGGCGAGGTCCATCTCCTTGTTGGCGGTCCAGCGCAGGGTGGTCTTGGCCGTCCTCAAGTCGTACGCGGCGGTGAGGCCGGTCGGGGCGAGCGGCTTGACCTTGTCGACGGCGGCCTCGGTGCGCGGGGTGTACGTGAAGGCGGCGTTGGCGACGCCGGTCCAGGCGACGTAGTCCACGCGGATCGTGTGCTTGCCGGCCGGGATGGTCAGGTCGACGGTCTTGCGGGCGGTGGTGGAGACGTTCTTCCACAGGTCGATCTTCCGCACACCGTCGACGTAGACGCGCATGCCGTCCTGCGTGGCGGCGGAGAGCCGGAAGGGGCCGCCGGAGCCGAAGTCACGGGTGAGGGACCAACGGACGGAGAAGTTGTCCTTGGGCAGCGTGACGCCGGCCGGGTCGCCGGACCCGTAGTTCTCGCTGATGGCGGTGTCGCAGGCGGTGAGCTTCGGCGTGCCGCTGAAGGTGGAGTTGCCGAAGTACTGCGCCCTCCAGACGGGAGAGGTGCAGGTGACCGCCGCGGAGGCGGGGGCGGCGATGATCAGGCCGCCGGTGGTGGCGAGCGCCGCCGTCGCGGCCAGCGCGGACAGCCGGGTACGAGTCATCACAGAGAGTGGGCCCCTTCTGGACCAAGGGAAGCATGTGAAACGGGCGACGCCTGTGTGACTCATGAGGCGGAGGCAGGGTTGCCCCGCCCGCTCATCATTTTTTGACGGACGTTCGACACACGTCGGCCGTACCGGTGGACGTCAATGGAAAGCGCTGACCTGCCGAGATCCCGGAAAGGCAACGGGCCTGCGGAGCCGCTGCTGTACAGCAGCGAAGTACAGCAACCACACCAACCGGCCCTGTCGGGTGGCGTCTTCCAGGGCCGAAGCACGACCGGTATGGCCTTCGCCGACCCATCTCCGTAGAGCTACGGATCGGAAGGTGCCTGACAACTATCTCTGGCATCAACATGGTTGGACGACGACGGAGACCCGGCCGCACGCGTGGGGCCGGGGTTGCGTCCTTGGAAGTGGTGTACGGGTTCCCACCTGATTCGGGTGTTTGTCCTGGCGTCGGGGTGAGGGTCCGGATATAGAGACGGCCACCGGCTGATCTTCGAGATGTCTAAGGCTCGAAGGAGATCAGCACGATGACCGCACCAGACAGTCTGCCCCTGCACGCCCTGACCGAGGAGAACCTCGCTGCGGCGAGTCCCGATCTGTTGCGCGCGATGGTCAAGACGTTCGCCGACGCGCTCATGTCCGCGGAGGCCGATGCCCTCTGCAACGCCGAATACGGGCAGGTCAGCGACGAACGCGTCAACCACCGCAACGGCTATCGCCCGCGCGAGTGGGACACCAGGGCCGGCACCGTCGAGCTGGCCATCCCCAAGCTCCGCAGCGGCAGTTACTTCCCGCACTGGCTCCTCGAACGCCGACGCCGGGCCGAACAAGCCCTCATCAGCGTGGTCGCCACCGCCTACCTGCTCGGCGTGTCCACCCGCCGGGTCGAGAAACTCGCCGAGTCCCTCGGCGTCACCCAACTGTCCAAGTCCCAGGTCAGCGCCATGTCCAAGCACCTCGACGAGCAGGTGGCCGCGTTCCGCAACCGGCCGCTGGACGCCGGACCGTATACGTTCGTCTGGGTCGACGCGCTGACCCAGAAGGTCCGCGAGGGCGGCCGGATCATCAACGTCCACGCGCTGGTCGCGGTCGGTGTCAACGCCGACGGGCACCGCGAGATCCTCGGCCTGGACGTCGCCACCGCCGAGGACGGTGCCGGCTGGCTGGCCTTCCTGCGCTCGCTCATCGCCCGCGGCCTCAGCGGCGTCCAGCTCGTCGTCTCCGACGCCCACACCGGCCTGGTCGACTCGATCGGCGCGACCCTGCCCGGCGCCTCGTGGCAGCGCTGCCGCACCCACTACGCCCGCAACCTGCTCTCCCAGGTCCCGAAATCGGCCCAGCCGTGGGTGGCCACACTGCTGCGGACCGTCTTCGAACAGCCCGACGCAGACGCCGTCCAGGCTCAGATGCGACACGTCCAGGAGGCTTTGGAGGCGAAGTTCCCCAAAGCCTCCGGACACCTGGACGCCGCCCGGCACGACCTGCTGGCCTTCACCGCCTTCCCGCGCGAGATCTGGCGGCAGATCTGGTCCAACAACCCCCAGGAACGACTGAACAAGGAGATCCGCCGCCGCACCGACGTGGTCGGCATCTTCCCCGACCGCACCGCCGTGATCCGCCTGGTCGGCGCGGTCCTGGCCGAGCAGAACGACGAGTGGACCGAGGCCCGCCGCTACATGGGCCGCGAGCTGCTGGCCAAGGCCCGCCTCCACCCGATCGAGTCAGGAACCGACGACACCGCCCTGCCGACCGAACTCACCGCATAGCCTCAAAGAAGAGATCACCGAGTGGCCGTCGATACACCACTCCAGCGGACGTGACCGGGGCCGGTGCGGGACGGCGGGGCGGCGTCAGTGGAAAGTGCCGGCTCAGACGCTATGAGCCGCGCGGTCTGTACATCCGTCGGCTTTGCCTGCCAGGTTCGAATCCTGGCGCCGCCACAGTGGAAACACAGCCCCTGAGCTGCGGAGACGCGGCGCTGGGGCTGTTTTGTCTGCCCGGGCGGGCGCGGGCCGTCGTCTTGCTCTGTGCCGTTGCGGAACGCTCTCCACCAGCGCCTGCGGACGGGAATCCCGCACCTGACCTGGGACCGCGGGGCCCCTTGACGCCGACCGGGTCCCGGTCTGTGAGCGGTTTGATCTACGGTGTGCGCATGTCCGGGACGCCGTGGTTCATGCTGGATGACCCCGCTGATGACCTGGAGCTGGACGACGCGGAGCTTGCGTTCATCGTCAGGTTGCAGGAACTGGCCCAATCCTGGGCCGTTCCGTATGAGCACAGTTGGGCCGAACGGTCCGAGGAGGAATCGCTTCTCGCCTGCGTCGGACTGTCGGATGACGAGCGGGCGATGTCGCTGCTCCAGGTCGGCGTCCATGTGACTGACGGGTCCATGAAGGGCGACCGGCTTCACAATCAGCTGCACTTTCTGCCGGACGAGCCTACGGATCTTGCGATTGAGGCGGTGGGCACTCCCGACGAACTGGCTGAGCGGGCAGCCTCATGGTTCGAAACCGTGTTGCGCAGGCCGGTGGCTCGGTGCGAGTGGGTACACGCGGGGCAGGTCTACGCGACGGAGTGGAGGTTCTGGGACACCGGAGAACCACTTGTGCGCGGACGCGATCGCAGGCCGGCTCCCCTCCGGGCGACGACGAGGGTAAGGGCCCGGGCGGCTTCTGGGCGAACCTTGGCAGACCTGATCGTGTGGTGATGGTCCGCTCCGCGGATGCGACGAAGTCGGCAACGTGAGCGACCAAGGGAGCCCCCGCAACGGAGGTCGCCCGGACTTGTCGGACCGAGAGGGCGGAGCCCCCTTCGCGGTACGGTGACGTTCCGGTCCCGCAGCGAGCACCGAGGTCTCCGCATGACGCAGATCCGATCGAGCAGCCGTGGCTGACGCGGCCTCACGCGCGGAGGAGCGGGTCGCGCGCGTACGGGACGATCCGGCCGCGCGGTACGCGCTGGCGGAGGAGTTCTACCGGCTCGCGACGGGGCCCCGGCGCCGGTACGGCTGTGCCGAACTGGGTTTCATGCGCTGGTCGCTCGCCCGCGGCGTGCTCGCGCCCGAGACGTCCGAGCGGCCCGGCAGTCCCTGGTGGCGGGCCGTGAACGAAGGCCTGCTGCGCGACAAGACCGAGGCCCATCTGCTGACCAGCGGGGCGGCGGCCCCGGGCACGGCCGCCGGCTCCCGCAGTGTCGAGTTCTGGGTGGACTTCATCCGCGCGCCCGGCCCCGGCCGCTGGTACCGGGCGCACAACGCGAGCATCGTTGCCGGTTATCTGCGCCACGAGGACCTGGCCGCCGCCGAGTCGCGGGTGGAGCGGTTCATGATGAACGTCGCGCTGCTCCGCGTCCTGTTCACGCACGCCATGCTGGTGCGGCCGCGACTCGCGCTCGGCCGGGCGGCCGCGTTCGGGCCCCTGCTGGCCGACCCGCGTCACCGGGCGGTGCGGATGTTCCTCGACCTCGGCCGGTCCTTCCCGCCCGACTACCCGGTGACCACGCCCGTCGACGCGACCGTCCTCGACGAGCACGCCCTCGCCCGCATGCTCGACTACGGGCTGATCGTCCCGCGGCTGCCCGCGCTCTACGCGTTCTCGGCCGAGTCGCTGGAACAGCCGCGGCTGACCGCCCTGCTGGACGACGGTGTTCCGGCCTATGTCTGGCCGCGTACGGAACGGAGCACCTGGTACGTCGGCAACACGGGCCCCCATCTGCGCGCGATCGCCCGTGCCAGCGGGTCGCGCCTGTCCTGGGAACCGTCACCCCTGGCGCCCGCGCGCCGCCGCAAAACACGCATTCGGCCGGGTCGCTGACGGCGGCACCGCCCGAACGCTAGGAAGGTCGCGTGCAGTCGGGCTGTTACGGACGGACGGAGTGGGCGAGTTGAGCGAAATACCCGGGACGGCATCGGCGCCGTCGGCCGAGTTGATCGTGGACAGTGTCGCGCCGCGGTTTCCGGTGGTCTCGCCGGACGGTGGCGCGGTCGCCTTCCTGGCGAGCACGGTCGGCCTCCGGGAGCGCCCGTTCACCACCTTGTGGCTGTCGGCCGCCGACGGGAGCGCGGCGCCGCGGCGGCTGACCGAAGGCGCGGGCTGGTACGGCAGTCCCCGGTGGGCGCCGGATGCGGGGTCGGTGTTCTTCACGTCGGGCGGACAGTTGCACCGCGTGTCCGTCGACGGCGGGGAGGTGGAGATCCTGACGTCCTGGCCGGGCGGCATCGCGAGCCAGGTGCCGCTGGCCGACGGCCGGACCGTCGCCGTGATCGCGGGGGACGCGCCGGACGCGGAGGACGAACGCCGCGAGGCCGAGGGGGACGACGCCGTGGTGTGGGGCGAACGGATGCCCTGCGCGCGCCTGCGGCTGCTCGATCTCGCCAGTGGTGAACTGCGCCTGGTGGACGGGCTGGACGACCGGCACGTCGTGCACATGGCGCAGCGCCCGGACGGCGGCCCGCTGGCGGTGGTCAGCTGGTCGAACCCGGACATCGATCCCGGTGTGCTCACCGCCGAGCTGCACGTCGTGGACCCCGCGACGGGGGCCGTGCACGACCTGGGCCCCGCGGGGCTCGATGCCTGCTCGCCGACCTGGTGGGCCGCCGACGACGGCTGGCACCTGGCCTACCTGACCACCACCCCTCCCGGCCCCGTGGGCGGCCGCGCGGTCCTGGACGTCGCCGTTCCGGAGGCCGGACCCGCCGCGGAGCACCGCAATCTGACGGCGGACACGGCCGTCTGCCCGACCGAACTGGTGCAGGCCGCCGACGGCCCGCCCTGGGCGCTGTTCGCCGACGGCCTGGACACCGCGCTGTTCCGGCTCGACCCGCGGGACCTGCGGTTCCGGCGGCTGTTCGGCAGGCAGGGCATCGTCCACGCGCTCAGCGTGAGCCGGTCCGGTGGGACGATCGCCGTGCTGGCGGGCACGGCCCACGAGCCGAAGGACGTCCACGCCGGGCCTCCCGTGGGCCCGTTGACCCGGGTCAGCGACACCAGACCGCACCTGCGGGAGGTCGCGTGGGGGAGTCAGGAACGGCTGTCGTACAAGGCGTCCGACGGCCTCGCCCTGGACGGACTGCTGCTCCTGCCGCCGGGCCGGAGCCGCGAGGACGGCCCGTTCCCGCTCGTCACCCTCGTGCACGGCGGCCCGTACGGGCGGTACGCCGACGGGTTCCAGTTCCACATCGACCTGCCTCCGGGGCAGTGGCTCGCGACCGCCGGCTACGCCGTCTTCCTGCCCAACCCCCGCGGCGGCGAGGGCCGTGGCCACACCTTCGCGGCCATGGCGGCGGGGGCGGCCGGCGGCGGCGAGTGGACCGACATCACCGAGGGCGTCGACCTGCTGATCGCGGAGGGCGTCGCGGACCCGGACCGGCTCGGCATCGGCGGCTGGAGCCACGGCGGGTACATGGCGGCCTGGGCGGTGGGGCAGACCGACCGCTTCAAGGCCGCGGTGATGGGTGCCGGGGTCAGCGACTGGGGCATGCTCGCCGCGACCGGCGAGTGGGGCCCGGCCAACGAGTCCGGCGTCAGCGGCAGCGTCGGCTGGGAGGGACCCGGCCCGCACCCGCACGACCGGGTCAGCCCGATCTCGTACGCGTCCAGGATCCGCACCCCGGTGCTGATCCTGCACGGGGAGGAGGACACCAACGTGCCCATCGGCCAGGCCGTCCTCTTCCACCGGGCGCTGCGGCACTTCGGTGTGGAGCACGAGTTCGTCACCTACCCGCGCGAAGGCCACATGATCGCCGAACGCGCACACCAGCTCGATCTGCTCCGGCGCACGCGCGCGTGGTTCGACCGCCTGCTGGGCGGCCCCGGCCCGGAGGGGCGTCCTGCGGGCGGAAGCGGCGGACCGGCCTGACCCGTTGCGCCGGAGGCGTCCTCGCCAGCCGGCTCAGCGCCACTCGGTGGAGTGGCCGAGCCGGTGGTCGAGGGCGTCGTACTCGTCGACCGAGGTGATCGTCCGCCCGTCGGGGACGGCGGCGGCCCAGGCGCCGTACCCGGTGCCGGGAACAGTGGCCACGGGGGCCTTGACCCGGCTGCCGTCGGAGAGGTGGACCACTCCGTAGGCGACCTCCCGCTCGGGGTTGGCGACGACCAGGCGGGTGCCGGCGGTGCCCTTGTCGTGCAGGCCCCACAGGCCCGTGTTCCCGTTGCCCTGGGGGTCGTGCGTGCCGGTGACGGGCTGGCAGTCGGTCCAGGGGCCGCCCTGGTGGTCGATGCGCACGCCGCCGATGTACATGCGCTGGCACAGCAGTGCGTCGCCGGGCGCCGTCGTGCCGTCGGGGAGGACGAGCCGGGTGTAGCCCTTCGGCATGGCGCGATGGAACTCCAGGGCCACGGACCATCGCTGACTGTCTGTCACGCCTTCGGCGACGCGGACGGTGACCGTGTCCGGTGTACGGGGCGTCCCGGTGGCGGTGACGGTGGGGCTCGCGGCGGGGGAAGCGGTGTGCGCCGGCCCGGTCGAGGGGTGCGGACCGAGGAACGGCAGCGTCAGGGCCGCGGTGAGGACGCACGCGGCACCGGCCACCGCGGCGGCGGTCACGGCGCGCACACGGCGCCTGCGGGTGCGCGCGACCGTCAGGATGCGCTCGACGGGTGGCGGTGAGGAGGGGTGGGCGTCGCGTGAGCGGGCGAAGGCGGCACGCAGCCGGTCCTCCTGCTCGGGGTCGGGAGTCATCGCGCCTCCACGGGGCGGCCGGGAGGACGGGGGTGGGGTTGGACGGGACCGGCGTCGGTGCGCAGTTTGGCGAGGGCCCGGGACGCCTGGCTCTTCACGGTGCCGACCGAGCAGCCGAGGACGTCCGCGACTTCCTCGGCGGACAGGTCCTCGCAGTAGCGCAGCACCACGACCGCCCGCTGGCGCTCGGGCAGCACGGACAGCATGCGGGTCAGGGCGTCGTTCCCCTCCACGCCGCCGACGCCCGCCCCGTCGTCGGGGACGGGGCGGGTGTCGGGCACGGAGGCGAAAAGCAGATGGGCGATCCTGCGGCGGCGGTGCCGGCTGCGGTTGGTGTTGACCAGCGCACGCCGTACGTACTGCTCGGCGGACTCGGGCCGCAGCCGGTGCCAGTGCGGGTACACCCGGGCAAGCGTCGTCTGCACCAGGTCCTCCGCCTCGTGGAAGTCGCCGGTGAGCAGGTACGCGGTGTGGGTCAGGGATCGCCAGCGGGCGGCGACGAAGCGGGAGAACTCCGCGTCGGGTCCGCTGTCGGTGGCCCTGGTGTCACGTGGCTGCACAGCAGGAGCTGTCCGTCCTTCGCCTCGGGGGTGTCAGCGCCAGTAGGTGTCGTGGCTGAGCCGCTTGCCGTGGGCGTCGAACTGGTCGACCGCCTCGATGGTCTTCCCGTCGGCTATGGGAGCGGCCCAGGCGCGGTAGCCGGTGCCGGGAACGGCGACGGTGTTCGCCCGCACCCGCGTGCCGTCGGAGAAGTGGAGCACTCCGTAGGCGACCTCGGCCTCGGGGTTGGCGACCATCAGGCGGGTGCCGGTGGTGCCCTTGTCGTGCAGGCCCCACAGGCCCGTGCTGCCGCTGCCCTGGGGGTCGTTGGCCCCGGTGACGGCCTGGCAGTCGCTCCAGGGGCCGCCCTGGTGGTCGATGCGCACACCGCCGATGTACATGCGCTGGCACAGCAGCGCGTCGCCGGGGACCGTGCTGCCGTCGGGACGGGTCGGCAGGGTGTAGCCCTTGGGCAGGGTGGGGTGGAACTCCAGGGTCACGGACCAGCGTTGGCCGTCCACGCGCCCCTTGCCGATCAGCTGGGTGACGACCCGCGGCGCCTGCCGGTGGGCGGTGGCTGCCTTCTGGGCGGTGGCGGGGGCGGCGGCCCGGTGGGTGGCCGGCACCGGGGCGGCCGGGCCCGACGGCGCCGCGATCGCGGAGGCGCCGAACGAGACCGCGCCGATCGCGGCGGCCATGACGGCCGCCACGCCTGCCTTCCTTGCAGTACTGAGAGCCATGGGCAGTTTCTCCTTGCAACCGGTGCCCGGCACCGCGCCGGGCGGTCCTCGACGGCCGGCGCGCTGGGCCCGCGCGCCGGCCTGCGGCGGCCACCGGGTGGTGGCCGCCGCGGGGACGTCCGTCCTTAGGTACTCCCAAAACTGCGCGGAGGGTTGCATGCCCCGTACGACAGAAAAGTTCTGCGCCCGGGCACGCGGAAGCCCGGCCCGTGCGAAGTCCGCCGGACGCGGGGGGAGCTGACGCGGAAAAGGCCGGCCGACGGCGTACGGCCTACGCCCGCAGCGAGGGGTCGCCCGTCGGGTCGGCGTGGAGGAGGCCGAGCAGGCTCTCGCGGTGCAGGCCGGCGATGGGGCCGAGGAGATCGGGGTGGCGGAGCAGCGGGGCCGCGCTGTGGTCGCGGGGGCTGGGGATCGTCAGGCGGCGGGCGTCGCCCACGTCGCCGGAGCCGCCCGCGCCGTGGTGGGTCGCGGCCAGGCAGGCCGCCGCGGTCGCGGCGAGCTCGACGTCGGCGAGCAGGCAGGCGGCCCAGCTGACGATCGTCTCGTCCACCCAGGTGCGCCAGACCTGGTCGTCGTCCGCCGGCGGGTGGACGTCGGCTCCGGTGACGGCGTCCAGCCGGCCGGAGCCGCCGGGACCGAGCACGGCCAGCAGTTCGGCGTCGAGCGAGGTGGGGTAGCGGAGCGCGGCCGCGATGGTGGCCGCCTGCCACGCCTGCGCCTCGGCCAGGGCGTGGTTGAGCGCGCCGGCCGCCGGCGGGAACGCCGAGAGCAGCCAGCGCGTGGCGGCGGTGATGAATGGCGAGAGATCAGCGGGCATCGTGAACCGTCCTTCACAGGTGCCCGCCGTGGTCCTCTGCCGGCGCGTCATTGCGGTCGCGAGCACTGGCGCGCCCACGGGGGGCGCGCCTGGCAGGCCAGCGTAGGGCGGTCCCGGAGGTGCCGACAGGACGTGGCTCACAGCCGCTCCTCGCCTCGCGCGGGCGGGGCGGCCGGGCCCGGACCCCGCATTCCCCTGCCGGTGCGGCATTCCGGGCATGTCGCCCGTACGGGAACCGCGTCCCGGGGCGTGCGTGGCGTGGCGAAGGTCACCGTGGCGGCACGTCCGCGCGCACGGCCCCACTGCCCCGGAACGGTGCCGGAATTCCGCGGGGCAGGACGTGGAAAGGCGCCTCGGCGAATGCGCGGGAGGGGATTTCCCGGTGGGGAGGAAATGCGCCGAAGGCAGGTCCCGGAATTCCGGGACGCGGCCTCGGCCTCAGGACGACGTCCTCGGGCGGCTGCGGTAGCGCCAGGTCCAGAAGACCACCACGGCCAGCAGCGCCCAGCCGATGAGCACCAGGAACGGGAAGGCGTACTGGTGGCCGTAGAAGTAGATCGCGTTGTGCTGGGCGTTGACCGACGCCCCCGGCGGCAGCCAGCGCCCGATGGCCCCCAGCGGCTGCGGCAGCAGCGGCCAGGACACCGCGCCGCCGGAGGAGGGATTGCCCAGCAGGACCATCAGCGCCCAGGTCGGCAGGATCGCCCAGCGGCCGCAGAGGATGTGGAACATCGTGAAGACCAGGGCCGAGGTCACCATCGTCAGCGTCAGGATGCCCCAGGACTCCCAGAAGGGCAGGCGCAGCACGTGCAGGCCCCAGTCCACGACGGCGCAGATCGCGAACCCGCCGAGCACCGAGAAGGCCACGATCGCGGCGATACGCTCCAGCGGCCTCAGCGCCGGTGCGTGCAGGCTGAGTTGGCCGGACCCGACGAAGCCGATGATGATGGCGGCCAGCGTGATGTAGAAGATCGCGAGGCCCTGCGGGTCGCCGGGCTGCAGCGGCTTGAGGCTGGTGACGGTGAGCGGTACGCCGGCCTGTGCGGCGGCGCCGGGTGCCGCGGCCGCCAGGACCCGGGCCACCGAGGCACCGGCGGCCGGTACGAGTTCGAGCGTGACGCCCCTGCCACCGGGCCCCGCCTGCAGCACGGCGAAGATGTGCTGCCGCTCCACGGCCGCGACGGCCGCGTCGCGCGTGGCGAAGCGGTGCTCCTCCAGTTGGGTGCTGAGCCCGGCGTCCAGGCGGGTCAGGAAGGTGTCCACGGCGGCCGCCTCGTCGACGACGCCGATCGGCACGCGGTGCGGTGTCGGATGCGCCATGGCGAAGCTGTACGAGCCGGCGAAGAGCCCGGCCATGGCGGCCAGGATCGGGATGAGGACGAACGCCGGCAGAAAACGCGAACGGGCCGGCTCGCGTTCCGCGTTCATACGCGCATCGCACCCTCCGCGATTCCGGCCGCTCCTTTTACGCCGCCCGGTCCGGGATGCCCTTCCCGTGAAAAGGGTGCGAAAGGCTGTCGTGAGTCAAATTACTGCCCGGGTTCCGCGGTCGCCACCGCGGCCGCGGGCCCCCGAATCCCTATGCCTGGCGTCTGGGGCCGCCCTGCGGGGACCGTTCCCCGGCGCGCCCGGACCACTGGAGGAGGAAGCGCAGCGCCTCGTACGACGGCGAGTCGGGCTGGGCGGTGTAGGCCACCAGGAGCTGGTCCGGGGCGGTCGCGACGGACAGCTGCTGGACGTCCAGGGTGAGCGGGCCGACCACCGGGTGGCGGTAGGTCTTGGTGAGCTGCCGGGGCCCGCGCACGCGGTGCGTGTCCCACCAGGTGCGGAAGTCCGGGTCGCGGGCGGTGAGTTCGCCCACCAGCGCGGCCAGGGCCGGGTCGTCGGGGTGCCGGCCGGCCTCCATGCGCAGGACCGCGACGCAGTCCCGGGCCGCGGCCGGCCAGTCGGTGTACAGGGCGCGGTAGGCCTCGTCGAGGAAGGTCATCCGGATCAGGTTGCGCTCGCCCGCCGGGATCGCGGCGAAGTCGGTGAGCAGGGCGGTCGCGGCGGCGTTCCAGGCCAGTACGTCCTGGCGGCGCCCGAGGACCAGCGCGGGCACGTCGCGCATGCCGTCGAGCACCTGGAGCAGTTGCGGGTCGACCGTCTGCGCGGCGGGCTGCCGTGCCGCGGCGGCCGGCGCGACGTCGGCGACGGCGAACAGGTACGCGCGCTCGTCGGGGGCGAGCCGGAGGGCGTCCGCGAGCGCGTCGAGGACGGGGCGGGACACCCGCCGGGTGCGGCCCTGCTCCAGCCGTACGACGTAGTCGATGCTCACGTGCGCGAGCTGGGCCAGCTCCTCCCGGCGCAGTCCCGGCACGCGGCGCAGCCGTCCGTCGTCCGGCAGTCCCGCCCGGCGCGGGTCGAGGGCGGCGCGCCGGGCGCGCAGGAAGTCGCCCAGTTCGTTCCCGCCGGAGGTGTCACCACGGTGCTCCATGGATCCAGTGTCCGGCTCCGCCCGGCCGCGTGCCTGGTACCGGTCTGCACAGGCACGGTCCTCCCTGGCACCGCGCCGCCGGCGGCACGACGGTGGGTTCCCGGAGGCCCCGCGACCGGCGCGGGGCCCGGCGGAAGGCGGACACCATGAGCACCACGGCACAGCGATCGACGCTCCTGCTCGGCGGCGACCTGCCCGTCGGCCGGATCGGCTACGGCGCGATGCGGCTGACCGGCCCTGAGCTGTGGGGGCCGTACCCCGACCACGAGGGCGGGGTCGCGCTGCTGCGGCAGGCCGTCGAGGCGGGCGTGACCCTGATCGACACGGCCGACGTCTACGGACCCCACACCAACGAGGAGCTGATCCGCGAGGCGCTGCACCCGTACCGCGACGGGCCGGCGATCGCCACCAAGGGCGGCTTCGTCCGCGGCGGACCCGACCTGTCGACGATCGGCGCGGTCGGCAACGCCAGTTATCTGCGGCAGTGCGTGCACACCAGCGCCCGGCGGCTCGGGGTGGAGCGGATCGACCTGTACTACCTGCACAGCGGCTGGGCGCGGGACGCGTCCTTCGAGGAGCAGGTCGGCACCCTCGCCGCGCTGCGCCAGGAGGGCCTGATCCGCCACATCGGGCTGTCGAACGTGACCCCCGCCCAGCTGGCCGCGGCGCGTGCGATCGCCCCGATCGCCGCTGTCACGGCGCACTTCAACGTGGCCGCCCGCGGCGAGGCCGCCCTGCTGGAGGCGACCGAGGCCGCCGGCGCGGTGTTCGTGCCGTGGCAGCCGGTCTCGCTCACGCCGCCCGGCGCGGCCACCGACACCGGCGGCCCGCAGGCGCTGCGCGCGGTGCTCGGGCCCGTCGCGGCCCGGCACGGGGCGACCGTCCCGCAGGTCGCCCTCGCCTGGCTGCTCGCCCGCTCGCCGGCGATGCTGCCGATTCCCGCCACCACGAGCATCGGCCACCTGCGGGAGAACCTGGCCGCGCGGGACCTCGTGCTGACGCCCGAGGAGATCCGGGCCGTCACCGCCCTGGTTCCCGAGGCCGCGGCGGGTTAGAGCGCGTCGTGGAGCTCGCGGGCCCGGGTCGAGATCCGGGCGAGGGTGCGCTGGGTGGTGGCCAGGTCGACGGGGTCCAGGTCGCCGTAGATGCGGTCGGTGATGTCGGCGAGTGCCTCGGTGATCGCGGTGTGGAGGGACTCGCCCTCGGGGGTGGGGGCGAGGGTGCCGGAGGCGTCGGCGGTGGCGAGCCCGGCGCCGGTGAGGCGGTTGGCGAGGGTGCCCAGGGCGTCGGGGGCGAAGGCGAGGCTGTCGGCCAGCACCCGTTCCAGCTCGGGGCGGCCGAGGGGCTCGCCGCGGGTGACGAGGGTGCGCAGCGCGACCCACTGGCCGAAGTCGAGCCCGTTCCGCTGGAGGAGGACGTCGAGCACGGCGCGGGTGGAGTAGTGGGCGCTGCCGATGTCCTGGCCGGTCAGCGGGGAGGGGGTACGGGTCATGGGAGTGCTCCTGTTCCGGTCGTCGGTGCCGAGAAGGGCGTGCAGGGCGTCCGTGAGTTCGGCGGTGGACGCGGAGCCCAGTCCGCCGAGGGGTGCGGTGAGCTCCTCGTGGAGCTCGCGGACGACGTCGACGGCCCGGACGGCCGCGTCGGCGCCCTCGTCGGTGAGGGCGAGCCGGACCGCGCGCGCGTCGTCGGGGTGGGGTTCGCGGCGTACGAGGCCGGCGGCCTCCAGGGTGCGGACGAGCTTCGACACGAAGATCGGCTCCAGCCCGGTGTGGTCGGCGAGCTCGCGCTGACTGGGCCGCAGTCCGCCGCGGGTCATGCCGTACAGCGACGCGAGCAGCGAGTACTGCGCGTGGGTGAGGCCGAGCGGGCCGACCGCGCGGTCGACGGCGGCACGCCACTTCATGGACAGGCGCCAGACCAGGTAGCCGGGCGTGTAGTCGGGCTTCATGGCAAATACTGTACACGGACATTGTTTCCATGGCTACTAATTCGCGGAGGCCGTGACCGCACGGACTTCGGGCCGGCACCGAGGGAGGGTGCCGGCCCGAAGGATGTCTCTTCCCGTTCCCGTCAGCCCGCGAGCGGCCCGGAGCGGCCGGTGCCGGCGTCGTCCAGATCGTTCACGCCCGCGTCCGCACGGCCGTTGTCCGGGCGGCTGTCCGACCGCTGGTCACGCGAGCCCTGCTGGGGACCGCCCGGGCGGCCGCCCTGCTCCCATCCGCCCTGCGCGGCGCCGGGCTTCCCGCCGCCACCGCCGTACGGACGCTCGCCCAAGGCCGGTCGGGCCGGCGCGAGTTCGTGCTTGATGTCGAGTGCCTCCGCAGAGTCCGTGAGGAGAAAGGGAGGACCGGCGGTGGTGAACCCGCCGAGGGGATAGAGGCAGACGCCCTTCGACGTCTTGGGGCACGCCGCGGACGCGACCGCGAGGAGATCGCGAGCGGTCCGCAGCGGAGGCAGGATCGACCAGGTGTCGGCATTGGGGCTGTACTCCTCGACGGAGTTGAGGAGGGTCACCGCCGTGTCCCTTCGTTCGCCGCCGAAGACGTAGAGGCACCGTCCACGCAGTCCGTCCGAGCAGGGCGCCGGCGCGACGGCGAAGCTGTCGCGGGCGACGGACATCGGCCGCAGGCTGATCCAGGCATTGGTGACGGGGCTGTAGACCTCGACCGTCGGCAGGCTGAACCCGGCGGCGTTCCGCCCGCCGAACGCGTACACGCACAGTCCGCGCAGCCCCGGCGCTTCAGGACACGGCGCGGAGGCGACGGCGAGCCGGGTGCGCGCCGTGCGCAGGTGGGGCAGTCTTGCCCAGGTGCCGGTTGCCGGACTGTAGGCCTCCACCGTGTCCACTGCCGGGTCCGCGTCCGTGCTTCCGCCGACGGCGTACACGCAGGCGCCGCGCAGACCGTACCCCTTGGGGCACTGCGCCGGGGCCGCGCCCAGATCCCTGCGGGGGGTGGGCATCGGGCGGACGGTGATCCAGGTGTTGGCGGCCGGGTTGTAGGCCTCCACGGTGGCTTGGGCAACGCGATCGACGGAGCCACCGATGGCGTACACGCAGGTCTTCTTCTTCACGGACTCCGGGCACGGAGCCGCCTTGCCCGCCAGCCCGGTGCGTGCGGTGGGCAGCGGGGCGAGGGAGACCCAGGCGTTGGTGGCGGGGCTGTACGCCTCGACGGTGTGGGTCAGCCCGTCCGGGGTGACGCCTCCGAAGGCGTACACGCAGGTCTGCCGCAGGCCCGGCGGGCAGGGAGCGGGTGCGGCGGCAAGACCCGCGCGCGGGGTCTGCAGCGGGGGAGTGTCGAGCCACACGCCGTCCGCGGTGGCGCCCGTGGGCGCCAGCGCGAGGAGCGGAGCCAGTACAAGGCCGGCGAGCCCGGCGAGCCGCCGGCGGCGCCTGGAATGGCCGGCCGGGGCGGTCGTGAACCGGGGTCCCGACCCGGACCCGGACCGTCGGATGCGCCTCATCGATTACCTCTTCCATGGCGGGGCGCGGCTACTGCCTTGCCCCCAAGGGGAGTTGTGGGGAGCGTGCTCAAAGAGAGGGAGTCAAAGGACGACGGGACGGGGGCGGTCGGCCCGCTCATCCGCGAGGTCCGCCGGGACCGCCAGGACCACCGGGCCCCCCGGGCCCGCCGGGCCCGCCCGGACGCTGCGGGTCGCGTTCGACGGCGAAGGCCTCGGCAGCCGTGCCGTCCGGGACCGCGATCGGAATGCCTCCGTCGGACGACCCGCCGACGACGTACACGCAGGGGCTCGTGGATTCCTTGGGGCAGGGCGCCACCGTGCCGGCCGTGCGCCGGTGGCCGGTGGGCGTCACGGGCAGGGTGATCCAGCCACCGGTGACGGGGCTGTAGGCGTGGACGGCCCGCGCTGCGGTACCCGCGCCGCCGACGACGTACACGCAGCCGCCGGGCAGTCCGCCCGGGCAGGGCGCCGCGACCACGGCCGGCCGGTCGGCGTGCGCGAGAGGAAGCGAGCGGAGCGTCATCCACGCGTTCGTGACCGGGCTGTAGAGCAGCAGCGAACCGGTGCTGTCGACGGCGTACACGCAGCCGCCGCGCAGGCCCATTCCGGGGGGACAGGGGGCGCCCACGGCGCCGATGTCGGTGCGGAGGCCGGGCAGCGGCGTCAGCGTGGCCCAGGTCTCGGTGGCCGGGCTGTACGCCTCCACCGTCGCGACGGGGCCGGTCGCGCCCTGGCCGCCGATCGCGTACACGCAGGTGCCGCGCAGGCCGAGCCCGGTGGGGCAGGGTGCCTTTGCCGCGGCGAGGTCGGCGCGCGGGGTGGGCAGCGGGGTGAGGGTGGCCCAGGCGCCGGTGGCCGGGCTGTACGCCTCCACCGTGGAGACCAGGCCGCTCGCGTTCCGGCCGCCGATCGCGTAAACGCATCCGTCCTGGGGCCGACCGGGGCAGGGTGCTCCGCGTCCCGCGAGTCCTTCGCGCGGCGTGGGCAGCGGAGTCAGGGTCGCCCAGGCATTGGTCGCCGGGCTGTAGGCCTCGAGCTCGGAACGGAAGGGGCCGCCGCCAGGAGGCTGCTGCCCACCGAACACGTACACGCACGCCTGCTGCAGCCCGCCCGGGCACGGTGCCGTCGCCGCCGCGTGGCCCGAACGGGCGGTGGGGATGGAGGGGAGGGTCAGCCACACGCCCTGGGCGGTCGCGCCGGTGGCGGACAGGGCCAGCAGGGGGGCGAGCGCCAGAACAGCGAGCCGCCGCCAGCGGTGGCGGCGGCGGGGGCGGGATATGCCGGGCGGAGTGTCGTCCTGGCCCGATCGTTCAATACGCCTCATCGGACACCTCTTTCGTGGCATGCCGCAGCGATGCGCTGCGACCGAAATGAGACTGATGAGGCCATTCAAGGGGCCGTCACGGATGGTCGCTCACTGTGACGGCCAAATGAATGAAGTGACCGTCAGTTGCCGGCGACGTCCTTGACCGCGACCGGCACCGGGGTGTGACCACCGATCAGTTCCAGCGTCAGACCGGCCGTCGAGGGGGTGTCGAGCAGTTCGGCCAGGACCGCGGCGACGTCGTCGCGGGTCACCGAGCCGTACCCGGTGGACGCGGCGAGCCGCACCCGGCCGGTGCCGGGGTCGTTGGTGAGCTGGCCGGGCCGCAGGACGGTCCAGTCGAGGGCGGTGCGGTGCCGCAGGGACGCGTCGGCGGCGCCCTTGGCCTTCAGGTAGGCGGCGAAGGTGTCGTCGGTGCCCGGCCGGGGATCGGAGTCGGCGCCCATCGACGAGACCATCAGATAGCGGCGTACGCCCGCGCGTTCGGCCGCGTCGGCGAGCAGCACGGCGGCGTCCCGGTCGACCGTCTCCTTGCGTGCGACGCCGCTGCCGGGTCCCGCGCCCGCGGCGAAGACCACCGCGCCGGCGTCCCGCAGGACGTCCGCGACCTCGGCGACCGAGGCCGACTCCAGGTCCAGGACGACCGGCTCCGCGCCGGCCTCTCTCAGCGCCGCGGCCTGTTCGGGCTTGCGGATGATGCCCGCCACCTCGTCACCGCGCCCGGCGAGCAGCCGCTCCAGCCGCAGCGCGATCTGTCCATGTCCACCAGCGATCACAGTGCGCATGCCACCGACCGTACGCCCGCCGGACGCCTCATGCCGGATCACGGCGGCTCCGGGACTGACGCGGCAGGTCGAGGGCGAGCGTGTCGGTGAACTCGCGGACAGCACTGGTGCGCGAGACCACCCTGCCCCGGTGGATCACGACCCGGCTGTACGCGAGCGACAACGCGTTCTCCAGGCGCTCGGCCCGCACCGCCAGCAGCTCCGCGGGGAAGCCCGCCTCGACCCGCACTTCGGGCAGCCCCATGACGGCCCGGGCCTCGCGGCTGATCGCGTCGTAGGCCTCCGCGGGGGAGCACTCGCCGTGCGACGCGAGCAGGAACGCGGCCTCCAGGGGGTCGCCCCGGCCCACCGGATTGGTCAGGTCGCGCAGCGCCCCGCTGCCCGCGGCGACGCGCACCCCGGCCGCGCGCAGTGTCCGCACCGGGGCGGTGGCGCCCCGGCGCACGGACTCCATGGCGCCGCAGCCGCCCTGCGGCAGGGCGGTCAGCGAGACCCCGGCGGCCGCGAGCTGCCCGGCGAGCCGGGTGACGGTGTCGGCGCCCTGCAGGGCCAGGCCCCCGCACGGCCCCAGGGTGACCCCGGGGCGCAGGCCGCCGGCCATGGCGGCGAGCCGGGAGAGCCGGGCGGGGTCGGCCGCGTCGGTGTGAAGGTCGACGGGGAGGCCGTACTCCGCGGCGACGCCGAGCACCGCCTCCGCGTACCCGGAGGGGTCGGGGTCCAGGTCGGGGCAGCCGCCCACGACGCCTGCCCCCATCTTCAGCGCGTCGTGGAGCATCGCGAGGCTGTCCGCGCCCGCCGCGCCGGTGAGCACCCGCGGTACGGCGACGGCCTGCACCTCGATCAGCCCGCGCAGGGCGCGCCGGGCCTGCAGCACGGCCTCGACGGCGCGCAGCCCCTGCACGTCGCCGATGCGCGCGTGGGCCCGCACCGCGGTCGCGCCGTGGCCGAGCTGGAGCAGGGCGGCCTCGGTGACCCGGCGCTGGACCTCCTCGCCGTCGTACGAGGGCGGACCGGCGCAGTCGGCGGTCAGGGCGGTGTCGAGGTGGGCGTGCGGCTCGGCGGGGGCGGGCAGCAGCAGGTAGCCGGCGAGGTCGACCCGGGGTGTCTGCCCGTCGCCGGCGAGGCTGCCCGCGGTGCCGACGGCCTCGATCCGCGGCCCGGCCAGGCGCACGTCGACCGTCCGGCCGTCGGCGAGGCGGCCCCCGCAGAGCAGGAGGGCGGGCGCCGGGGCGGATTCGCCGCGGAGCGGGTCGGCGGGCGGTTGCGGCTGGCTGTCGGTCATCGCGCTCCTCGGGGCCGGAGGCAAGATCACGCGGATCCGAGCCTAGGGGCCGGTGCCCGATCCGTCCGGGAAGAGCGAATAGTCGTACTGGTGCCGTCAAGTGTCGTACGGGACCGGGTGGGTGGCGCGCGGCCACCTCCTGGGTGACCCGCGCCGGCGCCCACTGGATACGGATTTCACCTTCGGCGGCGGACCGTGTAATGTCTTCCTCGCTCGCCCCAATAGCTCAGTCGGCAGAGCGTCTCCATGGTAAGGAGAAGGTCTACGGTTCGATTCCGTATTGGGGCTCTGATGATCAGGTGACCCGCCTCCGGGCGGGTGATCTCCTCATCGAAGCGGCGTAGCTCAGTCGGTAGAGCAAGCGGCTCATAATCGCTGTGTCACCGGTTCAAGTCCGGTCGCCGCTACCTTGCGTAGCCGATTGTGGGATCGGTCCTTCAATCGGCTACTCTTTCCATGTTCGAAACCTTATTACCGTTCGTCAAGGAGCACTCACGTGGCCGCCACCGACGTCCGCCCGAAGATCACGCTGGCCTGCGTGGAGTGCAAGGAGCGGAACTACATCACCAAGAAGAACCGGCGCAACGACCCGGACCGTCTTGAGATGAAGAAGCACTGTCCGCGCTGCAACGCGCACACCGCGCACCGCGAGACGCGCTGACACAGGCCGTAGTAAGTCCGACGAGGCCGTCCCTGTACTTCAGGGGCGGCCTTGCGGCGTTGTTGGACCAGGAATCACCACAGCTCCAGGAGGTGCCGATGGCGCTGGATCAGTCGTTCGTGGGACGGACGTATCCCCCCACCGCCCCGTACGAGGTCGGCCGGGAGAAGATCCGCGAGTTCGCCGAGGCGATCGGCGACCCGAACCCGGTCTACATCGATCCCGAGGCGGCCAAGGCGCTCGGGCACCCCGATGTGATCGCCCCGCCGACCTTCGCCTTCGTGATGACGTTCAAGGCTTCGATGCAGGTCATCCTCGACCCGGAGCTGGGACTGGACTACGACCGGGTCGTCCACGGCGACCAGCGGTTCGCCTACACCCGCCCGGTGCGGGCCGGCGACCGGTTGTCGGTGCGGGTCGCGATCGACGCGATCAAGTCGCTCGCGGGCAACGATGTCATCGACGTCCGCGGCGAGGCGTACGACGAGAGCGGCGAGCACGTGGTGACGGCGCTGACCAAGCTGGTGGCGCGCGCGCCGGAGGGTGAGTGAGCTGATGACGGCGAAGATCTCCTACGACGAGGTCGAGGTCGGCACCGAACTGCCGGCGCGGTCCTTCCCCGTGGACCGCGCGACGCTCGTGCGGTACGCGGGTGCCTCGGGTGACTTCAACCCGATCCACTGGAACGAGCGGTTCGCCAAGGAGGTGGGCCTGCCGGACGTCATCGCGCATGGCATGTTCACCATGGCCTCGGCGATCCGCGTGGTGACGGACTGGGCGGGCGACCCGGGAGCGGTCGTCGACTACGGGGTGCGCTTCACCAAGCCGGTCGTGGTGCCCGACGGCGACGAGGGCGCGCTCATCGAAGTGAGCGCCAAGGTCGCGGCCAAGCTCGACGACGACGACCGCACGGTGCGGGTCGATCTGACCGCCGTCAGCGCCGGGCAGAAGGTGCTGGGCATGTCCCGCGCGGTGGTCCGGCTGGCGTAGCCCGGTCGCGGACGCACAAGGGGGAGGCGGCGGGACATCCCGCCGCCTCCCCCTTGTGCAGCCTTGTTAGTGACTGATAACTTACTGAGCATGGCGAGCGACGGAATGCGGATGAGTGCGGACGAACGCCGCGAGGCGGCCGTGCGCGCCGCGATGACGGAGTTCGGCATGGGCGGCTACCACGGCACGTCCACCGCCGCCATCGCCACACGGATGGGAGTGTCGCAGCCCTACCTCTTCCGGCTCTTCCCGAACAAGAAGGCACTGTTCCTGGCCGTGGCCGAGCGGTGCGTCCGCACCATAGAGGCGCACTTCGAGAAGGCGGCGCAGGGACTGGCGGGGGCGGATGCCTTCCAGGCGATGTGCGGCTCGTACCAGGAGCTCATCTCGGGCGGCGACGTCCTGCGGATGCAACTCCAGATGTACGTGGCCGCCGTCGACGACGAGGAGATCCGCGACGCCTGCCGCGGCGGCTGGCTGGGGCTGTGGGAGTACGTCGCGGCGCGCACGGGAGTCAGCGAGCAGGAGGTCGCCGAGTTCTTCGGCACCGGGATGCTGGTGAACGTCCTGGTCGCGCTGGGTGTCCCGCCGAGCGCGCGCTGCTGGACGGGCATCGACGAGCTGTACGCCGACCGGTTCCCGGGGAAACCCCCGGCCGGTACGCACTGAGCACGCAGGGGAGGGCCGGCGGACCGCGCCGGCCGGACCCGGGCAGACGTCTGCCCGCAAAAGTAATTGATCGATTACTAATCAGCTTGGGGGAACGAGATCATGGAACCGGCACAGCAAGAACAGCGGAAGGACGCCGCCGCGGGACGCGGTGGCTTCGGATGGGCCCTGCTCATCACCAGCGTCGCCGGCTTCATGGCCGCGCTGGACAACCTCGTCGTCACCACCGCGCTGCCCTCCATCCGCAAGGACCTGGGCGGCGCCCTGGAGGAACTGGAGTGGACGGTGAGCGCCTACACACTCACCTTCGCCGTCCTCCTGATGTTCGGCGCGGCCCTCGGCGACCGCTTCGGGCGCCGCCGTATGTTCCTGGTCGGCCTCGGCGTCTTCTCCACCGCCTCCGCCGGCGCCGCGCTCGCGCCGGGCATGGGCGAGCTGATCGCGGCCCGCGCGGTCCAGGGCGTCGGCGCCGCCATCCTCATGCCGCTCACGCTCACCCTGCTGTCGGCCGCGGTGCCGCCGCAGCGGCGCGGCATGGTCTTCGGCATCTGGGGCGCGGTCAACGGCCTCGCGGTCGCGGCCGGACCGCTGATCGGCGGGTCCCTGACCGAGCACATCTCCTGGCAGTGGATCTTCTGGGTCAACGTCCCGATCGGCCTGCTGCTCATCCCGCTCGCCCGGCTGCGCCTGGCGGAGAGCCGCGGCCCCAACCCGCGGCTGGACCTGCCCGGCACGCTGCTCGCCAGCGCCGGCCTCTTCGGGATCGTCTACGCCCTGGTCCGCGGCAACGCCGACGGCTGGACCAGCGGACCGGTGCTCGGCGGCCTGATCGGTGGCGGCGTCCTGCTCGCCCTCTTCGTGCGGCACGGCATGCGGGCCCGCAACCCGATCCTGCCGATGCGGCTGTTCCGCAGCCGCGCCTTCGCCGCGATCAACGCGGCCAGCCTGCTGATGTTCCTCGGGATGTTCGGGTCGATCTTCCTGCTCAGCCAGTTCCTGCAGAACGCGGCGGGCTACTCCCCGACGGAGGCCGGGCTGCGGATGCTGCCCTGGACCGGCATGCCGATGATCGTGGCGCCGATCGCGGGCATCCTCTCCGACCGGATCGGCGGCCGCCCGGTCGTCGCGGCGGGACTCGCCCTCCAGGCGGTCGGCCTCGGGCTCTTCGCCCTGGTCGTCGAACCGGGCATGTCGTACGCGGCGCAGCTCCCGGCGCTCATCGTGAGCGGTGTCGGCATGGCGCTGTACTTCGCGCCCAGCGCCAACATCGTCATGAGCAGCGTCCGCCCGGAGGAGCAGGGCATCGCCTCCGGCGCCAACAACGCCCTGCGGGAGGTCGGCGGCGCGCTCGGCGTGGCCACGTTGGCGGCGGTCTTCTCCGCACAGGGCGGCTACGAGTCCGCCGCCCGCTTCGTGGACGGACTCACCCCCGCCCTCTGGGTGGGAGCGGCGGCGGTCGGCGCCGGCGCGGTCGCGGCACTCCTCGTACCGGGGCGGCGGTCCGCCGCGGCGGCCGCGGAGAAGACCGCTGCGGCCGGGGACGCGCGGCTCCTGGTGGGCGCCGAGCAGTGACACCGGCGCCGGTGCGGCCCCACCCCGTCGCGGGTGGGGCCGCACCGGCGCTTCCGGGCGTGCCCGGGGGCGCTCAGCCGACGGGGCCGCTGTGGTCCCAGTCCGGGGTGTTGAGGCGGAGCGAGAGGCTGCCCTCGCCCACCGTCTCGCCGCAGGTGCGGCACGTCTCGACGGGGTCGAACGGGTGGTCGTGGTGGTGGAAGGCGACCGGCGGCTCGTCGAGGATCCACGTGTCGCCCCACCGGACCAGGGCGCGCAGGACCTCGGCGAGGTCCCGGCCGGCGGCGGTGGGGTGGTACTCGTAGCGCGGCGGGCGCTCGCTGTACGCGCGGCGCTCGATGACGCCGGCCTCCTCCAGCGCGCGCAGCCGTGCCGTGAGCCGGTCGCGGGGGGCGCCGGTGTTGCGGGCGATGGCGTCGAAGCGGTGGTTGCCGTAGAGGATCTCGCGCATCGCGAGCAGCGCCCACTTCTCTCCGACGACCTGGAGCGCGGCGGCGGCGGAGCAGGGGCGCCCGGGAAGGGCGGGGCGGGGTGTGGTCGGGCTCACCGGTCCAGTCTCACATGGCAGGTTGTGAATTCAAATCGACTGGTCCTACTCTGGAGTAGGGAGTTAGTTGGATATTCAAATCAACCCCCTGAACCCCACCCTCACCCCAGGAGGCGACCCTCATGCGCGACGCCGTCATCGTCGAAGCCGTCCGCACTCCCATCGGCAAGGGCAAGCCCGGCGGGGCGCTCGCCGGCACGCACCCGGTGGAACTGCTCGCCCACACGCTCGCCGAGCTCGTCACCCGCAGCGGCATCGACCCCGCGCTCGTCGACGACGTCGTCGGCGGCACCGTCGGCCAGGTCGGCGAGCAGGCGATGAACACCACCCGCTGGGCGTGGCTGTCCGCCGGCTTCCCCGACTCCGTCCCGGCCACCACCGTCGACCGCCAGTGCGGGTCCTCGCAGCAGGCCGTGCACTTCGCCGCGCAGGGCGTCATCGCGGGCGCCTACGACATCGTCGTGGCCTGCGGAGTGGAGTCGATGAGCCGGGTGCCCATGGGGTCGAGCGTGCTCCCCGGCTCCGACCCGTTCGGGCCCGGTATCGCCGAGCGCTTCCCCGGAGGACTCGTCCCGCAGGGCATCAGCGCCGAACTGATCGCGGCCAAGCACTCGCTCAGCCGCGAGGCCATGGACGTCTTCGCCACCGAGTCGCATCGCAAGGCGGCCGCGGCCTGGGCGGCGGGCGCCTTCGACGCGGAGGTCGCCCCGCTCGCCGGACTGACCGCCGACGAGTCGGTGCGCCCCACCACCACCCCGGAGGTCCTTGCCGGGCTGCGCCCCGCCTTCGCCCACCCCGGCTACGCCGAGCGCTTCCCGCAGATCGACTGGTCGGTCACCGCCGGCAACAGCAGCCCGATCAACGACGGCGCCTCCGCCGTGCTGATCATGAGCAGCGAGACCGCCGAACGCCTCGGCCTGCGCCCGCTCGCCCGGCTGCACAGCTTCGCCGTCACCGGCTCCGACCCGCTGCTGATGCTGACCGGTGTCATCCCGGCCACCGAGCGCGTGCTGCGCCGCGCCGGGCTGAACCTGTCGGACATCGACCTGTTCGAGGTCAACGAGGCCTTCGCCGGCGTCGTCCTCGCCTGGCAGCAGGAGACCGGCGCCGACCCGGCCAAGGTCAACGTCAACGGCGGCGCCATCGCACTGGGCCACCCGCTCGGCGCCAGCGGCACCCGGCTGATGACCACCCTCGTCCACGCCCTGCGGGCGCGCGGCGCGCGCTACGGACTGCAGACCATGTGCGAGGCGGGCGGCCTGGCCAACGCGACGATCGTCGAGGCCCTGTAAGCCACCCCCCGGGAGTACGGGGCGGCCGGGCCCCGGGACGACGCGGCCCGCCCCGTACCCTGAATGCCGTGCACGTACTCCACGACGCCCCGCTCGCGCCCCTGACCACCTTCCGCCTCGGCGGCCCCGCCACCCGCCTGGTGACCGCGACCACCGACGCCGAGGTCGTCGAGGCCGTCCGGGAGGCGGACGCGTCCGGGACCCCGCTGCTGGTCATCGGCGGCGGCAGCAACCTGGTCATCGGCGACGAGGGCTTCGCGGGCACCGCGCTGCGCATCGCCACCCAGGGCTTCGCACTGCGCGGCACCGCGCTGGAGCTGGCCGCGGGCGAGGTCTGGACGGACGCCGTCGCCCGCACCGTCGAAGCGGGCCTGGCGGGCGTGGAGTGCCTGGCGGGCATCCCGGGCTCCGCCGGTGCCACGCCGATCCAGAACGTGGGCGCGTACGGCCAGGAAGTGGCGAGCACGATCACCGAGGTGACCGCCTACGACCGCGTCGCGGGGGAGACCGTCACCCTCTCCAACGCCGCCTGCGCCTTCTCGTACCGCCACAGCCGCTTCAAGGCGGACCCCGCGCGCTATGTCGTGCTGCGCGTCCGCTTCGAGCTGGAGGACGCGGGCGGCATGTCCGCCCCCGTCAAGTACGCCGAAGTGGCCCGCGCCCTGGGAGTCGGCGCCGGTGACCGGGTGGCGCTGGCCACGGCCCGCGAGACGGTGCTGAAGCTGCGCTCCGGCAAGGGCATGGTGCTGGACCCGGAGGACCACGACACCTGGTCGGCCGGCTCCTTCTTCACCAACCCGGTTCTCACCGAGGCCGGCTACGCGGACTTCCTCGCCCGCGTCCACGACCGCCTCGGCCCGGACGCCGAACCGCCCGCCTACCCCTCGGGCGACGGCCGCATCAAGACCTCCGCGGCCTGGCTGATCGACAAGGCGGGCTTCACCAAGGGCTACGGCACGGGCCCCGCCCGCATCTCCAGCAAGCACACCCTCGCCCTGACCAACCGCGGCTCCGCCACCACCGCCGACCTGCTCGCGCTCGCCCGCGAGGTCGTCGCCGGCGTCCACGAGGCCTTCGGCGTCACCCTGGTCAACGAGCCGGTGACGGTCGGCGTCAGCGTCTGACGGGGCCGGGCCGGGGCCCGGTCAGACGCCGAGTTCCAGCTCGCCCACCACCTGGTCCCCGCTGGTCTCCCCGGTCGGGCGGAAGCCGAGGCCCTCGTAGAACCGCTCGGGGCCGCCCGGGCCCGGCACCCATGTGCTGGTCATCCGGGTGCCGCCGCGACGGCGGATCTCGGCGGCGACCTCCGCGACGGCGAAGCGGCCGTAACCGCGGCCCTGCTCGTCCGCGTCCACGAGCAGCCGCCACAGGCCGGACCGCACGTCCCGGCCCGTGCCGTCGCCGGTCCAGTCGATGTCCAGGAACGCCATCACGAAGCCGACCGCCCGGCCGCCGTCGGTGATCAGCCGCGGCCAGGCGGTGTCCTGATGGACGTACGCCTCGGCGAGGGACTTCACGACCGGCGCGACCAGGTGCTCCTGTCCGGGCCGGACCCGCAGGCCGAGCGCGGCGTCGAGGTTGCCGGCGGTGATCGTTTCCAGGCGTGGTGCGCGTGTCATGCAGGGAACGATGCCGCAGTGCCCGGCGGGCGGGAAGTGACTTTCGGGGGCCCGCGCCGACGCCGACACGGACACGGCCGCCGCGCTGCCGGCCGCCGCCATCGTGCGGGCCGTGCCGGCCGGGATCGCCCTGGATCAGTGAGCGAGCCAGTCGTCGACGCCGGCCAGCAGCTTGTTGCGGACCCCCTGCGGCGCCGCCGAGCCGCGTACGGACTGGCGGGCCAGTTCGGCGAGTTCGGCGTCGCCGAAGCCGTGGGCCTCCCG
Organism: Streptomyces sp. NPDC088733; assembly: GCF_044751185.1. NCBI lineage: Bacteria > Bacillati > Actinomycetota > Actinomycetes > Kitasatosporales > Streptomycetaceae > Streptomyces > Streptomyces sp. NPDC088733. The sequence goes on from NZ_JBIVLH010000038.1 coordinate 27,926, forward strand.
TGCCAGTTCGTACTGGGCGGCCAGCCGCGAGCCGAACAGCAGCGGGTCGTCGGCGCCCAGGGCCATCGGCACCCCGGCGTCGTAGAGGGTGCGCAGCGGCACCTGTCCGGGCTCCTCGTAGACGCCGAGTGCGACATTGGAGGAGGGGCAGACCTCGCAGGTCACGCCGCGCTCGGCGAGCTTCGCCATGAGCCGGGGGTCCTCCGCGGCCCGCACGCCGTGCCCGATCCGGCTCGCGTGCAGGTCGTCCAGGCAGTCGCGGACGCTGCTCGCCCCCGAGAGCTCGCCCCCGTGCGGGGCCGCCAGCAGGCCGCCCTCCCGGGCGATGGCGAAGGCGCGGTCGAAGTCCCTTGCCAGGCCGCGCCGTTCGTCGTTGGAGAGCCCGAAGCCGACGACGCCGTGGTCGGCGTAGCGGACCGCGAGGCGGGCCAGGGTGCGGGCATCGAGGGGGTGCTTGGTGCGGTTGGCGGCGACGACCACCGCCATGCCCACGCCGGTGTCGCGGGAGGCGCTCTCCACCGCGTCCAGGATGATCTCCATGGCCGGGATCAGCCCGCCCAGCCGGGGCGCGTACGAGGTCGGGTCGACCTGTATCTCCAGCCACCCCGAACCGTCCCTGGCGTCCTCCTCCGCGGCTTCCCGCACCAGCCGCCGGATGTCGTCGGGGGAGCGGAGCACCGAACGCGCGATGTCGTACAGGCGCTGGAAGCGGAACCAGCCGCGTTCGTCGGTCGCGCGGAGCCTCGGCGGCTCGCCGGAGGTCAGGGCCTCGGGGAGGTGCACCCCGTACTTGTCGGCCAGTTCCAGCAGGGTCGCCGGCCGCATCGAGCCGGTGAAGTGCAGGTGGAGGTGCGCCTTGGGGAGAAGGGAAACATCACGTGCCATTCAGAGATCCTGCCGCACCGCCCCGGGTTGCCGGTAGCGCTTTCCCCGAACGAGGGCTTGCCCGTACACGCGCGCGGGCCCCGGCCGAACCGGCCGGGGCCCGCGACAGCACCGATGCGTCAGGGCAGTCAGGGCAGTGAGGGCAGTCAGGCCAGTCAGGCCTTTGCCTCGCCCAGCAGCTTCTGGATCCGGGAGACGCCCTCGACGAGGTCCTCGTCGCCGAGCGCGTACGACAGCCGCAGATAGCCCGGGGTGCCGAAGGCCTCCCCCGGGACGACCGCGACCTCGGCGTCCTCCAGGATGAGCTCGGCGAGCTCCACGGAGCTCTGCGGCCGCTTGCCGCGGATGTCCTTGCCGAGCACGTCCTTGACCGACGGGTACACGTAGAACGCGCCCTCCGGCTCGGGGCACACCACGCCCGGGATCTCGTTGAGCATCCGCACGATGGTCTGCCGGCGCCGGTCGAAGGCCTCGCGCATCCGCGCCACGGCCTCCAGGTCGCCGGAGACGGCGGCCAGGGCGGCGGCCTGTGCGACGTTGCTCACATTCGAGGTGGCGTGCGACTGGAGGTTGGTCGCGGCCTTGACCACGTCCTTCGGCCCGATGACCCACCCGACGCGCCAGCCGGTCATGGCGTACGTCTTGGCGACGCCGTTGACCACGATGCACTTGTCGCGCAGCTCGGGCAGGAGCGCGGGCAGCGAGACCGAGGAGGCGCCGCCGTAGACCAGGTGCTCGTAGATCTCGTCGGTCAGCACCCACAGGCCGTGCTCGTGGGCCCAGCGGCCGATCGCCTCGGTCTCGGCCTCGCTGTAGACGGCGCCGGTCGGGTTGGACGGCGACACGAAGAGCACGACCTTGGTGTTCTCGGTGCGCGCGGCCTCCAGCTGCTCCACGGAGACCCGGTAGCCGGTCGTCTCGTCGGCCACGACCGCGACCGGGACACCGCCGGCCAGCCGGATCGACTCGGGGTAGGTCGTCCAGTACGGGGCCGGGACGATCACCTCGTCGCCCGGGTCGAGGATGGCCGCGAAGGCCTCGTAGATGGCCTGCTTGCCGCCGTTGGTGACCAGCACCTGGGAGGCGTCGACCTCGTAGCCGGAGTCGCGCAGCGTCTTGGCGGCGATCGCGGCCTTCAGCTCCGGGAGGCCGCCGGCGGGGGTGTAGCGGTGGAACTTCGGATTGCGGCACGCCTCCACGGCCGCCTCGACGATGTAGTCGGGCGTGGGGAAGTCGGGCTCGCCGGCACCGAAGCCGATGACCGGTCGCCCGGCGGCCTTGAGCGCTTTGGCCTTGGCGTCCACGGCGAGCGTCGCGGACTCGGAGATCGACCCGATGCGGGCCGACACGCGTCGTTCATTTGCTGCGGTCATGTCTGCATCGTCGCAGACCGCGGGGGGCCCGGGCACACGAGTTCACGTTCCGGGCAGAACCGAGCCCAACCGCGCCGAACACGCAACGCATTCGACGGCCGGGCCAGGAACACGTACACTCATCCGTCGATGGCCCCCACGAGCCGATCAAGCCTGTGCACATCGTGCACTCGGCCGGATGCGGTACGTTGGGGGACACTCGAAGGGTCGTAGCTCAATTGGTAGAGCACTGGTCTCCAAAACCAGCGGTTGGGGGTTCGAGTCCCTCCGGCCCTGCTGTTCGCAGGCGCAAAGCTTCTTCAGTGTTTCGATGTATCGATGTATCGGCAATCAATCGGATTCAGGTGAGGACGAGTGACGGAAGCCCTGGGCTCGACCGCAACACCTGAAAGCGGTCGTCCTGACGACGGTTCCGCGGACGACGGCTCCAAGAAGGCCCGTCGCGGCGGCAAGCGCGGGAAGAAGGGCCCTCTGGCCCGCCTCGCGCTCTTCTACCGCCAGATCGTGGCGGAGCTCCGCAAGGTCGTCTGGCCGACGCGCAGTGAGCTCAGCACGTACACCAGCGTGGTGATTGTCTTCGTTGTGGTCATCATCGCGCTCGTGACCGTGATTGACTGGGGACTCAACAAGGGCGTCTCGTACATCTTCGGGTGATTCCCCTCGCGGAGGGCACCCGTGGTGCCCGACCGCCTGTTCCACATCTTGAAGGAAGAAGCAGCGACCGTGTCTGACCCGAACCTGTACGACGCCGACGAGACCGTCGAGGGCGACGACACCGCGCTCGACATCGTCGAGGCCGCCGACGGCGACATCGACCAGGCCGAGGCTGCTGACCAGGCCGCCGGCGAGCCGGCCGAGCAGGATGCCGTGCAGGTCGTCGACGAGGACGTGGACGAGGCGGCGGCCGGCGAGGGCGAGCACGAGGAGAGCGCGGAGGAGCAGGCCCCGGTGGATCCGGTGGCGGCCTTCCGTGACGAGCTGAAGGCCCTGCCCGGCGAGTGGTACGTCATCCACACCTACGCCGGCTACGAGAACCGCGTGAAGTCCAACCTGGAGCAGCGCGCCGTCTCACTGAACGTCGAGGACTACATCTACCAGGCCGAAGTGCCCCAGGAAGAGGTCGTCCAGATCAAGAACGGCGACCGCCGCACCGTCCGCCAGAACAAGCTCCCCGGCTACGTGCTGGTGCGCATGGACCTGACGAACGAGTCCTGGGGCGTCGTCCGCAACACGCCGGGCGTCACCGGCTTCGTCGGCAACGCCTACGACCCGTACCCGCTGACGCTGGACGAGGTCACCAAGATGCTCGCTCCCGAGGTCGAGGAGCAGGCCGCCGCCGCCGAGGGCGGCGAGGGCGGCGCCACGAAGCGCAAGGTCGAGGTCCAGGTGCTGGACTTCGAGGTCGGCGACTCGGTCACGGTCACCGACGGCCCCTTCGCGACCCTCCAGGCCACGATCAACGAGATCAACCCGGACTCCAAGAAGGTCAAGGGCCTCGTGGAGATCTTCGGCCGCGAGACCCCGGTCGAGCTCAGCTTCGACCAGATCCAGAAGAACTGACCGGACGGTCTTCGGACAGGGCCCCTGCCTCCAGCGTTCACCCGCTGGACAGGGGCTCTTCCGCGTGTCGGGGTTGTCGCGGGGCCGTCGGCCCAATGTCGCCCCCACGACGCGCCAGGCGTCCTCGCCGGATGGTCTGACCTGCCGGTTTCAGGGTTTCGGCAGGCCACCGCTAAAATCGTGCGGTATGCCTGTTCGCAGGCAGGAACACTCTCACTAGGACCCGGAGAGAGCACATGCCTCCCAAGAAGAAGAAGGTCACGGGGCTTATCAAGCTCCAGATCAACGCAGGTGCGGCCAACCCGGCCCCGCCCGTCGGCCCGGCGCTCGGCCAGCACGGCGTCAACATCATGGAGTTCTGCAAGGCCTACAACGCGGCGACCGAGTCGCAGCGTGGCTGGGTGATCCCGGTGGAGATCACGGTCTACGAGGACCGTTCCTTCACCTTCATCACCAAGACGCCGCCGGCCTCCCGCATGATCCTCAAGGCCGCGGGTGTGGACAAGGGCTCCGGCGAGCCGCACAAGACCAAGGTCGCGAAGCTGACGCGCGACCAGGTCCGCGAGATCGCCACGACCAAGCTGCCCGACCTGAACGCGAACGACCTGGACGCCGCCGAGAAGATCATCGCCGGCACCGCGCGTTCCATGGGCATCACGGTCGAGGGCTGACACAGCCCCCGAGCACCTCTTCCCCACCCGCAAGAACGTGGCAGGGCCGGCTCGGCCCGCACCACGACTCCTCAGGACACACAGGAGCAGCAGTGAGCAAGCGCAGCAAGTCTCTCCGCGCTGCGGACAGCAAGATCGACCGGGAGCGTGTGTACGCCCCCCTCGAGGCGGTCCGTCTCGCCAAGGAGACCTCCACCACCAAGTTCGACAGCACCGTCGAGGTGGCCTTCCGTCTGGGCGTCGACCCGCGCAAGGCCGACCAGATGGTCCGTGGCACCGTGAACCTCCCGCACGGCACCGGCAAGACCGCCCGGGTCCTGGTCTTCGCGACCGGTGACCGTGCCGAGGCCGCGCGTGCCGCGGGCGCCGACATCGTCGGCGCCGACGAACTGATCGACGAGGTGGCGAAGGGCCGTCTGGACTTCGACGCCGTCGTCGCCACCCCGGACCTCATGGGCAAGGTCGGCCGCCTCGGCCGCGTCCTCGGCCCCCGTGGTCTGATGCCGAACCCGAAGACCGGCACCGTCACCCCCGACGTCGCCAAGGCCGTCACGGACATCAAGGGCGGCAAGATCGAGTTCCGCGTCGACAAGCACTCGAACCTGCACTTCATCATCGGCAAGACCTCGTTCGGTGAGCAGCAGCTGGTCGAGAACTACGGCGCCGCGCTGGACGAGATCATGCGTCTGAAGCCGTCCGCCGCCAAGGGCCGCTACATCAAGAAGGCCGCCATCAGCACCACGATGGGCCCCGGCATCCCGCTGGACTCCAACCGCACCCGCAACCTCCTCACCGAGGAGGACCCGGCCGCTCTCTGACCGGGTCGTGTGCTGTGAACCGGCCCCCGCGCCTCAAGGCGCGGGGGCCGGTTTTTTTCGTACGACGGTGTCCGCGCGGTGCGCTAGCGTGCCACCGGCCGCCGGGGAGGCCTCCGGGGCCGGCCGACGAGACACAGGGGTGGGAACTGATGAGCATGTCCGCAGGGAAGCGCGCGAGCGCCGGTCTGGCGGCAGCGGCCGTCGTGGTGGGCCTCGCCGGCTGCCAGAGCGGCGACACGGGCACCGGGGGGAAGGCAGGGGCCCTCCAGACGCGGAGCGAGGCGGTCCAGTTCATCCGTGCCGCCTTCACCAAGACCTCCGAGGCCAAGTCGGCCAAGGTCCGGATGACGGTCACGACGCCGTCCGGCATGCCGGGCGGCGGCACCGCGCAGCTCTCCGGCGTCCAGGGCTGGGACCCCGCGGTGATGGACATGGTGGCCAAGGGCTCCGCCCTCACGGGCGATGCCGCCGAGGTCCCCTCCCAGGTGCACATGGTGCTCGTGGACGGCGCCCTGTACACGGACCTGGGCCCCGGGCAGGCCGCCACCATGGGCGGCAAGCACTGGATGAAGCTGGACTTCAAGGCAGCCGCCGCGAGCGGCAACGCGGAGATGCAGAAGCAGATGGCGGCCGGCCTGGAGAACATGAACCAGGACCCGTCCGAGCAGCTGGCCCTGCTGCTGGAGTCGCCGAACCTCAAGCACCTCGGCTCGGAGAAGATCGGCGGCGTCCAGGCCGAGCACTACAAGGGCACGCTCACCTTCGAGGAGATGCTGGACGCCGGCAAGTCCGCCTCCGCCCTGTCCGGGAAGCAGCGCGCGGACGTGCTCGCAAGCACCAAGAAGATGGGGATCAAGGGCTACGACACCGAGTTCTGGGTCAACTCCGACCACTACCCGGTGCGGATGACCGTCGGGATGCGGATGGCCGGGGGCACGGTGAAGGTGCGCGCCGACTACTCCGACTACGGTGCCGCGGCCACCGTCAAGGCGCCGCCCGCCAAGGACACCGTGGACCTGTTCGGGATGCTGGGGAGCATGAAGCCCTCCGACGCGAACGGCTGACGCGAGGCCCCTGACGCCCGATTTGCTTGCCGCCGATCGGTTCGCGTACCCTTCCACGGAAGCCAAAGACCGCTGGTCGTTGCCGTGCCCCTACGGGGTGCGGCGGCCGAAGGATCCGTTTACTGCGGACGACCCGCGCAGGTGACTGTGGATGCACTCCTGGGAACGCTCTCGCGCTCCCGGTCGAGTCACGCCCCGTGCGCCTGCGCCGGGGCGTTCGTTTTTCCCGGCCCCTTCCCGTGCGGTCCGAATCACCCGGAAGGAGGCCGAGGCTCTATGGCGAAGCCCGAGAAGGGCGCCGCGGTTGCCGAGCTGACGGACAAGTTCCGCAGCTCCAACGCCGCTGTGCTGACCGAGTACCGCGGTCTCACCGTGGCGCAGCTCAAGACGCTGCGCCGTTCGCTCGGTGAGAACGCCACGTACGCCGTGGTGAAGAACACGCTGACCAAGATCGCGGCCAACGAGGCCGGGATCAGCCAGCTGGACGACCTGTTCGCGGGTCCGACGGCTGTCGCCTTCGTCACCGGTGACCCGGTGGAGTCGGCGAAGGGTCTTCGTGACTTCGCCAAGGACAACCCGAACCTCATCATCAAGGGCGGTGTCCTTGACGGCAAGGCGCTGACCGCCGATGAGATCAAGAAGCTCGCGGACCTCGAGTCCCGCGAGGTGCTGCTCGCCAAGCTGGCGGGTGCCATGAAGGCCAAGCCCTCCCAGGCTGCCGCGGTCTTCCAGGCGCTGCCCTCGAAGCTCGTCCGCACCGTGGACGCGCTCCGTGCCAAGCAGGCCGAGCAGGGCGGTGCCGGCGAGCCGGCTCCCGCCGAGGACGCGGAGTAACCACTCCCGCTGTTCTCTAGCGGGCCCGTACGCCCGCCGCAATGTACACACGGCACCAGCCGAATTAGTGGAAGGACCGCCATCATGGCGAAGCTCAGCCAGGACGACCTGCTCGCCCAGTTCGAGGAGATGACCCTCATCGAGCTCTCCGAGTTCGTGAAGGCCTTCGAGGAGAAGTTCGACGTCACCGCCGCCGCCCCGGTCGCCGTGGCCGGCGTCGCGGGCCCGGGTGTCCCCGCCGAGGCCGAGGAGGAGAAGGACGAGTTCGACGTCATCCTCACCGGTGCCGGCGACAAGAAGATCCAGGTCATCAAGGTCGTGCGCGAGCTCACCTCCCTGGGCCTGAAGGAGGCCAAGGACCTCGTGGACGGCGCTCCGAAGCCGGTCCTCGAGAAGGTCAACAAGGAGGCCGCGGAGAAGGCCGCCGAGTCCCTCAAGGGCGCGGGCGCGTCTGTCGAGGTCAAGTGATCCATGCCCCTACCGGGGCTGATCAGCCGCAGGGCGGCCACCCTTTCGGGTGGCCGCCCTCGGTCGTTTGCGTGGGCCTTCACCCGGGCTGTCGGCATCCCCGGGTAAGGTGATCATCGTCGTTCCGCTGACGTCGCCGCTCGTCGCGTACCACCCCCTGTGACGATCTCCGCGGGGCGGGGGCCTTGACGAACCGCACGCAGCGCGCGATTCTCAGGACGCGTCGCCACATCGGCCATGTACCGAGGCATGGATCGAGGGCGATGCGGGAATGCCTAGCGTGGCAAGCGTGAACGAGGGGCATGACGGCTCACAACAAGGGGCTCCTACCGACCCCTACGGAGGACGAGATTGGTGCAGCACCGGTCTCCGAAACTCTGCACTGGACATCAGTGTGCCAAGTGGCTACACTGACCCTTTGCGCTGCCTGTTAGCTGTCGCCTGGCCCGTCACCAGGGACCAGCCCAAGCCTGAGCACACATGAGGAACCGTCCTGACCAGGACATCCTTGTCTGCGCCCGGGGGCGGAAGCCGGTACGCGCGTAGTGAGTCCGAGCCCTCGGAAGGACCCCCTCTTGGCCGCCTCGCGCAACGCCTCGACTGCCAATTCGAACAACGGCGCAAGCACCGCCCCGCTGCGCATTTCTTTCGCGAAGATCAAGGAGCCCCTCGAGGTCCCGAACCTCCTCGCGCTGCAGACCGAGAGCTTTGACTGGCTCCTCGGCAACGCCGCGTGGAAGTCTCGCGTCGAGGCGGCCCTGGACAGTGGTCAGGACGTCCCCACCAAGTCCGGTCTGGAGGAGATCTTCGAGGAGATCTCGCCGATCGAGGACTTCTCCGGGTCGATGTCGCTGACCTTCCGCGACCACCGTTTCGAACCGCCGAAGAACTCGATCGACGAGTGCAAGGAGCGCGACTTCACGTACGCGGCCCCGCTCTTCGTCACGGCCGAGTTCACCAACAACGAGACCGGTGAGATCAAGTCCCAGACCGTCTTCATGGGCGACTTCCCGCTCATGACGAACAAGGGCACCTTCGTCATCAACGGCACCGAGCGTGTCGTGGTGTCCCAGCTGGTCCGCTCGCCGGGTGTCTACTTCGACAGCCAGATCGACAAGACGTCCGACAAGGACATCTACTCCGCCAAGGTCATCCCCTCCCGCGGTGCCTGGCTGGAGATGGAGATCGACAAGCGCGACATGGTCGGTGTCCGCATCGACCGCAAGCGCAAGCAGTCCGTCACCGTCCTCCTGAAGGCGCTCGGCTGGACCACCGAGCAGATCCTCGAGGAGTTCGGCGAGTACGAGTCCATGCGCGCCACCCTGGAGAAGGACCACACACAGGGCCAGGACGACGCGCTGCTCGACATCTACCGCAAGCTGCGCCCGGGCGAGCCGCCGACCCGTGAGGCCGCGCAGACGCTGCTGGAGAACCTCTACTTCAACCCCAAGCGCTACGACCTGGCCAAGGTCGGCCGCTACAAGATCAACAAGAAGCTGGGTGCCGACGCGCCGCTGGACGCCGGCGTGCTGACCGTCGAGGACGTCATCTCGGCGATCAAGTACCTGGTCAAGCTGCACGCGGGCGAGACCGAGACCACCGGCGACAACGGTTCCTCCGTGGTCGTCGAGGTCGACGACATCGACCACTTCGGCAACCGTCGTCTGCGCAACGTCGGCGAGCTCATCCAGAACCAGGTCCGCACGGGTCTGGCCCGTATGGAGCGCGTCGTCCGCGAGCGGATGACCACCCAGGACGTCGAGGCGATCACGCCGCAGACCCTGATCAACATCCGGCCGGTCGTCGCCTCCATCAAGGAGTTCTTCGGCACCAGCCAGCTGTCCCAGTTCATGGACCAGACGAACCCGCTGTCGGGCCTGACCCACAAGCGCCGTCTGTCCGCGCTGGGCCCCGGTGGTCTGTCCCGTGAGCGGGCCGGCTTCGAGGTCCGTGACGTGCACCCGTCCCACTACGGACGCATGTGCCCGATCGAGACCCCCGAAGGCCCGAACATCGGTCTGATCGGCTCGCTGGCCTCCTACGGCCGGGTCAACGCCTTCGGCTTCGTCGAGACCCCGTACCGCAAGGTCGACGAGACCGGTGTCGTGACCGACGAGGTCAACTTCCTCACCGCCGACGAGGAGGACCGCTTCGTCATCGCCCAGGCGAACGCGCCGCTGACGGAGGACAACCGCTTCGCGGAGTCCCGCGTCCTGGTGCGCCGCCGCGGCGGCGAGATCGACTACGTCCCCGGTGAGGACGTGGACTACATGGACGTCTCGCCGCGCCAGATGGTGTCGGTCGCGACCGCCATGATCCCGTTCCTCGAGCACGACGACGCCAACCGCGCGCTCATGGGCTCCAACATGATGCGCCAGGCCGTGCCGCTGCTGAAGGCGCAGGCCCCGCTGGTCGGCACCGGCATGGAGTACCGCTGCGCGGTCGACGCCGGTGACGTCATCAAGGCCGACAAGGACGGCGTGGTCCAGGAGGTCTCCGCGGACTACGTCACCGTCGCCAACGACGACGGCACGTACAACACCTACCGTGTCGCCAAGTTCTCCCGCTCGAACCAGGGCACGTCCTTCAACCAGAAGGTCGTCGTCGACGAGGGCGCCCGCGTGATCGCCGGCCAGGTGCTCGCGGACGGTCCGTCCACCGAGCAGGGCGAGATGGCGCTCGGCAAGAACCTGCTGGTCGCGTTCATGCCGTGGGAGGGCCACAACTACGAGGACGCGATCATCCTGTCGCAGCGCCTCGTGCAGGACGACGTCCTGTCCTCGATCCACATCGAGGAGCACGAGGTCGACGCCCGTGACACCAAGCTCGGCCCCGAGGAGATCACCCGGGACATCCCGAACGTCTCCGAGGAGGTCCTGGCGGACCTGGACGAGCGCGGCATCATCCGCATCGGTGCCGAGGTCGTCGCCGGCGACATCCTGGTCGGCAAGGTCACCCCGAAGGGCGAGACCGAGCTGACCCCGGAGGAGCGCCTGCTGCGCGCGATCTTCGGCGAGAAGGCCCGTGAGGTCCGCGACACCTCGCTGAAGGTGCCGCACGGCGAGACCGGCAAGGTCATCGGCGTGCGCGTCTTCGACCGCGAGGAGGGCGACGAGCTTCCCCCCGGTGTGAACCAGCTGGTGCGCGTCTACGTCGCGCAGAAGCGCAAGATCACCGACGGTGACAAGCTCGCCGGCCGCCACGGCAACAAGGGCGTCATCTCCAAGATCCTGCCGATCGAGGACATGCCGTTCCTGGAGGACGGCTCCCCGGTCGACATCATCCTCAACCCGCTGGGTGTCCCGTCCCGAATGAACCCGGGACAGGTCCTGGAGATCCACCTGGGCTGGCTCGCAGCACAGGGTTGGGACGTCTCCGGCCTCAGCGACGAATGGGCGCGCCGCCTCACGGCGATCGGCGCCGACCAGGTCGCCGCCGGCACCAACGTCGCCACCCCGGTGTTCGACGGTGCCCGCGAGGACGAGATCACCGGCCTCTTCGAGGCCACGATCCCGAACCGCGACGGCCAGCGCCTGGTGCTGCCCTCGGGTAAGGCCCGGCTCTTCGACGGCCGCTCCGGCGAGCCGTTCCCGGACCCGATCTCGATCGGCTACATGTACATCCTCAAGCTGCACCACCTGGTGGACGACAAGCTGCACGCCCGCTCCACCGGCCCGTACTCGATGATCACCCAGCAGCCGCTGGGTGGTAAGGCGCAGTTCGGTGGTCAGCGCTTCGGTGAGATGGAGGTGTGGGCCCTTGAGGCATACGGTGCGGCCTACGCGCTGCAGGAGCTCCTCACCATCAAGTCCGACGACGTCCTCGGCCGCGTGAAGGTCTACGAGGCCATCGTCAAGGGCGAGAACATCCCCGAGCCGGGCATTCCCGAGTCCTTCAAGGTGCTCATCAAGGAAATGCAGTCGCTCTGCCTCAACGTGGAGGTGCTGTCCTCGGACGGCATGTCGATCGAGATGCGCGACACCGACGAGGACGTCTTCCGCGCTGCGGAGGAGCTCGGAATCGACCTGTCCCGGCGCGAGCCGAGCAGCGTCGAAGAGGTCTGACGGGCCGGTAGGGGAGCCGCCCCGAGGCGGCTCCCCACCTCCCCCGGACCGTTCAGACATGTTTGACTTTCGACCCCGAAAGAGGGATTGACGACAAAGTGCTCGACGTCAACTTCTTCGACGAGCTGCGGATCGGCCTTGCGACCGCGGACGACATCAGGCAGTGGTCTCACGGCGAGGTCAAGAAGCCGGAGACCATCAACTACCGCACCCTGAAGCCGGAAAAGGACGGGCTCTTCTGCGAGAAGATCTTCGGCCCCACCCGGGACTGGGAGTGCTACTGCGGCAAGTACAAGCGTGTCCGCTTCAAGGGCATCATCTGCGAGCGCTGCGGCGTCGAGGTCACTCGCGCCAAGGTGCGTCGTGAGCGGATGGGCCACATCGAGCTGGCCGCTCCCGTGACCCACATCTGGTACTTCAAGGGCGTTCCGTCGCGGCTGGGTTACCTGCTCGACCTCGCCCCGAAGGACCTGGAGAAGGTCATCTACTTCGCCGCCTACATGATCACGTGGGTGGACGAGGAGCGGCGCACCCGCGACCTGCCCTCGCTGGAGGCCCAGGTCTCCGTCGAGCGCCAGCAGGTCGAGCAGCGCCGTGACGCGGACATCGAGTCCCGGCAGAAGAAGCTCGAGGCCGACCTCGGCGAGCTGGAGGCCGAGGGCGCCAAGTCCGACGTGCGCCGCAAGGTGCGCGAGGGCGCCGAGCGTGAGATGAAGCAGCTGCGCGACCGCGCCCAGCGCGAGCTGGACCGGCTCGACGAGGTGTGGTCCCGCTTCAAGAACCTCAAGGTCCAGGACCTGGAGGGTGACGAGCTGCTCTACCGCGAGCTGCGGGAGCGCTTCGGCACCTACTTCCAGGGTTCGATGGGTGCCGCGGCGCTGCAGAAGCGCCTGGAGTCCTTCGACCTGGACGAGGAGGCCGCCAAGCTCCGCGAGATCATCCGTACCGGCAAGGGCCAGAAGAAGACCCGTGCGCTCAAGCGCCTCAAGGTCGTCTCCGCCTTCCTGCAGACCACCAACAAGCCGCAGGGCATGGTGCTGGACTGCGTCCCGGTGATCCCGCCGGACCTGCGTCCGATGGTGCAGCTGGACGGTGGCCGCTTCGCGACCTCCGACCTGAACGACCTGTACCGCCGCGTCATCAACCGCAACAACCGCCTCAAGCGCCTCCTCGACCTCGGTGCCCCCGAGATCATCGTGAACAACGAGAAGCGCATGCTCCAGGAGGCCGTCGACGCGCTCTTCGACAACGGCCGCCGCGGCCGCCCGGTCACGGGCCCCGGCAACCGTCCGCTGAAGTCGCTGTCCGACATGCTCAAGGGCAAGCAGGGCCGGTTCCGTCAGAACCTGCTCGGCAAGCGCGTCGACTACTCGGCCCGTTCGGTCATCGTCGTCGGCCCGCAGCTCAAGCTGCACCAGTGCGGTCTGCCGAAGGCCATGGCGCTGGAGCTCTTCAAGCCGTTCGTGATGAAGCGCCTGGTGGACCTCAACCACGCGCAGAACATCAAGTCGGCCAAGCGCATGGTCGAGCGCGGCCGCACGGTCGTGTACGACGTGCTCGAAGAGGTCATCGCCGAGCACCCGGTGCTGCTGAACCGTGCGCCGACCCTGCACCGCCTGGGCATCCAGGCCTTCGAGCCGCAGCTGGTCGAGGGCAAGGCCATCCAGATCCACCCGCTCGTCTGCACCGCGTTCAACGCGGACTTCGACGGCGACCAGATGGCCGTGCACCTGCCGCTGTCCGCGGAGGCGCAGGCCGAGGCCCGCATCCTGATGCTGTCCTCGAACAACATCCTCAAGCCCGCCGACGGCCGTCCGGTGACGATGCCGACGCAGGACATGGTCCTGGGTCTGTTCTTCCTCACCACGGACGCGGAGGAGCGCGAGCTCAAGGGTGAGGGCCGGGCGTTCGGCTCGTCCGCCGAGGCGATCATGGCCTTCGACGCCCGCGAGCTGTCGCTGCAGTCGCGGATCGACATCCGCTTCCCGATCGGCACCGTCCCGCCGCGTGGCTGGACCCCGCCGGCGGACGTGGAGGGCGAGGAGCCCTGGCAGATCGGCGACTCCTTCCGGCTGAACACGACCCTGGGGCGTGCGCTCTTCAACGAGCTGCTGCCCGAGGACTACCCGTTCGTGGACTACCCGGTGGGCAAGAAGCAGCTCTCCGAGATCGTCAACGATCTCGCCGAGCGCTACCCGAAGGTCATCGTGGCGGCGACGCTCGACAACCTGAAGGCGGCGGGCTTCCACTGGGCGACCCGTTCCGGCGTCACCGTGGCCATCTCCGACATCGTCGTTCCCGAGGCGAAGAAGGGGATCATCGCCGGCTTCGAGGCTCAGGACGAGAAGGTCCAGAAGCAGTACGAGCGTGGTCTGATCACCAAGGACGAGCGCACGCAGGAGCTCATCGCGATCTGGACGAAGGCGACCAACGACGTCGCCGAGGCCATGCGCGAGAACTTCCCGAAGACCAACCCGATCTTCATGATGGTCGACTCGGGTGCCCGTGGAAACATGATGCAGATGCGTCAGATCGCGGGTATGCGTGGCCTGGTGTCCAACGCCAAGAACGAGACCATCCCGCGTCCCATCAAGGCCTCGTTCCGTGAGGGCCTGACCGTGCTGGAGTACTTCATCTCCACCCACGGTGCCCGTAAGGGTCTGGCCGACACCGCTCTGCGCACCGCCGACTCGGGTTACCTGACCCGTCGTCTGGTGGACGTCTCCCAGGACGTCATCATCCGCGAGGAGGACTGCGGCACCGACCGCGGCCTCAAGCTGGCGATCGCCGAGCGCTCCGAGGACGGCTCGCTGCGCAAGACGGACGACGTCGAGACCAGCGTGTACGCGCGCTGCCTCGCCGAGGACGTCGTGGTGGACGGGCGTGTCCTGGCCACCGCCGGCACCGACCTGGGCGATGTGCTCATCGAGCAGCTCATCCACAACGGTGTCTCCGAGGTCAAGACCCGCTCGGTCCTGACCTGCGAGTCCGCGGTGGGCACCTGCGCGATGTGCTACGGCCGTTCGCTCGCGACCGGCAAGCTGGTGGACATCGGCGAGGCGGTCGGCATCATCGCCGCCCAGTCCATCGGTGAGCCCGGCACCCAGCTGACGATGCGTACCTTCCACACCGGTGGTGTGGCCGGTGACGACATCACCCAGGGTCTGCCGCGTGTCGTCGAGCTCTTCGAGGCCCGTACGCCCAAGGGTGTCGCCCCGATCTCGGAGGCGGCCGGCCGCATCCGCATCGAGGAGACCGAGAAGACCAAGAAGATCGTCATCACCCCGGACGACGGCTCCGAGGAGATCGCCTACCCGATCTCCAAGCGTGCCCGTCTGATGGTCGGCGAGGGCGACCACGTCGAGGTCGGCGAGAAGCTGACCGTGGGTGCCACCAACCCGCACGACGTGCTGCGCATCCTGGGTCAGCGGGCCGTGCAGGTCCACCTGGTCGGGGAAGTCCAGAAGGTCTACAACTCGCAGGGCGTGTCGATCCACGACAAGCACATCGAGATCATCATCCGGCAGATGCTCCGCCGGGTGACGATCATCGAGTCCGGCGACGCGGAGCTGCTGCCGGGCGAGCTGGTCGAGCGCGGCCGCTTCGAGACCGAGAACCGTCGGGTCGTGGCGGAGGGTGGCCACCCGGCCTCCGGCCGTCCGCAGCTGATGGGTATCACCAAGGCCTCGCTGGCGACCGAGTCCTGGCTGTCGGCCGCCTCCTTCCAGGAGACGACCAGGGTTCTGACGGACGCGGCGATCCACGCCAAGTCCGACTCCCTGCTCGGCCTGAAGGAGAACGTCATCATCGGTAAGCTCATCCCGGCCGGTACGGGTCTGTCCCGTTACCGCAACATCCGGGTCGAGCCGACCGAGGAGGCCAAGGCCGCGATGTACTCGGCCGTCGGCTACGACGACATCGACTACAGCCCGTTCGGCACCGGCTCCGGCCAGGCCGTTCCGCTGGAGGACTACGACTACGGCCCGTACAACGGCTGACGTCCACGTCATCACGCCGAAGGGCGGTCACCCTCACGGGGGTGGCCGCCCTTCGGCCGTCCGCGCCCGTCTTCGGGCACTATGGGAGGACGGAGCGGATCGGGGAGGTGGTGCG
This sequence comes from Streptomyces sp. NPDC088733, assembly GCF_044751185.1. NCBI lineage: Bacteria > Bacillati > Actinomycetota > Actinomycetes > Kitasatosporales > Streptomycetaceae > Streptomyces > Streptomyces sp. NPDC088733. The sequence goes on from NZ_JBIVLH010000038.1 coordinate 43,776, forward strand.
ACGGTGCTTGCCGGTGATGCCGCTCGCGAGCGGACGGTGGAAGTGCTCAAGGACGCGTACACCGAGGGACGGCTGACGCTCCAGGAGTACGAGGAGCGCATCGGGCGCGCGTACGAGTCGCGTACTTACGGTGAACTGGACGTCCTGGTGCTGGACATCCCGCGGCCGCGGCCGGTGCCGCCGCCCGGCGTCAACGCCAAGGCCCTCGCCGCGCTGATCTGCGGCATAGGCGGAGTGTTCCTGGGGCTCACCGCGCTGCCGGCGATCGTGCTGGGTCACCTGGCGCGCCGGGAGATCCGCCGTACGGGTGAGCAGGGAGACGGGCTGGCGCTGGGCGGCCTGGTGCTGGGCTATGTCGTGACGGCGCTGCTGCTGCTCGTGACGGTGCTCGTGGTGGTGCTCGTGTCCGTGGTGGCCAACGAGGTCACGTCACCCAGCGGCCCTTGACAGATGGGGACATACCGGGCGCGACGGAGCGAAATCCCATTTGTTTTGACCGGAGCGGGTGCGCTGGGTACGCTCTGACCTTGTGCCTGGGGTGTGCCCGGGTTCCTGCGCGTGCACTTGTCCGTGCGGGATTCCGAGGCCGAACGCCGCGACACGCCGACAATACGCACTTTCCGTTTCGGTGGGAAGCGTATGGGGCTCGCGACACACCCGACCGCGTGGGTCGGGGAAACCCCAGGTTAGAAGTATCGAGATCGGCACACAGAAACCGGAGAAACGGTGCCTACGATCCAGCAGCTGGTCCGAAAGGGCCGGCAGGACAAGGTCGAGAAGAACAAGACGCCCGCGCTGAAGGGTTCCCCGCAGCGCCGCGGCGTCTGCACGCGCGTCTACACGACCACCCCGAAGAAGCCGAACTCTGCCCTGCGCAAGGTCGCCCGTGTGCGACTGACCAGCGGCATCGAGGTCACCGCTTACATCCCGGGTGAGGGTCACAACCTGCAGGAGCACTCCATCGTGCTCGTGCGTGGTGGCCGTGTGAAGGACCTGCCGGGTGTTCGCTACAAGATCATCCGCGGTTCTCTTGACACCCAGGGTGTCAAGAACCGCAAGCAGGCCCGCAGCCGCTACGGCGCCAAGAAGGAGAAGTAAGAATGCCTCGTAAGGGCCCCGCCCCGAAGCGCCCGGTCATCATCGACCCGGTCTACGGTTCTCCTCTGGTGACGTCGCTCGTCAACAAGATCCTCCTGCACGGGAAGCGCTCCACCGCCGAGCGCATCGTGTACGGCGCCCTCGAGGGCCTGCGCGAGAAGACCGGCCAGGACCCGGTCATCACGCTCAAGCGCGCCCTGGAGAACGTCAAGCCCTCCCTGGAGGTCAAGTCCCGCCGTGTCGGTGGTGCGACCTACCAGGTCCCGATCGAGGTCCGCCCCGGTCGTGCCAACACCCTGGCGCTGCGCTGGCTCGTGGGTTACTCCCGCGCGCGCCGCGAGAAGACCATGACCGAGCGTCTGATGAACGAGCTGATGGACGCCAGCAACGGTCTGGGTGCCGCGGTCAAGCGCCGCGAGGACACCCACAAGATGGCCGAGTCCAACAAGGCCTTCGCGCACTACCGCTGGTAGTCGCTACCCCATCGAGAACCGAGAGAAGACTGAAGCCTTATGGCTACCACTTCACTTGACCTGGCCAGGGTCCGCAATATCGGGATCATGGCCCACATCGACGCGGGCAAGACGACGACCACCGAGCGGATCCTGTTCTACACCGGTGTCTCGTACAAGATCGGTGAGGTCCACGACGGCGCTGCCACGATGGACTGGATGGAGCAGGAGCAGGAGCGCGGCATCACGATCACGTCTGCCGCGACCACCTGTCACTGGCCGATGGACAACGTCGACCACACGATCAACATCATCGACACGCCGGGCCACGTCGACTTCACCGTCGAGGTGGAGCGTTCGCTGCGCGTGCTCGACGGTGCCGTGACGGTGTTCGACGGTGTCGCCGGTGTCGAGCCGCAGTCCGAGACCGTGTGGCGTCAGGCGGACCGCTACGGCGTGCCGCGTATCTGCTTCGTCAACAAGCTTGACCGTACCGGCGCGGAGTTCCACCGCTGCGTCGACATGATCAAGGACCGGCTGGGCGCGACGGCGATCGTCATGCAGCTGCCGATCGGTGCCGAGGCCGACTTCAAGGGCGTTGTGGACCTGGTCCGCATGAAGGCCCTGGTCTGGTCCGCGGAAGCGACCAAGGGCGAGATGTACGACGTCGTCGACATCCCGGCCACGCACACCGAGGCGGCCGACGAGTGGCGCGGCAAGATGCTCGAGGCCGTCGCCGAGAACGACGAAGAGATGATGGAGCTGTACCTGGAGGGCACTGAGCCCACCGAGGAGCAGCTGTACGCGGCCATCCGCCGCGTCACCATCAACTCCGGCAAGGGCGACGGCGTCACCGTCACCCCGGTCTTCTGCGGCACCGCCTTCAAGAACAAGGGCGTGCAGCCCCTGCTCGACGCGGTCGTGCGCTACCTCCCCTCCCCGCTGGACGTCGAGGCCATCGAGGGCCACGCGGTCGGCAACGCGGAGGAGGTCGTCAAGCGCAAGCCGTCCGACGAGGAGCCGCTGTCGGCGCTGGCGTTCAAGATCATGAGCGACCCGCACCTCGGCAAGCTCACCTTCGTCCGCGTGTACTCCGGCCGTCTGGAGTCCGGCACCGCCGTGCTGAACTCCGTGAAGGGCCGCAAGGAGCGCATCGGCAAGATCTACCGCATGCACGCGAACAAGCGTGAGGAGATCGAGTCGGTGGGCGCCGGCGACATCGTCGCCGTCATGGGCCTGAAGCAGACCACCACCGGTGAGACGCTGAGCGACGAGAAGCACCCGGTGATCCTGGAGTCCATGGACTTCCCGGCGCCGGTCATCCAGGTCGCGATCGAGCCCAAGTCCAAGGGCGACCAGGAGAAGCTGGGTGTCGCCATCCAGCGTCTCGCGGAGGAGGACCCCTCCTTCCAGGTCCACTCGGACGAGGAGACCGGCCAGACCATCATCGGCGGTATGGGCGAACTGCACCTCGAGGTGCTGGTCGACCGCATGCGCCGTGAGTTCAAGGTCGAGGCCAACGTCGGCAAGCCGCAGGTGGCGTACCGCGAGACCATTCGCAAGAAGGTCGAGCGGATCGACTACACCCACAAGAAGCAGACCGGTGGTACGGGCCAGTTCGCGAAGGTCCAGATCGCCATCGAGCCTCTCGAGGGTGGCGACGCCAACTACGAGTTCGTCAACCAGGTCACCGGTGGCCGCATCCCCCGCGAGTACATCCCGTCGGTGGACGCGGGTGCGCAGGAGGCCATGAAGTTCGGCATCCTGGCCGGCTACGAAATGGTGGGCGTCCGCATCATCCTTCTCGACGGTGCCTACCACGAGGTCGACTCCTCCGAGCTGGCGTTCAAGATCGCCGGTTCGCAGGCCTTCAAGGAGGGCGCGCGCAAGGCGAGCCCCGTGCTGCTCGAGCCGATGATGGCCGTCGAGGTCACCACGCCCGAGGAGTCCATGGGCGACGTCATCGGCGACATCAACTCCCGCCGTGGCCAGATCCAGGCCATGGAGGAGCGCGCCGGCGCCCGCGTCGTCAAGGCCCTGGTCCCGCTGTCGGAGATGTTCGGCTACGTCGGCGACCTCCGCAGCAAGACGTCGGGTCGCGCAAGCTACTCGATGCAGTTCGACTCCTACGCCGAGGTTCCCAAGAACGTCGCCGAGGAGATCATCGCGAAGGCCAAGGGCGAGTAACCGCAGTTCTTCACGCTGCGCACACGCCGTAGGCTTGACCGGGAGGCTTCGGGGTATTCCGCCGCAAACCGCAAGGGGAGCGTCGGGTACCCCGGCCGCCCGCAACCCAGCAAAGATCACCTGGCGCCGATGAAGTAAGGCGTACCAGAACCACTTCACAGGAGGACCCCAGTGGCGAAGGCGAAGTTCGAGCGGACTAAGCCGCACGTCAACATCGGCACCATCGGTCACATCGACCACGGTAAGACGACCCTCACGGCCGCCATTACCAAGGTGCTGCACGACGCGTACCCGGACCTGAACGAGGCCTCGGCCTTCGACCAGATCGACAAGGCTCCCGAGGAGCGCCAGCGCGGTATCACCATCTCCATCGCGCACGTCGAGTACCAGACCGAGGCGCGTCACTACGCCCACGTCGACTGCCCGGGTCACGCGGACTACATCAAGAACATGATCACCGGTGCCGCGCAGATGGACGGCGCCATCCTCGTGGTCGCCGCCACCGACGGCCCGATGCCGCAGACCAAGGAGCACGTGCTCCTGGCCCGCCAGGTCGGCGTTCCCTACATCGTCGTCGCCCTGAACAAGGCCGACATGGTGGACGACGAGGAGATCCTGGAGCTCGTCGAGCTCGAGGTCCGCGAGCTGCTCTCCGAGTACGAGTTCCCGGGCGACGACCTGCCGGTCGTGCGCGTCTCCGCGCTCAAGGCCCTCGAGGGCGACAAGGAGTGGGGCGAGAAGCTCCTCGGCCTCATGTCCGCCGTGGACGAGGCCATCCCCACCCCCGAGCGCGACGTCGACAAGCCGTTCCTGATGCCGATCGAGGACGTCTTCACGATCACCGGTCGTGGCACCGTCGTCACCGGCCGCATCGAGCGTGGTGTGCTCAAGGTCAACGAGACCGTCGACATCATCGGCATCAAGACCGAGAAGACCACCACCACGGTCACCGGCATCGAGATGTTCCGCAAGCTGCTCGACGAGGGCCAGGCCGGTGAGAACGTCGGTCTGCTGCTCCGCGGCATCAAGCGCGAGGACGTCGAGCGCGGCCAGGTCATCATCAAGCCGGGTTCGGTCACGCCGCACACCGACTTCGAGGCCCAGGCCTACATCCTGTCGAAGGACGAGGGTGGCCGTCACACCCCGTTCTTCAACAACTACCGCCCGCAGTTCTACTTCCGTACCACGGACGTGACCGGCGTCGTGACCCTCCCCGAGGGCACCGAGATGGTCATGCCGGGCGACAACACCGCCATGACGGTCGCGCTGATCCAGCCGATCGCCATGGAGGAGGGCCTGAAGTTCGCCATCCGCGAGGGTGGCCGGACCGTCGGCGCCGGCCAGGTCACCAAGATCCTGAAGTAAGGATCCCGGCGATCTGCCGCTTGCCGTAGGCGAGCTGTACGAGGGCCCCGGCCCACCGCGTGAGCGGTGGGCCGGGGCCCTCGGTGTTGTGCCGGCGGCAGGCGGCGGCCGGGTACCACCAATGGCGCTCCGGGCGGGCGGGGTCCGGTGACCGGGTGTTACGAATGATTGCGTTCGGTGCACACCCGTACGAGTCCTGGAGCCCCCCGCATGCGCATATCCCCGCGCCGGCTCGCGGCCGTCGCCGCAGCCCTCACGGCCTCTCTCGCCGTCCCGGCAGGCACCTCCGGGGCGGTGGCGCCGCCCCCGGCCCCGGCGCCGCTCAGGATGGCCGCGGAGGGCGGTATCGCGGGGCAGTACCTGGTGACCCTGGCGGCCGGCACGGACCCGCGGTCGGTTGTGCGGGAGGTGGGCGCGGCGCCCATGTTCACGTACACCAGCGCCCTGTTGGGCTTCGCGGCCAGGCTGACCGACCGGCAGGTCACGGAGCTGCGCACGGTGCCCGGTGTGCGGGCGGTGGAGCAGGACGCGGTGGTGACGGTGCCCCGGCCGCGGGCGGTGACGACCTTCGCCGACGACGTCTCGTGGGGCCTGGCCCGGATCAACCACCGGGAGGCGGGCGCGACCGGCTTCTCGGTGCGCGCGACCGGCGCCAAGGTCACCTCGTACATCATCGACACCGGTATCGACTTCGGGCACGAGGAGTTCGGCGGGCGGGCGGTGTCCGGCTACGACGTCGTGGGGGACGGCCGGGACGGCGTGGACTGCAACGGCCACGGCACCCATGTCGCCGGGACGGTCGGCGGCGCGCACTCGGGCGTGGCCCGCGGCACCCGCCTGGTGTCGGTGCGGGTGCTGGGCTGCGACGGGAGCGGTTCGATCGCCTCGGTCGTGGCGGGCGTCAACTGGGTGGCGGAGCACGCCGTGAAGCCGGCCGTCGCCAACCTGTCCGTCGGCGGGCCGCACACGGAGGCCTCGGAGCGGGCGGTCGAGGGGCTGGCCGCGGCCGGGGTCTTCCCGGTCGTCGCGGCGGGCAACGGCGACACCGACGCCTGCGGTACCTCGCCGGCGGGGGCCCCGGACGCGTACACCGTCGCCGCCGTCGACGAGTCCGACCGCAAGGCGGAGTTCAGCAACTGGGGCCCGTGCGTGGACATCAACGCGCCGGGCACGAACATCACCTCGGCCGCCCGGGGCGACGGTTTCACGAGGATGAGCGGCACGTCCATGGCGGCGCCCCATGTCACCGGCGTCGCCGCGCTCTACAAGGACACCCACGGCGACGTGCCGACGGCCGCCCTGGCAGCCTGGCTGACCGCGAACGCCACGCCGGACGTGCCCGCGCAGCTGCCCGCCGGGACACCGCGGCTGCTGCTGTACACCGGGGGCCTGTGACCCGGGCCCGGGGGCGGGTTTGGAGTCCGGCGCGGGCGGGGTAAGCTACCCGGCCCGATTGGCGTCCGGCACGTCCGGTATGGCAGACTAGCCGGGTTGCTCGGTCGAGCGCCGATGTTGCGCGCCTCCCGTCGGGAGGACCGGAAGCGAGTCCCACAGTACTCGTCGTCACTCTCCGCCCCAGGCGGGGTGGCGGACGTACGGGAATCTTCCGGGAAGTGTCAGCGGGGTGCTCACCAGGCGCTCGGTGGGTGTCTTCTCCCACGTATCCCCTCCCTGAGGGTCTCCGCCATGCGGAGATTTACAAGAAGGGGCGCGACACGCCCGACCGCGTGGGTCGGAGAAGACGGTCGAACCACCGAGTTCCAGAGCGTTACTACTAGACAGGACTACGAAGTAGCCATGGCGGGACAGAAGATCCGCATCCGGCTCAAGGCCTACGACCACGAGGTCATCGACTCTTCGGCGAAGAAGATCGTCGAGACGGTGACGCGTACTGGTGCGCAGGTCGCGGGCCCGGTGCCGCTGCCCACTGAGAAGAACGTGTACTGCGTCATCAAGTCGCCGCACAAGTACAAGGACTCGCGCGAGCACTTCGAGATGCGCACGCACAAGCGCCTGATCGACATCCTCGACCCGACGCCCAAGACCGTTGACTCGCTGATGCGCCTGGACCTTCCGGCCGGCGTTGACATCGAGATCAAGCTCTGAGAGGCGCGGAACAGATGGCTAAGCAGATCAAGGGCATCCTGGGCGAGAAGCTCGGCATGACCCAGGTCTGGGACGAGAACAACCGTGTCGTCCCGGTGACCGTGGTCAAGGCCGGTCCGAACGTCGTGACCCAGGTCCGTACGAACGAGGTCGACGGTTACGAGTCGGTCCAGATCGCCTTCGGCGAGATCGACCCGCGCAAGGTGAACAAGCCCCTCAAGGGCCACTTCGCCAAGGCCGACGTGACCCCCCGCCGCCACCTGGTGGAGCTCCGCACCTCCGACGCCGCCGAGTACAGCCTCGGCCAGGAGATCACCGCCGAGCTCTTCGAGGCCGGCGTGAAGGTGGACGTCACCGGCAAGAGCAAGGGCAAGGGCTTCGCCGGTGTCATGAAGCGTCACAACTTCAAGGGCCTCGGCGCCGGTCACGGCACCCAGCGCAAGCACCGCTCTCCCGGTTCCATCGGTGGCTGCGCCACCCCGGGCCGTGTGTTCAAGGGGATGCGCATGGCGGGCCGCATGGGCAACGAGCGGGTCACCACCCAGAACCTGACCATTCACGCCGTTGACGCGGAGAAGGGCCTGCTGCTCATCAAGGGCGCGGTTCCCGGCCCGAACGGCGGCCTCGTCCTGGTCCGCACCGCGGCCAAGGGGGCCTGAGGACATGAGCACCATTGACATTCTGTCGCCCGCCGGCGACAAGACCGGGACCCTTGAGCTCCCGGGCGAGATCTTCGACGCGAAGGTCAGCATCCCGCTGATCCACCAGGTCGTCGTGGCGCAGCTGGCCGCCGCCCGTCAGGGCACGCACAAGGTCAAGACGCGTGGCGAGGTCCGCGGTGGCGGCAAGAAGCCGTACCGCCAGAAGGGCACCGGCCGCGCCCGTCAGGGTTCGACCCGCGCCCCGCAGTTCGCCGGTGGTGGCGTCGTGCACGGTCCCGTGCCGCGTGACTACTCGCAGCGGACCCCGAAGAAGATGAAGGCCGCCGCCCTGCGCGGTGCCCTCACCGACCGGGCGCGTCACAACCGCATCCACGTCGTGACCGGCGTCATCGAGGGCGAGTCCCCGTCGACGAAGGCCGCCAAGGTGCTGCTGGGCAAGATCAGCGACCGCAAGAACGTGCTGCTCGTCGCCGACCGCGCCGAAGAGGCCGCGTGGCTGTCCGCGCGCAACCTGCCCCAGGTGCACATCCTGGAGGCCGGCCAGCTGAACACGTACGACGTGCTCGTCTCCGACGACGTGGTCTTCACCAAGGCCGCCTTCGACCGCTTCATCGGTAACGGCGCCGCCGAGACCGAAGGGAGCGACGCCTGATGGCCGAGCAGACCGCGATCACCAGCCGGACCTTCACGGACCACCGTGACATCCTGGTCAAGCCGGTGGTCTCCGAGAAGAGCTACGCGCTGCTGGACGAGAACAAGTACACGTTCGTCGTCGACCCGCGCGCGAACAAGACCCAGATCAAGCAGGCCGTCGAGGCGGTCTTCTCGGTCAAGGTCACCGGGGTCAACACGATCAACCGTCAGGGCAAGCGCAAGCGCACCAAGACCGGTTTCGGCAAGCGCAAGGACACCAAGCGCGCCATCGTGACCCTCGCCGAGGGCGACCGCATCGACATCTTCGGCGGCCCGGTCTCCTAACGGGGACCGGTACGTGTCGAAGTCCGGAATATTCCGAGGACTGAGAAATGGGTATCCGCAAGTACAAGCCGACGACCCCGGGCCGTCGTGGCTCCAGCGTCGCCGACTTTGTCGAGGTCACGCGGTCCACGCCGGAGAAGTCGCTGGTCCGCCCCCTGCACAGCAAGGGCGGCCGTAACAACGCCGGTCGTGTGACCGTTCGCCACCAGGGTGGTGGCCACAAGCGCGCCTACCGCGTGATCGACTTCCGTCGTCACGACAAGGACGGCGTGCCGGCCAAGGTCGCGCACATCGAGTACGACCCCAACCGCACCGCGCGCATCGCGCTCCTGCACTACGCGGACGGCGAGAAGCGCTACATCCTGGCCCCGGCCAAGCTGAGCCAGGGTGACCGGATCGAGAACGGCCCCGGGGCCGACATCAAGCCGGGCAACAACCTGCCGCTGCGCTACATCCCGGTCGGTACGACGGTGCACGCCATCGAGCTGCGTCCCGGCGGCGGCGCGAAGATCTCCCGTTCCGCGGGCTCTTCGGTGCAGCTGCTGGCGAAGGAGGGCTCCATGGCCACCCTTCGCATGCCGTCCGGTGAAGTCCGCCTGGTCGACGTCCGCTGCCGCGCCACCATCGGTGAGGTCGGCAACGCCGAGCAGTCGAACATCAACTGGGGCAAGGCCGGCCGTATGCGCTGGAAGGGCGTCCGCCCGACCGTCCGCGGTGTGGCCATGAACCCCGTCGACCACCCGCACGGTGGTGGTGAGGGCAAGACCTCCGGTGGTCGCCACCCGGTCAGCCCGTGGGGTCAGAAGGAAGGTCGTACTCGCTCGCCGAAGAAGGCCAGCAGCAAGTACATCGTCCGCCGCCGCAAGACGAACAAGAAGCGCTAGGAGCGGGTTTAGATGCCGCGCAGTCTCAAGAAGGGGCCCTTCGTCGACGACCACCTGATCAAGAAGGTGGACGTTCAGAACGAGGCCGGTACCCACAACGTCATCAAGACCTGGTCCCGCCGCTCGATGATCATCCCGGCGATGCTGGGCCACACGATCGCGGTGCACGACGGCCGTAAGCACGTCCCGGTGTTTGTCACCGAGTCGATGGTCGGCCACAAGCTCGGCGAGTTCGCGCCGACCCGCACCTTCCGCGGCCACGAGAAGGACGACCGCAAGTCGCGTCGTCGCTGACCTGCGGAGCGGAAAAGTGACGACAAAGACAGACACCGAAGGGACAACCATGGAAGCCAGGGCCCAGGCGCGGTACATCCGCGTCACGCCCATGAAGGCCCGCCGCGTGGTGGACCTCATCCGTGGCATGAGTGCCACGGAGGCTCAGGCGGTCCTGCGTTTCGCCCCGCAGGCCGCGAGCGTGCCGGTGGGCAAGGTGCTCGACAGCGCCATTGCCAACGCCGCGCACAACTACGACCACACCGACGCCCAGTCGCTGTACATCAGCGAGGCGTTCGTGGACGAGGGCCCGACCCTGAAGCGGTTCCGTCCGCGTGCGCAGGGTCGTGCCTACCGGATCCGTAAGCGGACCAGCCACATCACCGTGGTCGTCAGCAGCAAGGAAGGAACCCGGTAATGGGCCAGAAGGTTAACCCGTACGGGTTCCGCCTCGGCATCACCACGGACTTCAAGTCCCGGTGGTACGCCGACAAGCTGTACAAGGACTACGTCAAGGAAGACGTCGCCATCCGCCGGATGATGACGCAGGGCATGGAGCGGGCCGGCATCTCCAAGGTGGAGATCGAGCGCACCCGTGACCGCGTCCGCGTCGACATCCACACCGCCCGGCCGGGCATCGTCATCGGCCGTCGCGGCGCGGAGGCCGACCGCATCCGCGGCGACCTGGAGAAGCTGACCGGCAAGCAGGTCCAGCTGAACATCCTCGAGGTCAAGAACCCGGAGACGGACGCTCAGCTGGTGGCCCAGGCCGTCGCCGAGCAGCTGTCCTCCCGCGTCTCCTTCCGTCGTGCCATGCGCAAGAGCATGCAGAGCACGATGAAGGCCGGCGCCAAGGGCATCAAGATCCAGTGCGGTGGCCGTCTCGGCGGCGCCGAGATGTCCCGCTCGGAGTTCTACCGCGAGGGTCGCGTTCCGCTGCACACGCTGCGCGCCAACGTCGACTACGGCTTCTTCGAGGCCAAGACGACCTTCGGCCGTATCGGCGTGAAGGTCTGGATCTACAAGGGCAATGTCAAGAACATCGCCGAGGTCCGCGCGGACAACGCCGCTGCCCGTGCCGGCAACCGCCCGGCCCGCGGCGGCGCCGGCGGCGGTGGCGGCAACGAGCGCCCGCAGCGCCGCGGTGGCGAGCGCGGCGGCCGCGGCCGTCGTCCTCAGGGTGACGCCCAGGCCCCCAAGGCCGAGGCGACCACCGCTGAGGCTCCGGCCGCGGAGACCACTGGAACGGAGGCCTGACCCCCATGCTGATCCCCCGTCGGGTCAAGCACCGTAAGCAGCACCACCCCAACCGCGATGGCATGGCCAAGGGTGGCACCGAGCTGGCGTTCGGTGAGTACGGCATCCAGGCCCTGACCCCGGCCTACGTGACGAACCGGCAGATCGAGTCCGCTCGTATCGCCATCACCCGTCACATCCGCCGTGGCGGCAAGGTCTGGATCAACATCTACCCGGACCGTCCCCTCACGAAGAAGCCGGCCGAAACCCGCATGGGTTCCGGTAAGGGCTCCCCTGAGTGGTGGATCGCGAACGTCAAGCCCGGTCGGGTGATGTTCGAGCTGTCCTTCCCGAACGAGAAGGTTGCGCGTGAGGCGCTCACCCGAGCTGCCCACAAGCTTCCGATGAAGTGCCGGATCGTCCGGCGCGAGGCAGGTGAGCTGTGATGGCGGCCGGTACCAAGGCGACCGAGCTGCGTCAGCTGGGCGACGAGGAACTCGTCGGCAAGCTGCGTGAGGCCAAGGAGGAGCTGTTCAACCTCCGCTTCCAGGCGGCCACCGGACAGCTCGAGAACAACTCCCGGCTGAAGATCGTCCGCAAGGACATCGCCCGGATCTACACCCTCATGCGTGAGCGTGAGCTCGGCATCGAGACGGTGGAGAACGCCTGATGAGCGAGAAGAATGTGACTGAGAGCAGCGAGCAGCGCGGCGACCGCAAGACCCGTGAGGGTCTCGTGGTGAGCGACAAGATGGACAAGACCGTCGTGGTCGCCGTCGAGGACCGTGTGAAGCACGCCCTCTACGGCAAGGTCATCCGCCGCACCAACAAGCTCAAGGCGCACGACGAGCAGAACGCCGCGGGCATCGGCGACCGTGTCCTCCTCATGGAGACCCGGCCGCTGTCCGCGAGCAAGCGCTGGCGCGTCGTCGAGATCCTCGAGAAGGCCAAGTAACACCCGCCGGCAGCCGGATCGGCCGCGTGTTCGCACGCGGCCGGTCCGGAGCCGGTCAGCAATTCCTGCGGGGAACATCCCGCAGGACGGTTCCGCCAGGCTCGCAGAGTGATCCGCAAGGATCCTGCGGGAACCGGCAGACGATCAGGAGATAGACGTGATCCAGCAGGAGTCGCGACTCCGCATCGCCGACAACACTGGTGCGAAGGAAATCCTTTGCATCCGTGTGCTCGGCGGCTCAGGTCGCCGCTACGCGGGAATCGGTGATGTCATCGTCGCCACCGTCAAGGACGCGATCCCCGGTGGCAACGTGAAGAAGGGCGACGTCGTCAAGGCGGTCGTCGTGCGCACCGTCAAGGAGCGCCGCCGTGCCGACGGCTCGTACATCCGCTTCGACGAGAACGCGGCCGTCATCCTCAAGAACGACGGTGACCCCCGCGGCACCCGCATCTTCGGCCCCGTGGGCCGGGAGCTGCGCGAGAAGAAGTTCATGAAGATCATCTCGCTCGCGCCGGAGGTGCTGTAACCGATGAAGATCAAGAAGGGCGACCTGGTCCAGGTCATCACCGGCAAGGACAAGGGCAAGCAGGGCAAGGTCATCGCGGCCTACCCCACTGAGGACCGTGTCCTGGTCGAAGGTGTCAACCGGGTCAAGAAGCACACGAAGGCCGGCCAGACGGACCGCGGTTCGAAGACCGGCGGCATCATCACGACCGAGGCCCCCGTCCACGTCTCCAACGTCCAGCTGGTCGTGGAGAAGGACGGCAACAAGGTCGTCACTCGCGTCGGCTACCGCTTCGACGACGAGGGCAACAAGATCCGCGTTGCGAAGCGGACCGGTGAGGACATCTGATGACTACCACCGACACGACGCACGTGAAGCCGCGTCTGAAGGCGCGCTACCGCGAGGAGATCGCGGGCAAGATGCGTGACGAGTTCCAGTACGAGAACGTCATGCAGATCCCCGGTCTCACCAAGATCGTGGTCAACATGGGTGTGGGCGACGCCGCCCGCGACTCCAAGCTGATCGAGGGCGCGATCCGCGACCTCACCACGATCACCGGCCAGAAGCCGGCCGTCACCAAGGCCCGGAAGTCCATCGCGCAGTTCAAGCTGCGTGAGGGTCAGCCGATCGGCGCCCACGTCACCCTCCGCGGTGACCGCATGTGGGAGTTCCTGGACCGGCTGCTGTCGCTCGCGCTTCCGCGCATCCGCGACTTCCGCGGCCTGTCGCCGAAGCAGTTCGACGGCCGTGGCAACTACACCTTCGGTCTCACGGAGCAGGTCATGTTCCACGAGATCGACCAGGACAAGATCGACCGCACCCGGGGTATGGACATCACCGTGGTGACCACGGCGACCAACGACGCTGAGGGCCGCGCGCTCCTTCGTCACCTCGGCTTCCCGTTCAAGGAGGCGTGAGCCGTGGCGAAGAAGGCTCTTATCGCGAAGGCCGCCCGCAAGCCCAAGTTCGGCGTGCGTGGCTACACGCGCTGCCAGCGCTGCGGCCGTCCGCACTCCGTGTACCGCAAGTTCGGCCTGTGCCGTGTGTGCCTTCGTGAGATGGCGCACCGCGGCGAGCTGCCGGGCGTGACCAAGAGCTCCTGGTAACAACCCTTCTGGGTTGTGCCGGGACTCTCGGTGAGCATCAAGGACGGCGGGAGCCCAGCCCCGCATACCGTAAGGTAGAAGGGTTGGGCGCTCGTCGCCCATGACCGTCTTACTACGCCGTAGGTCCCCGCGCCGCACCCGTCCCCAGTCTGAGTGGGGGAGAGGGATGGCGCAGATAGGAAACCCCGGCGAGAGAGGCCTAAGGCCATCACATGACCATGACTGACCCGATCGCAGACATGCTGACACGTCTGCGGAACGCGAACTCCGCGTACCACGATGACGTCACCATGCCGTTCAGCAAGATCAAGTCGCACATCGCGGAGATCCTCCAGCAGGAGGGTTACATCACCGGCTGGAAGGTCGAGGACGCCGAGGTCGGCAAGGCCCTCGTTCTCGAGCTGAAGTTCGGTCCGAACCGCGAGCGCTCGATCGCCGGCATCAAGCGCATCAGCAAGCCCGGTCTGCGGGTCTATGCAAAGTCCACCAACCTGCCGAAGGTGCTCGGCGGCCTGGGCGTGGCGATCATCTCCACCTCCCACGGGCTCCTCACCGACAAGCAGGCGAACAAGAAGGGCGTGGGTGGGGAAGTCCTCGCCTACGTCTGGTAGTCGGGAAACGGAGGTAAAGCCATGTCGCGAATTGGACGGCTGCCCATCCCGGTTCCCGCCGGCGTGGACGTCACCATCGATGGCCGGACGGTCTCGGTGAAGGGCCCCAAGGGTTCCCTGACCCACACCGTTGCCGCGCCGATCGACATCGCCAAGGGCGAGGACGGCACCCTGCAGGTGTCGCGCCCGAACGACGAGCGTCAGAACAAGGCCCTGCACGGCCTGTCCCGCACGCTGGTGGCGAACATGATCACCGGCGTGACCGCGGGCTACGTGAAGAAGCTCGAGATCAGCGGTGTCGGCTACCGCGTCCAGGCGAAGGGCTCCAACCTGGAGTTCGCCCTGGGCTACAGCCACCCGATCCTTGTCGAGGCCCCCGAGGGCATCTCCTTCAAGGTCGAGAACCCCACCCGGTTCTCGGTCGAGGGCATCGACAAGCAGAAGGTCGGCGAGGTCGCCGCGAACATCCGCAAGCTGCGGAAGCCCGACCCGTACAAGGCCAAGGGCGTCAAGTACGAGGGCGAAGTCATCCGCCGCAAGGTCGGAAAGGCGGGTAAGTAAGCCATGGCATACGGTGTGAAGATCGCCAAGGGCGATGCTTACAAGGGCGCGGCCAAGAAGCGCCGCCACATCCGGGTCCGCAAGCGTGTCTCGGGCACCGAGGCGCGTCCGCGCCTGGTCGTGACCCGGTCCAACCGCGGTATCACGGCGCAGGTCATCGACGACCTCAAGGGCCACACGCTGGCCTCGGCGTCGCACCTGGACACCTCGATCCGTGGTGTCGAGGGCGACAAGACCGAGCAGGCGAAGAAGGTCGGCCAGCTGGTCGCCGAGCGCGCCAAGGCGGCCGGTGTCGAGACCGTCGTGTTCGACCGTGGTGGCAACCGGTACGCCGGGCGCATTGCCGCCCTTGCCGACGCCGCCCGCGAAGCCGGGCTCGGTTTCTGAGCCGGTTCCGTAGCTAGCGGAAACAGAGAGAGGTAATCCAATGGCTGGACCCCAGCGCCGCGGTGGCGGTGCCGGTGGCGGCGAGCGGCGGGACCGGAAGGGCCGTGACGGCGGCGCAGCTGCTGCCGAGAAGACCGCGTACGTTGAGCGCGTTGTCGCGATCAACCGCGTCGCCAAGGTTGTGAAGGGTGGTCGTCGCTTCAGCTTCACCGCGCTGGTCGTGGTGGGCGACGGTGACGGCACCGTGGGTGTCGGTTACGGCAAGGCCAAGGAGGTGCCGGCCGCCATCGCCAAGGGCGTTGAGGAGGCCAAGAAGCACTTCTTCAAGGTCCCCCGCATCCAGGGCACCATCCCCCACCCCATCCAGGGCGAGAAGGCCGCGGGCGTTGTCCTGCTCAAGCCTGCTTCTCCCGGTACGGGTGTGATCGCCGGTGGTCCGGTGCGCGCCGTTCTGGAGTGCGCCGGCATCCACGACGTTCTGTCGAAGTCGCTCGGCTCCGACAACGCGATCAACATCGTGCACGCCACGGTGGCCGCTCTTCAGGGCCTGCAGCGCCCCGAGGAGATCGCCGCCCGCCGTGGCCTGCCCCTGGAGGACGTGGCTCCCGCGGCTCTGCTCCGGGCGCGTGCTGGGGTGGGTGCGTAATGGCTCGCCTCAAGGTCACGCAGGTCAAGTCGTACATCGGCAGCAAGCAGAACCACCGTGACACCCTGCGTTCGCTCGGCCTGAAGCGGCTGAACGACGTCGTGGTCAAGGAGGACCGCCCGGAGATCCGCGGCATGGTCCACACCGTCCGCCACCTCGTCACGGTCGAGGAGGTCGACTGACATGGGAACCGACAACACGTCGAACCCGCTGAAGGTCCACAACCTCCGTCCGGCCCCCGGTGCCAAGACCGCCAAGACCCGTGTGGGTCGTGGTGAGGCGTCCAAGGGCAAGACGGCCGGTCGTGGTACCAAGGGCACCAAGGCCCGTTACCAGGTTCCGGCGCGCTTCGAGGGTGGGCAGATGCCCCTCCACATGCGTCTGCCGAAGCTGAAGGGCTTCAAGAACCCCTTCCGCACCGAGTTCCAGGTCGTGAACCTGGACAAGCTGACCGCGCTCTACCCCGAGGGTGGCGAGGTCACGGTGGCCGATCTGGTCGCCAAGGGCGCGGTGCGCAAGAACCAGCTCGTCAAGGTGCTCGGCACCGGCGAGGTCTCCGTCGCGCTGCAGGTTTCCGTTGACGCGGTCTCCGGCTCCGCCAAGGAGAAGATCACCGCTGCGGGCGGCTCGGTCACCGAGCTCGTCTGAGAGTGATGCAACACCCGACCGGGGATGTTCCGCACATTGTGCGGAGCATCCCCGGTTGTTCATTCCAAGCGATGGTCCTGCGCCGGTAAGGTGGCAGACGCTGCTAGTCTCGTGAAGCCTGTGTGCTGACGCGGGTCTGGGACCACACTCGTATTCGTTGCTGTTCAACCGTTACCTCCCGCCCAAGAAGCGGGGGGCGCAGGAGGCACCGTGCTCACCGCGTTCGCCCGGGCGTTCAGGACGCCCGACCTGCGCAAGAAGCTGCTGTTCACGCTGGGCATCATGGTGCTGTTCCGGCTGGGTGCGCACATCCCGATCCCGGGGATCGACTACCAGGTCGTGAACCAGTGCATCAAGGAGGTGCAGGGTAGCCAGGGTCTCTTCGGCCTGGTGAACCTCTTCAGCGGCGGCGCGCTCCTTCAGCTGACCATCTTCGCGCTCGGGATCATGCCGTACATCACGGCGAGCATCATCCTGCAGCTGCTGACCGTGGTCATCCCCCGGCTCGAGGCCCTCAAGAAGGAGGGTCAGGCCGGCCAGACCAAGATCACGCAGTACACCCGTTACCTGACGGTGGCCCTCGCGGTCCTGCAGGGCACCGGCCTGGTGGCGACCGCCCGCTCCGGCAGCCTGTTCCAGGGATGCACCGAGCGCTTCAGCATCGTCCCGAACCAGTCGATCTTCACGACGGTCACGATGGTCATCACGATGACCGCGGGTACCGCGTTCATCATGTGGCTGGGCGAGCTGATCACCGACCGCGGTATCGGCAACGGCATGTCGATCCTGATGTTCCTGTCCATCGCGGCCGGCTTCCCCGGCGCCCTCTGGGCGATCAAGAAGTCCGGCAAGATCGCGGACGGCTGGGTCGAGTTCGGCGCGGTCATCCTCGTCGGCCTGGCGATGGTGGCCCTGGTGGTCTTCGTGGAGCAGGCGCAGCGCCGGGTTCCCGTGCAGTACGCCAAGCGCATGATCGGCCGCCGTTCCTACGGCGGTACGTCCACCTACATCCCGCTGAAGGTGAACCAGGCGGGTGTGATTCCCGTCATCTTCGCGTCATCGCTCCTGTACATCCCGTCACTGGTCGTCCAGTTCAGCGGATCCACCTCAACGTGGGCAAACTGGGTCAGGGACAACCTGGTCAAGGGCGATCACCCGGTCTACATCGTCACGTACTTCCTGCTGATCGTCTTCTTCGCCTTCTTCTACGTGGCCATCTCGTTCAACCCCGAGGAAGTCGCGGACAACATGAAGAAGTATGGTGGGTTCATCCCGGGCATCCGGGCTGGTCGACCCACCGCGGAGTACCTCAGCTACGTGCTCAACCGCATCACGTGGCCGGGCGCGATGTACCTGGGTCTGATCGCCCTGGTGCCCACTGTGGCGCTGGTGCTGTTCAACGCGAACCAGAACTTCCCGTTCGGCGGGACGAGCATCCTGATCATCGTGGGTGTCGGCCTGGAAACCGTGAAGCAGATCGAGAGCCAGCTTCAGCAGCGTAACTACGAAGGGTTCCTCCGCTGATGCGCATTGTCCTCGTCGGGCCCCCCGGGGCCGGCAAGGGTACGCAGGCCGCGTACCTTGCCAGGAACCTGTCGATCCCGCACATCTCCACGGGCGACCTCTTCCGGGCGAACATCAGCCAGGGCACGGAGCTGGGCCGCAAGGCCCAGGAGTACATGGACGCCGGCCGGCTGGTTCCCGACGAGATCACCATCGGCATGGCCCAGGACCGCATGCTGCAGCCGGACGCCGGGAACGGCTTCCTGCTGGACGGCTTCCCGCGGAACGTGGGCCAGGCCCAGGCGCTCGACACGATCCTCGCCGAGAACGGGATAGCGCTGGACGCCGTCCTGGACCTCGAAGTGCCCGAGGAAGAGGTCGTCAAGCGGATCGCCGGTCGCCGGCTGTGCCGCAAGGACGGGAGCCACGTCTTCCACGTGGTCTACAACCCTCCGGCCGCCGATGGTGTCTGCGACGAGTGCGGTGGCGAGCTCTACCAGCGCTCGGACGACACCGAGGAGAAGGTCCGGGTACGGCTCGAGGAGTACCACAGCAAGACCGAGCCGATCATCGACTATTACAAGCAGCAGGGCCTGGTCCGCACGATCTCGGCCCTGGGCAAGGTCTCCGAGGTCACCCAGCGGGCGATGGAAGCCCTGGGGGTCAAGAAGACCACGGGCGACAGCGCCGCCTGAACCCGTAGAAGTCCGTTACGGCCGCGGTGTCCGGGAGGACGCCGCGGCCGTACCGTTGAGCTAATCGCTGCACTGAGGAAGGCCAGAGCCGATGGTGGAGATCAAGACCCCCGAGCAGATCGCGAAGATGCGCGCCGCGGGGCTGGTCGTCGCGGCGGCGCTCAAGGCGTGCCGCGACGCGGTCGCGCCCGGGGTGAGCACCGGCGATCTGGACGAGATCGCGGCCAAGGTGATCGCCGACCACGGTGCCACCTCCAACTTCAAGGCCGACCACGGCGGTCTGTGGTTCCCCGGGGTCATCTGCGCGTCGGTGAACGACGAGGTCGTGCACGGCATCCCCGGCGGGCGGGTGCTGCAGGAGGGCGATCTGATCTCCATCGACTGCGGCGCGATCGTCGACGGCTGGCACGGCGACGCCGCGATCACCGTCCCGGTCGGTGCGGTCGCCCCGGAACTGCTGCAGCTGAGCGCGACCACCGAGGGCTCGATGTGGTCCGGCATCGCCCAGGTGAAGAAGAACAACCGGCTCCAGGACATCAGCCGCGGAGTGGAGTCCTACATCCGCCGGCAGCCGCTGCCCCCCAAGGGCAAGTACGGGATCGTCGAGGGCTACGGCGGCCACGGCATCGGCTCTGCCATGCACATGGAGCCGCACGTGCTGAACTACGTCGAGCGCGGCCGGGGCCGCGGGCCGAAGCTGGTGCCGGGCATGTGCCTGGCCATCGAGCCGATGGTCAGCCTGGGCACCCCGCACACCCGGGTGCTCGAGGACCAGTGGACGGTGGTCACCACCGACGGCACCTGGGCCTCGCACTGGGAGCACTCGGTCGCCGTGACCGAGCAGGGTCCGCTGGTCCTGACCGCCGAGGACGGCGGCAAGGCCAGGCTGGCGGAGTTCGGGGTCACGGCGGCGCCCGACCCGCTTGCTTAATGATCTTCATTCGGGGGCATACACCCCGGATTCGTCTTTCGCGGATGCCTGGCGTAGACTGACACGTCGGCTCACGTATGTCTTCAGGCATGCCAAAAGCCGACCAAGGTAGCCGATCCCGAAAGCAGGACATGGCCAAGAAGCAAGGCGCCATTGAGATCGAAGGCACTGTGATCGAATCTCTGCCGAACGCTATGTTCAAGGTGGAGCTGCAGAACGGTCACAAGGTCCTCGCGCACATCAGCGGCAAGATGCGGATGCACTACATCCGTATCCTCCCGGATGACCGAGTCGTTGTGGAGCTGTCTCCCTACGACCTCACGCGCGGACGGATCGTCTACCGCTACAAGTAGATCTCACGACCCGGAGAACCTGACATCCCATGAAGGTCAAGCCGAGCGTCAAGAAGATCTGCGACAAGTGCAAGGTGATCCGCCGTCACGGTCGGGTCATGGTCATCTGCGACAACCTGCGCCACAAGCAGCGCCAGGGCTGACGCACACCGACCTGCACTTCGCAGTTCTTCGCGCGACGCAAGCAACTCGTACATACGCAGCGCCCGTCGAGCCCCTCGCGGCTGACGACACCTCCGGCCGGGGGCCGGGGACCTGATCCGTACCTCGTACGGCGGTCAGGAGTGGGGCTGCGGAAGACCCCCGAACACCAACAGGAGCCATTGAATGGCACGCGTTTCAGGTGTTGACATCCCGCGCGAAAAGCGCGTGGAGGTCGCCCTCACCTACGTCTTCGGCATTGGGCGCACTCTCGCCCAGGAGACCCTCGCCGCCACGGGCGTGAACCCGAACACCCGCGTTCGCGACCTGGACGAAGAGGACCTGGTCAAGATCCGCGAGTACGTGGACGCCAACATCAAGACCGAGGGTGACCTCCGTCGCGAGATCCAGGCGGACATCCGTCGCAAGGTCGAGATCGGCTGCTACCAGGGTCTGCGCCACCGTCGCGGCCTGCCGGTCCACGGCCAGCGCACCCACACCAACGCCCGCACCCGCAAGGGCCCGCGTCGCGCCATCGCCGGCAAGAAGAAGCCGGGCAAGAAGTAGTCCTCAGCGGACGCTCGTCAGCGGTCTTCGCTGTAGGACCGACCACCTCCCGTAGGAGTTAGTAGATGCCCCCCAAGGGTCGTCAGGGCGCTGCCAAGAAGGTGCGCCGCAAGGAAAAGAAGAACGTCGCTCACGGCCACGCGCACATCAAGAGCACGTTCAACAACACCATCGTTTCGATCACGGACCCGTCCGGCAACGTGATCTCCTGGGCCTCCGCCGGCCACGTCGGCTTCAAGGGCTCGCGCAAGTCGACTCCGTTCGCCGCGCAGATGGCCGCCGAGTCGGCCGCGCGTCGCGCGCAGGAGCACGGCATGCGCAAGGTCGATGTGTTCGTCAAGGGCCCGGGCTCCGGCCGCGAGACCGCGATCCGCTCGCTCCAGGCCACCGGCCTGGAGGTCGGCTCGATCCAGGACGTCACGCCGACCCCGCACAACGGATGCCGCCCGCCGAAGCGCCGGCGCGTCTGACCAGTGGTGTGCCGGTGCCTCGCGCCGGCTGATCACGAGGGTTCCGGGCGGGGGGGGGGGGGGGGCGCCCCCCCCCCCCCCCCCCCCCCGCGGGGGGGGGGGGGGCCCCCCCCCCCCCCCCCCCCCCCAAAAAAAGGCCGGGGAGA